>DATDKF010000263.1:0-14464 GCA_036520135.1 Solirubrobacteraceae bacterium
CTGCTGACGCTGGCGCCGCGCGGCTTCTACTGGTTCCAGCTCACGGAGGACGCGCCGGATGATTGACATCTCGGTCCTCGACGCGCAGGTCTTCCAGGACTGGATCGTCACCCAGCGCTGGTTCGGCTCCAAGGCGCGCGAGGTCGTGCACGTCGAGGTGTCGGAGTGCGTTCCGCTGCGCGAGGAGACGCCGCAACTCGCGCTCGCGCTCGTCGAGGCGCGCTTCGGCGAGGGGACGCACGAGACCTACCAGGTGCCGCTCGGGCTGCGCCCCGTCGCCGAGGGCTGGGACGAGCGCGTGATCGGGGAGGCCGAGGGCTGGACGATCTACGACGCGCTGGCCGACCCGGCGACCGGGCGCGAGCTGCTGCACCGGATGCGCTCGGGCTCGCAGGAGACCATCGAGGAGGGGACGCTGCGCTTCCGCTGGGCGGCGTCCGCCGGGGCCGAGCTGGGCGGGACAGTCGACGTGCGGTCCGTCGGCGTCGAGCAGTCCAACTCCTCGATCGTGTTCGGCGAGGCGCTGATCCTGAAGGCGTTCCGGCGCGTGGAGCCGGGCGTGAACCCGGAGCTGGAGCTCCTGCGCTTCCTGTCCGAGCGCGGCTTCCCGAACATCGCGCCGCTGGCCGGCTGGTACGAGTTCGAGGGCCGGTTCATCGACGCGACGCTGGGGATCCTGCAGGAGTACGTGGCCGGCGCGCGCGACGGCTGGGAGCTCGCGCTCGAGGAGGTCGGCACCGATCCCGACGGCCTGCTCGACCGGCTGCGCGCGCTCGGCCAGGTCACCGGCGAGCTGCACACCGTGCTGGGCTCGGACAACGCGAGCCCGTACTTCGCGCCCGACCAGCCGTCGCAGGAGGCGCTCTCGCTGCTCACCGCCGACGTCGACGAGCAAATCGAGCGGATCTTCCTCGACCTGCCGGAGACCGAGGCGGTCGCCCCGATCGCCGGCCGCGGCCAGGACGTGCGCGAGAAGCTGCAACTGCTGTCGAACATCGGCGCCGGCGGCCGCGTGATCCGCACGCACGGCGACTACCACCTCGGCCAGACCATACTGTCCGACCGCGGCTGGGTGATCCTCGACTTCGAGGGCGAGCCGGCGCGACCACTTCCCGAGCGGCGGCTCAAGCGCTCGCCGCTGCGCGACGTGGCGGGCATGCTGCGGTCGTTCTCCTACGTGACCGCGGGCGCGCGGATTCTGCGCGGCGTCGACGTGCCCGAGGACTGGGAGGACCGCGCGCGCGAAGCGTTCCTGGAGGGCTATTTCGAGCGCGTCGAGCCGTCGCTGCTGCCGCCCGGCGAGGCCCCGACCCGCCAGCTGCTGGCGGTCTTCGAGCTAGAGAAGGCCGTCTACGAGCTCCGCTATGAGCTCAACAACCGCCCCGACTGGGTCGCGATCCCCGTCGCCGGCATCCTCCGCCTGCTCGAGAGCGAATGACGCGCCACGAGTGGGCGGTTGACGTGCTGGGCGTCGAGCCCGGTGATCGCGTGCTGGAGGTCGGCTGCGGGCACGGCGTCGCCGCGACGCTCCTGTGCGAGCGCGGCGGGACGATCGTCGGCGTCGACCGGTCGCCGAAGATGGTCGCGGCGGCCACGGCGCGCAACGCGCGGTTCGGCGACCGCGCGCGGTTCGTGTGCGGCGCGTTCGAGGGTGTCGCGCTCGACGAGCGGTTCGACAAGGTCTTCGCCTTCCACGTCGCCGCGTTCTGGCGCCGGCCGGCGGAGATGCTGCCTCGCGCCCGCGAGCTGGCGCCGGCGCTGTACCTGTTCGATCAGCCGCTCGACGGGCGCGCGCGCGAGCACGGGGAGAGCGTCGCCGCGGTGCTCACAGCGCACGGGTTCGCGGTCGCCGACATCGTCGTCGGGGACCTCGATCCCAAGGCGGTGTGCGTCATCGCGTAACGTGGATGGCATGCCGTCCGCCCACACGCTGCTCGCCTTCGCCGCGCTCGCGGCGCTGTTCGTGGCCGTGCCCGGCCCGAGCAACCTGTACATCCTCACGCGCGGGATCCAGAGCGGGTCGCGGGCCGCTGTGGCCGGCGCGGCGGGCTGCGCGACCGGCGCGTTCGTGTACGTGACCGCCACGGCTGCGGGGCTGTCGGCGCTGCTGGCCTCCTCGCAGACGGTCTTCGCGGCGATCCACTACGCCGGCGCCGCGTACCTGTGCTGGCTCGGCATCGGCGCGCTGCGCTCGCGCGCACCGGACGTGCCGCGCACCGTCTCCGGCGCGCGCTCGCCGTGGCGCAGCTACCGCCAGGGCGCGCTCGTCGAGCTCGGCAACCCCAAGGTCGCGCTCTTCTTCCTCGCGCTGTTCCCGCAGTTCATCCACCCGGACGCCGGGCCGGCCGCGACCCAGGTGCTCATCCTCGGGACGGTCTTCGTCTCGCTGGGCTTCGCGTCCGACTCGCTGTACGCGGTCGGCTCGGGCCGGCTGCGCGAGCTGCTGCGCCGCCGCCCGAAGCTGCGCCGCCGCCAGCACCGCGCCACCGGCCTGCTGTACCTCGGGCTCGGCGGCTGGGCCGCCGCCTCAGGATCCAACTAGCTCGCCCACTGCGCGGGAGTGGACAGATGTTGCGTCTCGCAGCCGTCGACGCTCGCTACGTTGTCCTCCGCTGGGCGGCCACTCCGAGGCGCCCTCCAACGGGCGGCAGACGGAGGCGTGAATGGCTGCGGAACGCGTCAGGCGGTTGAAGGATCTAGTGGACCGGCTCGAGCGGCTCCCCGCGTCGGAGGACCGGGATCGCGTACTGCGCGAGGTCCGTTCTCGAGCGGTGGACATTGACACCGGCGTGACGCCGCGCGCGATGTTGCCTGTGCGGGAGCCCATCCCGCCGCGCGCACCGGCGGTGAACCGCGAGCCGGCGACCACCATCATGCCGCCGGCGGCCCCGCCGCCTCGTGCGGTCGAGATCGCCGAGCCCGTCTTCGCCGCCGGCGCCTCGCGCGACCGCCATGAGTGGGTGTCGATAGGTCGGGTGCTATCGCTGGACGACGAGCCCGTGTCCCTCGACGTCCAGACCCTCCCGCCGTGGAGGCTCGGTCTGCGCGGGTAGCTAGGTCAGCTCGCCCGGCAGCAGCGACAGCAGCACCGTGTCGCGGCGCCTGCCGTCCGGGTGCAGCATGTGCGAGCGCAGCACGGCCTCGCGCCGGAAGCCGGCCTTCTCGGCCACGCGCAGCGAAGCGGTGTTGTCCGGGTCGGCGATCAGCTCGATGCGCTGCAGGTGCAGCTCGTCGAACGCGAACCGGCACAGTCGCCGCAGCGCGCGCGTGACCACGCCGCGGCCGCGCGCCTCGGGCGCGCACCAGTAGCCGACGTCGCCGCTCGCACTCTCCTCGTCGACGCGCACGGCGATCGAGCCGGCCAGCCGACCGTGCTCCTCGATCGCGAACTGGTACGGCCCTTGGCCGATCTCGTCGGCGACGAACGCGCGGGCGTGCTCGAGCTCGTACGGGCGCGGGATCAGCGGGATCCGGTGCTGGATCTCCGCGTCCTGGCAGGCGGCGTGGATCGCGGGGATGTCCTCCTCGCGCCACGAGCGCAGCGTCAGTGATCCGTCGTGCAGCTCCATGCCTGCAAACGACCGCAATTCGGTTGGTCAAGAAAGTCGAGCGAGGCTCCGGTCACCTCTGTACGGTAGGGCTCCCGCGAGGCGCTGCGTGTATGAGCATCCAGCAAGCCGACGACGATCACTACTGGCTCGTCGCCAGCCGGATCCTCGCGGGCCGCGTCGTCCCGTTCCTCGGCGCCGGGGCCAATCTCTGCGGCCGGCCCGAGGGCGAGCCGTGGGCACTTGGGCGGTTCCTGCCCAGCGGCCGCGAGCTCGCCGAGTCGCTCGCCGGCGCCAGCCGCTACCCGGTCGACGACGACATGGACCTGCTGCGGGTGTCGCAGTACGTGGACGCCGTGCTCGGTGAGCACGCGCTGTACGAGTACCTGCGCTCGACGTTCGACGCCGACTACCCGCCGACTCGCGGCGCTGAAGGATCGTGTCGACGCCGCCCACGGCCCGGCGCCGACCCCCGGCCCCGGCGGCGGCGGCCGAGGACGTGCCGCGCAGCATCCTTTGGGTCGACGACCACCCGAGAACAACGTCTACGAGATCGCGGCCCTGCAGGGCAAGGGCCTGAACGTCCTGCACGCGCGCTCGACGGCCGAGGCCGGCTCGGCGCTCGGGTCCAACGGGCGCTTCGGCGCCATCATCTCCGACATGGGGCGCATCGAGGACGGCACGTTCAAGCCCGAAGCCGGGATGGCGGTGATCGGCCTGGCGCGCGAGCAGGGGCTCGACAGCCCGGTGTTCATCTACAGCTCGGCGCCGACGATCGCCCGCACCCGCGAGCGGGCGCTGGAGGCCGGCGCCGCCGGGGCGACGGCCTCCGCCACCGAGCTGATGCAGATGCTGGGCCGGATCGGGCTCGCGTGAGCGCTAGCTCGGGGAGACGATCTGCTGCACCGCCCAGCCGTTGCCGTCCGGATCCTGGAAGAACACGAAGCGGCCCCACGGGAAGTTCTGGACCTCGCTGACGGGGACGCCGCGGCCGGACAGCTCCGCGTGCGCCTCCCCGATGTCCGACACCACCAGCTGGAGCCCCTGCAACGAGCCCGGCTCGCTGGTCACCAGTCCCTTGCCGATCGAGATCGAGCACCCCGAGCCCGGCGGCGTGAGCTGCACGAAGCGGAGATCCTCACTGACGGTATGGTCGTGATCGGCGTTGAATCCGGCCTGGTCGGTGTAGAACGACTTCGCGCGGTCCACGTCCGAAACGGGGACGGCAATGAGCTCGAGCTTGAAATCCACGCGGGCCTCCCTTTGGGTATCCGCATGACCGTACCCGGGTAGGCACACTTCCGCCATGGCCCTAGCCGCCGCACCAGATCTCGAGCGCCTCGTCCGACGCGAGCATGCCAGCCCGCACGACGTCCTCGGCGCCCACGCGGCCGACGACGGCGTGGTGATCCGCGCGTTCCGGCCGAACGCGTCCGCCGTCAAGGCGCTGCCGGCGACCGGCGACCCGGTGGAGCTCAAGGCGATCCATCCCGGCGGCGTGTTCGAGGGCGTGCTCGACGGCGCGGAGCTGCCGCTCGCCTATCGCCTCGAGGTCGACTACGGCGAGTCGGGCACGGTCACGATCGACGATCCCTACCGCTTCCTGCCGACGATCGGCGAGCTCGACCTGCACCTCGTCGGCGAGGGCCGCCACGAGGAGCTGTGGACCAAGCTCGGCGCGCACGTGCGCACGGTCGACGGCGTCCGCGGCACCGCGTTCGCGGTCTGGGCCCCGTCCGGCCGCGCGGTCTCCGTGGTCGGCGACTTCAACTTCTGGGACGGCCGCATTCACCCGATGCGCGCGATGGGCGCCTCGGGCGTCTGGGAGCTGTTCCTGCCCGGCATCGACGGCGGCGCCCGCTACAAGTTCGAGATCCTCGCGCCCGACGGCGAGATCCGCCTGAAGGCCGACCCGGTGGCGTTCGCCACCGAGGTGCCGCCGAAGACCGCGTCGGTCGTGCACGAGCCGGCGCACGCGTGGACCGACGCCGGCTGGCTGGAGAAGCGCGCCGCGTCCAAGCCGCTCGCCGGCCCGATGTCGATCTACGAGGTCCACCTCGGCTCGTGGCGGCTGAACCCGCTCGAGGGCAACCGCTCGCTCACCTACCTCGAGCTCGCCGACGAGCTGTCCGCCTACGCGCTCGACATGGGCTTCACGCACATCGAGCTGCTGCCGGTCATGGCGCACCCGTTCACCGGCTCGTGGGGCTACCAGGTGACCGGCTACTTCGCGCCGACGCCGCGCTACGGCTCGCCGGACGACTTCCGCACGTTCGTCGACCGCCTGCACGCCAATGGGCTCGGCGTGATCCTCGACTGGGTGCCGGCGCACTTCCCGCGCGACGACTTCGCGCTCGCCCGCTTCGACGGCACCGCGCTCTACGAGCACGCCGACCCGCGCCGCGGCGCCCACCCCGACTGGGGCACGCTGGTCTTCAACTACGGCCGCCACGAGGTGCGCAACTTCCTCGTCGCCAACGCGCTGTACTGGCTGCGCGAGTACCACGCCGACGGCATCCGGGTCGACGCGGTGGCCTCGATGCTCTACCTCGACTACTCGCGCGAGGAGGGCGAGTGGGTGCCCAACGAGTACGGCGGCAACGAGGACCTCGACGCCGTCGGCTTCCTCACGGAGCTCAACGAGGTCGTGTACGGCCGCGAGCCCGGCACGATCTCAGCCGCAGAGGAGTCGACCGCGTGGCCGGGCGTCTCGCGCCCCACCTACCTCGGCGGGCTCGGGTTCGGCTTCAAGTGGAACATGGGCTGGATGCACGACACGCTGGCCTACTTCCGGCAGGACCCCGTGTACCGGCGCTGGCACCACCACGAGCTGACGTTCAGCCTCGTGTACGCGTTCACCGAGAACTTCATCCTGCCGCTCTCGCACGACGAGGTCGTGCACGGCAAGGGCTCGCTGCTCAGCAAGATGCCGGGCGACAAGTGGCAGAAGCTCGCCAACGTGCGCTCGCTGTACGCGTTCATGTGGGCCCACCCCGGCAAGAAGCTGCTGTTCATGGGCGGGGAGCTGGCGCAGGAGGCCGAGTGGAGCCATGAGCGCTCGCTCGACTGGCACCTGCTCGAGAACCCGCAGCACGCCGGCGTGCAGTCGCTGGTGCGCGACCTCAACCACGCCTACCGGGCCGAGCCGGCGCTGTGGGAGACCGACTTCGACGGCTCGGCGTTCTGGTGGATCGAGGCCAACGACGCCGACAACAACGTGTTGGCGTTCGCCCGCCGCAGCGCCGACTCCGAGCGCGTGGTCGTGTTCGTCGCCAACCTATCGCCGGTTCCGCGCATCGGCTACCGGCTCGGGCTGCCGCGCTCGGGCCGCTGGCGCGAGGCGGTCAACACCGACTCGGGGTTCTACGGGGGGTCCGACGTCGGCAACCTCGGCGGCGTCGAGGCCGGCCCGCTCGCGTGGCAGAGCCAGCCGTTCTCGGCCGAGGTCAACCTACCGCCGCTCGGTGCCCTCTGGCTCGTCCCGGACGTCGACTGACGATGACCGCGCGGCTCTTCGCCTTCACGTAGGCGCCGCGCACCGGCAGCACGACGACGCGGTACGCGCGGTTGACCTTGCGGGCGCGGAAGACCTTGAACCGGTAGCTCGTGGCGGCAGTCAGCGTCCGGTGCTTGACCTGCGCCCAGCGGCCGGAGGCCAGCCGGCGCTGCAGCGACAGCTCGCCCGTTATCGCCGGCGTGATCCTCCCGCCGATCCGCGCGCGCTTGCGGCTGAGGTTGCGCTCGCCGATCGTCGTCCGCGGCGCGGAGCGCACCGTCACGACCGCGCTCGTCAGCGGCGTCTGCGTCTCGGTGACGACCCGGTACCGCGTCAGCGCGAAGACGTGGTCGATGCTGAACAGGTAGCCGCCCTCGCCGCTCACGTGGCTCGTGCGGAGCGGCGTGAAGCCGGTGCCGAACGGGAACTGCTGCTGCTCGAGCCGGACGGGCATGCCGGTGATGCCCGCTCCGGTCACGCGGCCGCCGACCGTGACGCCGCGGCCGTACTGCACCTTGGTGCGCGTGGAGAAGAACGTGATGCCGGTCGCCAGTCGGCCGGTGCGCAGCGTGCGGTCGCGCCCCGGCGTCTTGCCGGCGGCGTTGGTCGCGTACAGCCGCCAGTGGTAGCGCGTGTACGGCCGTAGGCCGCTGATGTCGGCGGCGACGGCGGTCGGCGCGGTGCCCGCGGGCACCGTGATCCGGTCGCTGCGGTTGCCGTAGCTCGTGCTGCGCCCGTACTGGAAGTAGTAGGTCGTGGCCGCGCCGTTGGGGTTCAGCGTTGCCGACAGGTGCGCGCTGCTGGTGGTGATCGCGGTCGAGTGCTGGTCGGTGATGCCGGGGGGCGTCGGGTTGGGCGCCGTCCTGAACGTGGCGTCGCTGCCGCCGGCGATCTTGAAGTGGTACGTGGTGTTCGGCGAGAGCCCGGTGACGTCGGCGTGCGCCTCCCCGCCGGTCACCGGCACGTCGTCCGTCACGAGGCCGTACGCCGGGCTCGTGCCGTACTCGAAGCGTGTCGTCGTCGCGGTGTCGTCGGTGCCGTTGAGCGTGGCGCCGGTGGACGTGATGTTGGTCGCGGCGCCGGTCACGGGGGCGGCGAGCGCGGCGACGGTGGCGAGAAGCGCGATCATCGCCCCGCTTGAACACTCCCTCGCGCGCGAAGATGCGGTCTTCATGCCCGATCGGCCCCTGCCCTTCGAGCGCCGGCTCGGCGCCCGCCCGCTCGGCGACGGCAATGCCGGCTTCCGCGTCTGGGCGCCGCGACCGGAGCGCGTGGCCCTGCGCGTGGACGGCCGCGAGCACGCGCTCGAGCCTGCCGGGCTGGGCGTCTATGAGGCCGTGGTCGAGGCCGCGCCGGGCGCCGACTACGAGTACCTGCTCGACGGGACCGCGCTGCCGGACCCGTGCTCGCGCTGGCAGCCGCACGGCCTGCGCGGCCCCTCGCGGCTCCTCGACGCCGGCGAGTTCGAGTGGACCGACGGCGACTGGGTGCCGCCCGCGGTCGGCGAGCTGGTGCTCTACGAGCTGCACGTCGGCACGTTCACCGCCGAGGAGACGTTCGAAGCCGTCATCCCACACCTGCGCGAGCTGCGCGAGCTCGGCATCACCGCGGTCGAGCTGATGCCCGTCGGCGAGTTCCCCGGCCGCCATGGCTGGGGCTACGACGGCGTCTATCCGTCGGCCGCCCAGTCCTCGTACGGCGGCCCGCACGGGCTGCAGAGGCTCGTCGACGCCGCCCACCGCGAGGGTCTGGCGATGCTGCTCGACGTGGTCTACAACCACGTCGGCGCCTCCGGCACACAGGCGCTGCGCGCGTTCGGCCCGTACTTCACGTCGCACTACGAGACGCCGTGGGGCCAGGCGATCAACTACGACGACGAGCACGCCGACGCCGTCCGCGAGTGGGCACTGCAGAGCGCCGAGCAGTGGATCCGCGACTTCCACCTCGACGGCCTGCGGCTCGACGCCGTGCACGCGATCAAGGACTCGAGCCCCGAGCACGTGGTCGCCGCCCTCGCTCGCCGCACCGCGCCCGCCTTCGTGATCGCCGAGTCCGGGCTCAACGACCCGGTGGTCGTGCGCGACGTCCTGCGCGGCGGCTGGGGTTGCGACGCCGCCTGGGCCGACGACTTCCATCACGCGCTGCGGGTGCTGCTCACCGGCGACCACGAGGGCTACTACGCCGAGTTCGGCAGCCTGGCGGATCTCGCCAAGGCGTTCCACCGCCCGCACGTGCACGACGGGAACTACTCCGAGTTCCGCCACCGCCGCTTCGGCGCGCGCGCCGATGACGTGCCGCCGGAGCGCTTCGTCGTCTTCTCGGCGAACCACGACCAGGTCGGCAACCGCGCGTTCGGCGACCGGCTGCCGGCGGAGGCGCGGCCGCTCGCGGCGGTGTGCACGCTGCTGTCGCCGTTCACGCCGATGGTCTTCCAGGGCGAGGAGTACGGCGAGACTGCGCCGTTCCAGTTCTTCTCCGACCACATCGACGAGGACATCGCGGCCGCGACGCGCGAGGGCCGCCGGCGCGAGTTCGCGGCCTTCGCCGAGTTCCGCGGCCGCGAGGTGCCCGACCCGCAGGACCCGGCGACGTTCGCGGCGTCCAAGCTCACGCGCCAGGGCGAGCCCGAGGACCTGCGCGAGCTCTACGCCGAGCTCCTGCGCGTCCGCCGCGAGCTGCCGCCCGGCGACGCCGACGCGATCGACTTCGACGAGCACTCCGGCTGGGTGCGGGTCCGCCGCGGGCCGTACGTGCTGGTGGCGAGCTTCTCCCGCGTGCCGGCACACGTGCCGCTCGACGGCGCCGCCGAGCTGGTGGCCGGCACCGCGCATGTGACGCTCGAACCGGGATATCTCGCGCTCGGGCCGCTGTCGGGCGCGCTGGTGCGGCTAGTGGATCCGTCCGGGAGTTCGGCGCGCCAGAACCCGTCGAACTGACGGACGGGTCCACTAGGGTGAGCGCCGTGAGAGCCGTCTGGCCGGGCAGGCCGTTCCCGCTGGGCGCGGCCTGGGACGGGAACGGGACCAACTTCTCGCTGTTCTCCGAGCACGCGGAGCGCGTCGAATTGTGCCTGTTCGACGAGGACGACAACGAGGAGCGCGTGGAGCTCTCCGAGCGCACCGCGTTCAACTGGCACGCCTACCTGCCCGGTGTCGGGCCCGGCGAGCGCTACGGCTACCGCGTCTACGGTCCCTACGACCCGCGCGCCGGCCATCGCTTCAACCCGGCCAAGCTGCTGATCGACCCCTACGCGAAGTCGATCGAGGGCAAGATCCGCTGGAACCTCGCCAACGTGCTGCCGTACGTCCCCGAGCCGGACGCGGGCGACGAGGCCGACCTCGAGCCGGACGACGAGGACTCCGCGGTCGCGATCCCCAAGTCGGTCGTCGTCGACGACCGCTTCGACTGGGAGGGCGACCGCCACCCGGACACGCCGTTCGACGAGACCGTGATCTACGAGACGCACGTCAAGGGCTTCACGATGCGCCACCCTGGCGTGCGCGAGGACCTGCGCGGCACGTACGCCGGCCTGGCGTCCGAGGCGGCTATCGAGCACCTGCACACGCTCGGCGTCACCGCGGTCGAGCTGCTGCCGATCCACCACATCGCCGACGAGTCGTTCCTCGACGACCGCGGGCTCACCAACTACTGGGGCTACTCGACGATCGGCTACCTCGCGCCGCACTCCGGCTACGCGGCGACCGGCATCCGCGGCCGGGAGGTGCGCGAGTTCAAGGGCATGGTCAAGGCGCTGCACCAGGCGGGCATCGAGGTGATCCTCGACGTGGTCTACAACCACACCGCCGAGGGCAACCACCTCGGCCCGATGCTCTCGTTCAAGGGCGTCGACAACAAGAGCTACTACCGGCTCGTCCCCAACGACCCGCACTTCTACATGGACTTCACGGGGACGGGGAACTCGCTGAACGTCCTGCACCCGAGCGTCCTGCGGCTGATCATGGACTCGCTGCGCTACTGGGTCGACGAGTGTCACGTCGACGGCTTCCGCTTCGACCTCGCGAGCGCGCTGGCCCGCGAGCTCTACGACGTCGACCGCCTGGCCAGCTTCTTCGACGTCATCCACCAGGACCCGATCCTCTCCCAGGTCAAGCTGATCGCCGAGCCGTGGGACGTCGGCCCGGGCGGCTACCAGGTCGGCAACTTCCCGGTCCTGTGGTCGGAGTGGAACGGCATCTACCGCGACACGATGCGCGACTTCTGGCGCGGCGCGGCCGGCGTGAACGCGTTCGCGTCGCGCTTCACGGGGTCCCAGGACCTCTACGAGTCCGACGGGCGGCGGCCGTTCGCGTCGATCAACTTCATCACCGCGCACGACGGCTTCACGCTCAACGACCTCGTCGCCTACAACGCCAAGCACAACGAGGCCAACCAGGAGGGCAACCGCGACGGGACCGACGACAACCGCTCGTGGAACCACGGCGTCGAGGGCCCGACCGACGACCCGGCGATCATCGCGCTGCGCGAGCGCCAGAAGCGCAACTTCCTCGCCACGCTGTTTCTCTCCCAGGGCACGCCGATGCTCCTCGGCGGCGACGAGATGGGCCGCACGCAGGAGGGCAACAACAACGGCTGGTGCCAGGACAACGAGCTCTCCTGGTACGACTGGGACGTCGACGAGCGCGGTCGGGCGCTGCTCGAGTTCACGCGCAAGCTGATCGCCCTGCGGCGCGAGCACCCGGTGTTCCGCCGGCGCCAGTTCCTGCACGGCACCGAGGTCGAGGGCTCGGGCCTGCCCGACGCCTGGTGGTTCCGGCCCGACGGGCGCCGGATGACCAAGCGCGAGTGGGAGAGCGCCCACATCGTCGGGATGTTCCTCAACGGCGAGGAGATCGCGGCGCCCGACGTGCACGGCGAGCGGGTCGTCGACGACTCGTTCCTGCTGCTGTTCAACGGCGACCACGAGGACGTCGAGTTCAAGCTCCCGCCCGGCCGCTTCGGCCGCCGCTGGACGTTCGAGCTGCGTACCGACGAGGGCTCGGTGGAGGGCAGCATGAGCGCCGGCGAGGTCGTGACGGTCCCCGCGCTGTCGCTGATCGTCCTGGTCCGCGAGAACTAGGTTGCCCCCTTTCCGCGCCACATACCGGCTCCAGCTCGGGGGCGAGATGGGGTTCGCGCCGGCGCGCGAGCTGCTGCCCTACCTGCGCGACCTCGGCGTCAGCCACCTGTACCTGCCGCCGTCGTTCCAGGCCCGCGCAGGATCGCCGCACGGCTACGACGTGGTCGACCCCACGCGGTTCTCCGAGGAGCTGGGCGGCGAGCGCGAGTTCGACGCGCTGGCGGCCGCGGCCAAGCGCGTCGGGCTCGGGCTGATCCTCGACGTCGTGCCCAACCACATGGCGACCGACGCCGCCAACCGCTACTGGGCCGACCGCACACTGCGGCAGCGGTTCTTCGACATCGACGAGCGCACTGGCCGCCACCGCCGGTTCTTCGACGTCGACCACCTCGCCGCGGTCCGCCAGGAGGACGAGCGCGTCTTCGCCGAGACGAACAAGCTCGCGCTGCGGCTCGCGCGCGAGGGCACGGTCGACGGCCTGCGCGTCGACCATCCTGACGGGCTCGCCGACCCCGCCGGCTACCTGCGCGCGCTGCGCGCGGGCGGCGCCGACCACGTGTGGGTCGAGAAGATCCTCGACCCCGGCGAGAAGCTCCGCGACTGGCCGGTCGAGGGCACGGTGGGCTACGAGTTCCTCAACGACGTCGCGGCCCTGTTCGTCGACCCCGCCGGCGAGGGCCCGCTCACCGACCTGTGGGTGGAGATCTCCGGCGACGACCGGCCGTTCGGCGAGGTCGCGTTCGAGGCCAAGCTCGAGCAGGTGCGCGGCGCGTTCGCGCCCGAGGCCGACCGGCTGCGCCGCGAGGCACCGCGCGAGGTCGGCGGGCTCGAGCGCACGCTCGCGTCGCTGCCGGTCTATCGCACCTACGTCGAGCCGTGGTCGGGGCTGGTCGAGGAGGCCGACCGCGAGGCGATCCGCGCGGCGCGACTGCCCGAGTCGCTGCAGCGGGTGCTCGCGCTCGAGGAGCGCGGCTGGGACGCGTTCGTGACGCGCTTCCAGCAGACGACGCCGGCGATCATGGCCAAGGGCGTCGAGGACACGGCGTTTTACCGCTACGCGCGGCTGCTCGCGCTCAACGACGTCGGCGGCGATCCGAGCCGCTTCGGCCTGCCCGTCGAGCGCTTCCACGCCGGCAACGCCGAGCGCGCGCGGCGGTTCCCGCACAACCTGCTGATCACGCAGACGCACGACACCAAGCGATCCGGTGACGTGCGGGCGCGGATCGGCGCGCTGGCCGGCATGCCGGAGGAGTGGGCGGCGCACGCGCGGCGCTGGCTGGAGGCGTGCTCGGCGCTGCGAGGGCCGGACGCGGTCGAGCGCTACTTCATCTTCCAGACGCTCGTCGGCGTCTGGCCGATCGAGCCGGCGCGGCTCGAGGCCTACATGGAGAAGGCCCTGCGGGAGGCCAAGCGCAACACCAGCTGGATCGCGCCCGACGCCGCCTACGAGGACCGCGTGAAGTCGTTCTGCCGCGCGCTCTACGACCAGCGCACGTTCCTGTCGGACTTCGAGCCGTTCGCGCGCCGGGTCGCGCTCGCGGGCGACCGCGCGGCGCTCGGCCAGCTCATGCTCAAGCTCACCGTCCCGGGCGTGCCCGACATCTACCGGGGCGACGAGCTGCTTGCACTCGCGCTCGTGGACCCCGACAACCGCCGGCCGGTCGACTGGGAGCGCCGGCGCGCGCTGCTCGCCGAGGTCCGCCGCGGCGCGGCGCCGACCGACGAGACCCGCAAGCTGTGGCTGATCGTGCGCGCCCTCACGCTGCGCGCGCACCGGCCGGACGCGTTCGCGGGCGCCGGCTACACGCCGCTGGAGGCCGGGCCGGACGCCTGCGCGTTCCTGCGCGGCGACTCGGTGCTTGTCGCCACGGCGTTGCGGGCCGGCGCGCCGGACAGCGCGATCGACGTTCCGGCGGGAACCTGGCGCGACGTGCTCGCCGGCGGCGAGCGCCGCCTCGGCGGCCGCGTGCCGCTCGCGGAGCTGCTCGGCGAGACCGGGGTGGCGCTGCTCGAGCGCACCGGAGACTGAGCCTCGCCGGCACGTCCGCGCGCGGCATGCTCAACGCGCGGACGGATAGCCCGGTGAAGCTGTTCGCGGCCCGGCGCAAGCCCGCCCCTGGCGGGCGGGGCCGGCTCCACCGAGCCGCGAACTGCGAGGAACGGTAGAAGATCCCGAGCGCGGTGTCTGCTGGCCAGACGGCGAGTTTTCACGACCGTTCGGGTAGCCTGGCGGGCCGCCGTGCGCGTGCTGATCCTGTCCTGGGAGTACCCGCCGATCGTCGAAGGCGGCCTCGCACGCCACGTCCGCAAGCTGTCGGAGGCACTGGTCGCCGGCGGCGTGCA
>DATDKF010000264.1:0-34896 GCA_036520135.1 Solirubrobacteraceae bacterium
GCACTCGCGCACGATCGCCTCGCCGAAGACCTGGGTGTACTGCGGCGGCGCGGCGCTTTTGGGCTTGCTCGGCGCGGGCCGCCCGTCGGCGATCGACTTGGGCTTGGCGGCATGCCACTTCTCCATGCCCTCCAGGCCGCCGTCCTCGGCGGGAGCGAAGCCCTTGCCCTTGACCGTCGCGACGTGGATGACGACCGGCCGCTCGGCCTCGAATGCGGCGCGCAGCGCCTTGCGCACGGCACGCACGTCGTGGCCGTCGATCACGCCCATATAGGCCCAGTCGAGCTCCTCCCACCACAGCCCCGGCTGCCACAGCGCCTTGACCGACTCCTTGACCTGCGGCCCGAGGCGCTCGAACGCCGCGCCGATCCCGCCCGGCAGCCGCGTGAGCTTCTCCTCGACGCCCTCGCGCGCCTTCCACAGCCCCGGGTCGAGCCGGACGCGGTTGAAGTAGCGCGACAGCGCGCCGACGTTCGGCGCGATCGACATCCCGTTGTCATTGAGGATCACGACGAGCGGCGTCCCGAGCCCGCCGGCCTGGTGCACCGCCTCGAACGCGACGCCGCCGGTCATGGCGCCGTCGCCGACGACGGCGACGACCTTGCCGTCCTCCCCCGCGCCGTGCCGCATGGCCTCCTTGAGGCCGACCGCGTAGCCGATGGCGGTCGACGCATGGCCGGCGCCCATGATGTCGTGCTCGGACTCGTGGATCGAACAGAACGGCGCGAGGCCGCCGTACTGGCGGATCGTCTGCAGCCGGTCGCGGCGCCCGGTGAGCACTTTGTGCGGGTAGGCCTGGTGTCCGACGTCCCACACGACCTTGTCGCGCGGAGACGCCAGCAGCGAGTGCACGGCGACCGCGATCTCGCAGCTCCCCAGGTTGGCGCCGAAGTGCCCGCCGATCTCGCCGACCGTGTCGATCAGCAGCTCGCGCACCTCCTGCGCGACCTGCTGCAGCTCGTCCTCGGACAGGCCGTGCAGGTCCTGGGGGCGGTCGATGCGGTCGAGGATTGGCTTGCTCATGACGAACGGGTGTAGATGAAGTCCGTGATCTGCTCGAGCTCCCGCGCGCCGCCGGCCCGGGTGAGTGCTTCCCGGGCGTGGCGGTGCGAATCGGCGGCCATCCGGCGCGCTCCGTCAACACCGTACTGGCTCACGTAAGTCAGCTTCCCATGGCGCTCATCGCTGCCCTGCGGCTTACCCAGGGAGTCCTCGGTCCCAGTCACGTCGAGGATGTCATCGACGATCTGGAAGAGAAGCCCCAGCTCGGCCGCGAAGGCTCGGAAGTCAGGCAGTCTAGTGGAGCCGGCCTCCCCGCTTGTGAGGAGCAGCACGCACTCCACCGACGCGGCGATCAGCCGGCCCGTCTTTAGCTCATGCAGCCGGCGCAGGCCGACCTCGCCGTCGGGCACGAGGTTGCGCACGTCGATGTACTGGCCGCCGACCATGCCGCCGACGCCGGTCGCGGCCGCGAGCTCGGCCGCGGCCTCGAGCACCTTCGCCGGCTCGCCCTCCTGCTCGCGCAGCAGGTGGTGGAACGCCTCGGCGTACAGGCCGTCGCCGGCCAGGATCGCCACGCCCTCGCCGTACTTGACGTGGCACGTCGGGCGCCCGCGGCGCAGGTCGTCGTCGTCCATCGCCGGCAGATCGTCGTGGATCAGCGAGTACGTGTGGATGAGCTCGAGCGCCGCGGCGAGCGGGAGCACGGTCGCGGCCGTGCGGCCGAGCGCGCTGGCGGTCGCCAGCGCGAGCACGGGCCGGATTCGCTTGCCCCCCGCGAGCAGCGAGTAGCGCATCGCCTCCTCGAGGCCGGCGGTGCCCGACTCGCCGGAGAACCGCAGCTGTTCCAGGTAGGCCTCCACCTGCGTGCGCAGGTGCTCCGGGTAGCTCACTGCTCGAGGGCGAGCTGGCCGGCCGGGCCTGGCCCGGCGTCGGCGGCGCGGACCTCGCGGTCCAGCTCGGCGCCGGCCTCCGCGGCCAGCCGGGCGCACTCGTCCACGAGCGCGGCGGCCCGGTCGGGCGCGAGGTCCCCGGCGCGCAGCTCCGCGGCCGTGCGCTCGAGGCGGTCGACGATCTTGTCGAGGATCTCAGGCGGCATGCGCCCCGCCATTCTCGCGCACCTCGCGCAGGACCGCTCCGAGGATGCCGTTCACGAAGCCGGGCGCGTCCGCGCCGCAGAACGCCTTGGCGGTCTCGACCGCCTCGTCGATCGCACCCTCGGCCGGGATCGGGTGGTCGGCCTCGACGAGGTCCGGGTGCAGCATCTCCAGCAGCGCCGTGCGCAGGATCGCGCGCTCGAGCGGGGCGATGCGATCGATCGCCCAGCCCTTCGCGTGGCCCGCGATCCGCTCGTCGAGCTCCGGCGCGTAGTCGGCCGTCGCGTGCGCGAGCGCGCGCGTGAACGACCCGGCGTCGCGCGCGAAGACCTCGTCGAGCGGCCGACCGGTCAGGTCGTGCTGGTAGAGGGCGAAGACCGCCGCGCGGCGCTGTTCGGACCGGCGCATCGGAGCTACGCGCGCGACATGTACGAGCCGGACCGCGTGTCGACCTTGATCCGGTCCCCGATGTTCACGAACAGCGGGACGTTCACGGTCGCGCCGGTCTCGAGCGTCGCCGGCTTGTTGCCGCCGCCGGAGGCGGTGTCGCCCTTCACGCCCGGCTCGGTGTGCGTGACCTCGAGCTCGACCGACGCCGACAGCTGGAGGTCCGACGGCTCGTTGTCGATGAACAGCAGGTCGACCGTCTCGCTCGGCTTGACCCACTTGAGCGTGTCCTTCACGCCGTCCTCGGGGATCGCGAGCTGCTCGAAGGACGCCTCGTCCATGAAGTGCGCGTCGGTCCCGTCGGCGTACAGGAACTGCATCTTGCGCGCCTCGGTCCGCACCGGCCGGAACTTCTCCCCCGCCCGGAACGTGCGGTCGATCACCGCGCCGTCAGCGGCCCGGCGCAGCTTCGTGCGCACGAACGCCCCGCCCTTGCCGGGCTTGACGTGCTGGAACTCGAGGATCTTGAAGACGGTCCCCTCGACCTCGATGTGGTTGCCGTTCTTGAACTGGTTTGTGCTGATCACGAGCCCTGGATTCTAGGAGCGCCGGCGCTCGTGAAGCGGGCGAGCGTCTGGCGCCGGTGGGAGATCACCTGGTCCCAGGTCACGCGGACGACGCGCTCGCCGTGGGCCTCGAGCAGGGCCTGGCGGATGGCGTCGTCCTCCCGGGCGAGCCGGTGGTCGTGCCAGGCGGCGCCGTCGGCTTCGACGACGAGGCGCTGGGCGGGCCAGCGGAAGTCGGGGATGACGCGGCGGCCCGCGACGATGATCGGGACGTTGACCCGCGGTGGTTCGAGGCCTCCGCTGCGGATGAGGTCGAGGACCGCGTCCTCGAGCTCGCTCCGGGTGGGTGGAAGGCCGGAGGCGATGACGCGGCTGAGCTTGCTGGCGCGCGGGGCTCGGGTCAGGGTGTCGAGCAGCTGTCTCATGTTCACGAGGCCGTTCGAGTGGGCCTGGCGGGTGGTGCGGCGCAGCAGGTCGAACTTCAGCTTGTAGGAGAGGTCGAAAAGCGTTCGGGCGGGGGTGGTGGTCGGGATCATGTGACGGCGCGTGATGTCGCGGGCGTCGAGGCTCGCGCGGTGCGCCTTGATGCCTGGGTGGATCTTTAGCTTCGGCGCCGTGATCTCGGGGTGGCGGCCGTCCCAGGGGAGGATCCCGTGGAGGGCCGCGGCCGAGAAGTGGCTGAGGACGGCGGTGGGGCCGCAGGCCTTGACGGCGGCGAGGAAACGGCCGCGGAGCGGTGGGTTGGGATGGCCGACGGCGTACACCCCGCGGTGGAGGGGGTGCAGGTGGCCGGCCCGCACGCGGCTCCAGACCCCGTCGTCCGACAACCCGCATGCCCGTAGCTCGTGGATCGAGACGACGCCCCACTGGGCCGCGGCCAGGCGCGCGACGCGAACGTCGAGTTGTTCGGGCTGAGGCCGAACAACTCGACGTTCGGTGCGGATCCCGGGCGGCATGAGGCGACTGTGCCGCGTCCCGTGCAACGGAACAACACGCGACCGTGTCTAGATCGCGTACATCGACAACACGAAGACCAACGCGGCGAGGCCGAAGTACCCGAACAGCAGCCCGACCAGCGCCGCGGTCCGCCCCGTCTCCGTCCCTGCCGAGCGGGAGATCTGGTGGAGCGCGAGGTGCCCGGTGACGATCGCCGCGATCGAGCCGAGCCAGCCCATCCACAGCAGGCTCGAGACGAGCGAGACGATCGCGAGCACGTTCACGCGGCTCCCGGGCCGGACGAACACGAGCGGCTCGGGCTCGGGCGTGACGTCCTCCGTGAGCGCGGCCAGCTCCGCGATGTGTCGGGCCGCGTAGGCCGCCCCCAGGCGCTCCTCCAGCTCGTCGGCGTCCAGCCGCCCGTCGAGCGCGGCGGCGCGCAACCGCTCCACCGCGGCATCGCGATCGGCGTCTGAGGCGCGCACAGCGCCAAGCGTAGTGCCGCACGCACGGTTGACAGAATCTGACGAACCGTTGACTATGGCAACGAAATGGCCACCACCACGCCCACCCGCATCGCCGCGGTCCGCGCGTTCAACCGCTTCTACACCCGGCGGCTCGGGATGCTCGGCTCGGGCCTGCTCGGCACCGCCCACCCGCTCCCCCAGGCGCGCGTCCTCTACGAGCTCGGGCAGCGCCCCGTCACGATGGTCGCCGACCTGCGCGCCACGCTCGACCTCGACGCCGGCTATCTCAGCCGCCTGCTCGCGGGCCTGGAGAAGAGCGGCCTCGTCGAGCGCCGCCCGTCACCGGATGACGCTCGCCGCCAGGAGATCCGCCTCACCAAACTCGGCAACCGCGCGTTCGCCGAGCTCGACGCCCGCTCGAAGGAGGAGATCCAGGAGCTGCTCGAGCGCCTCTCCGATCCCGACCAGCGCCGCCTGCTCGCCGCGATGCACGCGCTCGAGGACGCGTGGGACGGCGCCCCGCAGCGGCGCGCGTTCACCCTCCGCGCCCCCCAGCCGGGCGAGCTCGGCTGGGTCGTCCAGCGCCACGGAGCGCTCTACGCGCAGGAGCATGGCTTCGACGCCACCTTCGAGGCGCTCGTCGCGCAGATCGTCGCCGACTACGCCAACCGCGACGACCCGCGCGAGCGTGCGTGGATCGCCGACGTCGCCGGCGCCCCCGCCGGCTGCGTCTTCTGCATGCGCGAGAGCGAGGACACGGCCAAGCTGCGGCTGCTGCTCGTCGAGCCGGACGCCCGCGGGACCGGCGTCGGCGCCCGGCTCGTGGAGGAGTGTGTGCGGTTCGCCGAGCAGGCCGGCTACGCGACGATCACGCTGTGGACGCAGAGCGTCCTCGAGGACGCCCAGCGCCTCTACGCGCGGGCCGGTTTCGCGATCACCGGCTCACAGCCGCACCACAGCTTCGGGCGCGACCTGGTCGACCAGACGTGGACGCGGGAGCTCAGTCCCCCGAGTCGTACTTGAATGAGATCGCCAGCCGCACGCGGAAGCTGCTGACCGACCCGTTCTCGATCGTCACGTCCTCGCGCACCACTTCCGCGATGCGCAGGTCGCGGACCGTCTTCGCGGCGGTCTCGACCGCGTTGCGTGCAGCCGCCTCCCACGACTCGCTGCTGACTCCGATCACCTCGGTCACGCGATAGACGCTGTCGGCCATCTGGGCTCCCCTCCGGGTTGGACGGATGTGCCCGGACTCTCTCATGAAACGACCGAGGCCCGCCGTCTGGCGGGCCTCGAGGAGAGCGGGAAGGCTCGGATCAGTCCCAGATGAAGTAGTACTTGTCCTGGGGGTTGAACGGCGCCCACGGCGTGCCCTCGAGGTACGGGCGGCACGTGCGCGAGGCGCGGTGCGGGAGGCACGGGTTGAACGGATTCACGAAGCCGCTCGCCGTCAGGCCCGCGCGCGGCGTCGACGCGTCGTGCGGGTCCTCGTCGAGGATGCCGTCCGCCGGCGTGGTGTCGATGCCCGCGGCCAGGAGGCGGTTGCACTCCATGATGTTCGGAACGTCATCGTGGTCCTGGTCGTCGGCGCCGTCGCGGACCCCGTCACCGTCGGTGTCGGCATCGTCGAGATCGGTCCCGGCGTACGACAGCGGGTACCGCGTCTCGTTCTTGAACAGGCCGTCCCAGAGCGCGCGGTTCATGCAGCCCCGCGTCTCGGCGAAGTTAGACAGGCCGTCGGCATCCTCGTCGCGCTCGGCGTCGTCGAGCATGCCGTCGCGGTAGCCGCTGCCGAAGTCGTAGTAGTACCGCTCGTCGTTGGAGAGGATCCCGTCGCGGTTCGCGTCGCGGACGTCGAACGACGTGCGCGGCGCCCACCAGCTCGCCTGCGGATCGCCGAGGCTCGTGCCGATGTTGGCGAGCTGCACGGTGGCGTAGCCGGCCGAGGCCGCCCAGGCGAGGAATGCGGCCTGCTTGCTGTAGCCGGCCGCGGGCTGGGAGGGCGTCCGACGGCCCGTGCCGCCGGCGCGCGTGGAGAGCGTGAACTTCTCACCGGCCGAGTACGTGAGCGCGGAGAGCGACCGCGGCGAGCCGTTCTTGACCGTGTACTTCCAGAGGAGATACTCCTCCTTGAGCGTCAGCGAGTCGCCGTCGTGGTCGGTCTTCGCGTCCGTCCCGTCGAGCGCGTTCGGATACGGCCGCTTCGCCGGGTACGGGAGGTACTGGTTCGGGTTCTGGTGCTCGTCGTCGTTGAGGTCGCGAGCCGACTGGTACTCGTAGCCGTCCTCGACGCCGTCGCCGTCGGTATCGACGCCGCACGGGTCGAGCTTCAGCGACGTCTCGAGCGAGTCCGAGAGCAGGTCGTTGTCGTCATCCGCGTCGACGCGGTTGATCGCGCCGTCGCCGTCGCAGTCGGCGTTCGGGTCGACGACCGGCGGGGCCGGCGGCGCCGGCGGCTTCTCGGGGCCGACGATCGGCGACATGGCGCGGCTCGTGAACCGCTTGCCGAACCGGCTCGAGAGGACCCGCACGCTCAGGCGCGTCGGGACCGGCGTGCCGTTCTTGACCACAAGCACCCTCTCGAGGCGCTTCGGCAGCTTGACCTTCAGCAGCTTGGTTGTGCCCTTGGCGGCCTTGACGAACACGACCTTCGCGCCGGAGCGCTTGAAAGCGACCGTGTTCTTGTTCAGGCCACGGCGGAAGTGATGCCCGCGGATGGTCAGCGTCTCGCCGACGAACACGTGCTTGGGCGTGATGCGCGTGACCACGGGCGCGTGGGTCTTGGCTTGGGCGGTTGTCGTGCCCGCCACGGCGGGCACCAGCAGCGCGGGCAGCGCGACCAGCAGGCCGGCGCGGCGCAGCGGGGCGGGGGTGCGGGCTCGAAGTTCCATCGCCCCCGATATCGGCGAGCCACGCGGATCGCTTGAGTGGGGTTTGTCCCCTAGTCGACGACGACGAGTTCCTTCGTGGTGCCGGAGAGCACCGTGTGACCGTCCGGAGCAATGACGACGAGGTCCTCGATCCGCACCCCGCCGCGGCCCGGGAGGTAGACGCCGGGCTCGACGGTGACGACGTTCCCGGCCACCAGCGGCGCCTCGGCCGTGCGGGCCAGGCGCGGGGCCTCGTGGACCTGGAGGCCGACCCCGTGGCCGACGCCGTGGCCGAAGTGCTCGCCGTGGCCGGCCGCCTCGATGATGTCGCGCGCCACCGCGTCGACCGCGCGGCCCTCGGGGCCCGGCCGGACCGCGGCCAGTGCCGTCTCCTGGGCGCGCAGGACGAGCGCGTACGCCTCCGCGAGGGCGTCCGGCAGCTCGCCGGTCGCCCACGTGCGTGTGCAGTCCGAGCAGTAGCCGTCCAGCCGGGCGCCGATGTCGAGCGTCACCAGCGTCCCGCGCGGGATCGGCACATCGGTCGGGACCGCGTGCGGGAGCGCGCCGCGCTCGGCGGACGCGACGATCGACGGGAAGCTCGGCTCCTCCGCCCCCAGCCGGCGCATCTCGTTCTCGATCGCCAGCGCCACCTCGCGCTCGGTGCGCCCCACCAGGCCCTGCCCGCGCACCAGCGCGTAGGCCTCGTCCGCGAGCGCCGCCGCCGCGCGGATCTGCTCGATCTCGCCCGCGTCCTTGACCGCCCGCTGCTCCTCCACGATCCCGCCGGCCGCCACGAGCTCGACCCGGTCCGGCAGCACCTCGCGCAGCCGCCGGTGGCGCCGCACGGTGACGTGCTCGTCCTCGAAGCCCAGCCGCAGCCCGCCCTCCGGCCACCCGTCGGCCAGCGCGTTGAGGAACTCCTGCGGCGCCTGCTCGCGGTCGAACCCGTCGACCTGTTCGGCGGCCTGCTCGACGTAGCGGAAGTCGGTGATGAAGCGCCGCAGGTCGCGGCCGACCACGGCCACGGCGTTGGATCCCGTGAAGCCCGTGAGGTAGCGGACGTTCACGAGGTCGGTGACCAGCAGCGCGTCGAGCTCGCGCTCGGCCAGCGCCTCCGCAACCCCGTCGGCGCGGCTCAGAACGCCTCCTTCAGCGCGGCGAGCGCCTCGCGGTAGCCGTCGACGCCCTTGCCCGACACCTTCGCCAGGCAGACGCCGTCGAACACCGACACGCGCCGGAACGCCTCGCGGTGCTCGACATCGGAGAGGTGGACCTCGACCGCCGGCATCCCGGAGACCTCGACCGCGTCGCGCAGCGACCAGGCGTAGTGCGTCCAGGCGCCCGGGTTGAGCAGCAGCCCGTCGGCGTAGTCGCTCGCCTTGTGGATCTCCTCGACGTACTCGCCCTCGTGGTTGCTCTGGAAGAAGCGGGCGTCGAGCTCGAGCTCGCGGGCGAACCTGTCGATCCGCCGCTCGAGCTGGCTGAACGTGAGCCCGCCGTAGTGCTCGGCGGGCCGGCGGTCGAGCGCGTCGAGGTTGACGCCGTGCAGGACGGCCACGCGGTTCCTCATCGGGAGCGCAACTCTGCCACGGCCGCGCGCAGCTCGCCTTCCGCCACCGGCCTCCCCGCGCGGACGTCGCCGGGCGCCTCCACGAGCACGAAGCCGACGCGCCCGCCGCGCCGCTTCTTGTCGCGCTGCACGGCGGCCAGCACCGCCTCCGCGTCGACCGCGTCGTCGAGCACGACCGGCAGCCCGCGCGCGCTCAGCAGCGCCGCCAGCTCGGCCCGCAGCTCCGGCTGCTCGGACAGCGTCAGCGCCGCCAGCATGCCGAGCCCGACCGCCTCGCCGTGGCGGTAGCGGCGGTAGCCGGTCGCGGTCTCGATCGCATGTCCAACCGTGTGGCCGAGGTTGAGGGTCTGGCGGCGGCCCCTGTCGCGCTCGTCGCTCGCCACCACCGCGAGCTTCGTGCGCGCGCACGCCAGCACGAGGTCGCGGTCAAGCTGCGCGCCGCCGCGCACGCGCTCCCACAGCGGCCCGCCGGCGATCAGCGCGGTCTTGATCACCTCGGCCCAGCCGGACGCGAGCTCCTCCTGCGGCAGCGTCGCCATCGCCGACGGGTCGACGACCACCGCGCTCGGCTGATGGTAGGCGCCGGCGTAGTTCTTGCCCTCGGGCAGGTCGACGCCGGTCTTGCCGCCGTACGCGGAGTCGACCTGGGCGACCAGCGTCGTCGGCACTTGCACGACCCGCACGCCGCGCTGGTAGACCGCCGCGCAGAAGCCCGCCACGTCGCCGACCACGCCGCCGCCGAGTGCGACGACATGGTCGTCGTGGGCCATCCCGGCCTGCGCGAGGCCGCGCAGCAGCCGCTCGACGCCGGCCAGCGTCTTGTGCTGCTCGCCCGGCGGGAGCCGCAGCTCGGCCGCGACGTCGGGCAGGCGGGCCGTGTACAGCGGCCCCACCGCGTCGTCGGTGATCACGAAGCGCCGGCCCGGCACGGGCCAGAAGCCGCTGCCGATCAGCCCCTCCCCCACGTGCACGGGATAGCTGCCGGACGCCGCCACCGCCCACAGCAGCTTGGTGCCGGCGGGGGCGCGCGCGAGCGTGCGCAGCGACGGCACGGCGCGCCGGACCGCTTCGCGCGACGAGTCGATCAGCACCGCGTCGGCGAGCGATTCGTACAGCGGGGCGCGCCGATCGTGCAGCGCCGTGAACGCGTCGCGGTCCTGGGCCAGCGGCCGGCGCTTGTTGGCGCAGCGCCGCCACGCGGTGTCGACGTCGACGTCGAGCAGCACGACCGTGTGCCGCCGCAGCAGCTCCTGCACCCGCGGCGAGAGCACCGCGCCGCCGCCGAGCGAGAGCACGGGCGCGGGCGGGCGCTCGAGCAGCGCGCTCACGACGTCTTCCTCGACCCGCCGGAAGTCCGCCTCGCCGTGCGTCGTGAAGTGGTCGGCGATCGGGCCGCCGAGGCGGCGCTCGATCTCGTGGTCGGCGTCGATCGCCCGCGCGTCGAGCACGCCGGCGGCGGCGCGTGCCGCCGACGTCTTGCCGGCGCCCATAAAGCCGATGAAGACGAGCGCTACCGGCGCCTCCATCCGATCCGCCGCTCGTAGGCGGCCACGGCGGCGCGCACGTCGTCGATGTGGTCACCGCCGAACTTCGCGCGGTAGGCGTCGGCCATGACGATCGCCAGCATCGCCTCCCCCACCACGCCGGCGGCCGGAACCGTGCAGGAGTCGGTGCGCTCGCGCAGCGCGCCGGCCGGCTCGCGCGTGGCGATGTCGACCGACCGCAGCGGCTTGGTGAGCGTCGGCAGCGGCTTCATCGCGCAGCGCACGACCAGCGGCTCGCCGGTCGTCATCCCGCCCTCGATGCCGCCCGAGCGGTTGGTCTCGCGGTAGTAGCCGCGCTCGTCGGAGTAGAAGATCTCGTCGTGGGCGGCCGAGCCGGGCCGCCCCGCGAGGTCGAACCCGTCGCCGATCCCGCAGCCCTTGACGGCCTGGATCGAGAGCATCGCCATGCCGATGCGGCCGTCGAGCCGCTCCTCCCAGCTCACGTGCGACCCGAGGCCGGGGACGAGCCCGAACGCGAGCACCTCGAAGACGCCGCCGAGCGACTCGTTGCGCTTGCGCAGCACGTTGATCTCCTCGACCATCGCCTTCGAGGCGTCGGGATCGAGGCAGCGCACCGGCGACACGTCGACGTCGGCGAAATCGCGCGGCGCAAGCCCGTTGGTCTCCGGCGCGCGCACCGACCCGATCTGCGTGACGTGCGAGAACACCTGCACGCCGAGCGCGGCGAGGAAGCCCTTGGCCAGCGCGCCGCCGGCGACCCGCGCCGCGGTCTCGCGCGCGCTGGCGCGCTCGAGCACGTTGCGCACATCGGTGAAGCCGAACTTCTGCACGCCGGCGAGATCGGCGTGGCCCGGGCGCGGCAGGTGCACCTCGGGGACGTCGGCCTCGACCGGCCACGGGTTCATCCGCTCCTCCCAGTTGGCGTAGTCGCGGTTGGCGACGCGCACGGCGATCGGGCCGCCGAGCGTGCGGCCGTGGCGGACGCCGGAGGTGACCTCGGCGCTGTCGCGCTCGATCTTCATGCGCCCGCCGCGGCCGTGGCCGAGCTGGCGGCGGGCCATGTCGCGGTCGATCGCGGCCAGGTCGAGCTCGAGCCCGGCGGGCAGGCCCTCGACGATGCAGGTGAGCCCCGGGCCGTGGGACTCGCCGGCGGTGACGACGCGCAGTGGCACGCCGGGAATCCTACGAGCCGCGGCTCCAGTGCCCGGAGCCGCGGCTGCGCAGGGGACTACTTGATGTCGAGCAGGTCGAGCTCGTACTGCGCGGTGACCGCGCCCGTCTCGGGATCGACGTAGTCGAAGAACTCCGTCTCACCCTTCGCGAGCTCGATCGTCTCGCACGACGCCGGGTGCGGCTTGCACGTGCCGTCGCCCGTCGGGTCGAGGCTCTCGTCGACCAGGAACACCGCGGTCTTCCCATGGTTCGTCAGCCGCATGTAGACGAGGAGCGGGTCCTTGTCGTCTGGCAGCGGCCCCAGCTTCTTGACGTTCTTGCGCTCCAGAGAGTCGGCCGTCGCGTCGCCGAAGCGGACGATGATCGACCCCTTCGGATACGTCTTGTGCTTCGGAGCGGGCGTGACGGGAACCGGGATGGTCGGCGCCGGGAGCGCCGGGACGGCCGGTGAGCCGCCGGTGTTCGCCGAGGTGTCCGGCTTCTGCTGAGCCGTCTGGACCGTTGTCGTCTTCTTCTTCTTCGGCTTGGGCAGCGGGGCGGGCTCGAACGGGTCCTTGCGGACCCCGAGCACGCGGCGACGGCGCGAGCGGTCCTCGGGCGTCGCCTTCGCCACGACCGGCTCCGCGATCGCGTCGTCGGCGCCGGCGTTCGAGCTGACCGCCGGGGCGGGCGCGGTCGGGACGACCGGGGCCGGATCCTTGGCGAGCAGGACCGGAACCGCCGCCAGCGCGCCGAGCAGGAGCAGGGCTACCGGCCACAGCCGCCGGCGCACGAGCTGATGCCAGGTGGTGGTCAGGACGTTCATTGCGTGGCTCCGACATTCGCGGTGGTCGACGGCGTCGTGCCGGACGTCGAGGAGGGAGTCGAGGCGTTGGTGCCCGCGGCTGGAGCCGCGGCGCCGGGAACCCCTTCCACCGGCGGCACGATGTACGTGGCGGCCCCGATCTGGGCCTCCATATGGGGGAAGCCCGTGGCGGCCGGCGCGATCGAGACGCTCTCCAGGCGCAGGAGACGGCCCGTCGCGTCGATCTGGTCGTTGTTGAGGGTCACGAAGTGCTCGAGCTTCGCGAAGAACGCCGAGAGGTTGAGGTACGACCCGGCGAAGCTGAAGCTGAACGGCATGGCCGACAGCGCTCCGCCGGCGAACGGCACGGTGCCCGGTGCGGCGGCGAGCTCGCCCGTCGGCGCCTTCGCGCCGCCGGCGGCGTCACCGGTGCCGGCCGCCGGGGTCGCGGCCGCCGTCGCGCCCGCGAGCCCGGTGCCGAGCTCGATCTTCTCGAAGTCCACGCCGCTCTTGCCGGCAGTGGCCTGAAGCTGGACGAGCAGCGACCGCACGTCGTCATCCGCGGGCACGGCCTTCCCGAGCCGGGCGAGGAGCGCGTAGTTGGTCT
The DNA here is from genome assembly GCA_036520135.1 of Solirubrobacteraceae bacterium. Lineage (GTDB taxonomy): Bacteria > Actinomycetota > Thermoleophilia > Solirubrobacterales > Solirubrobacteraceae > DASSUW01. Next base: position 12,962 of record DATDKF010000264.1, read on the forward strand.
TGTAGGTCTTGCGCGCCGCCTCGTACGTGGCCAGCGTGCCGCGGGCCTGGGCGAGCTCGCCCTGCTTGGCCGCGACGTCCGCGTCCAGTTTCGAGATCTGCTCGCGCTTGGGGGCGAGCGCGAGGAAGTAGAACGCGCAGCCGGCGGCCACGGTCGCAGCGACGGCCAGCAGGATCTTGTTCGTACGGGTCATCGGGCACCCCCTCCCTGCGGGGTGGGCGTCGGCGTGGTGGTCGCGCCCGCGGCGGGATCGGCGGGCGGCGTGGTGACGCCCCCGCTGGGCTGAGCGGTGCCGGACTGACCGGTCCCGCCGGCGGCCGTCTCTGAGGAGCCGGACTGGCCCGCGACGGTGATGTCCTGCACCGTGGCCGGGACCTTGGACCGCTCGAAGAACATGACCAGCTCGAACTGGGGCGGCCGGCCCGTGCCGCAGCCCGTCGTCGCCGCGCCGGGCACGGGGGTCGTAGGCGCGGTGGCGGCAGCCGTGACGGCCGGCTTGGTCGACTTGCTCAGCGCCACTCGCGTGACGCCGTCGACGGCGCGCAGCCGCGACAGCAGCGTGGCGACCTGCTTCTGGCCCTTCGTGCAGCCCTTGAGCTCGATCGCCGGCGCGGAGATCGCCGTGCGGACCGGGGAGCCGCCGGTGCCGGCGCCACCCGCGACCGTGCCGTTCAGCGACGTCAGCGTGACATCGGCCGGGACGGCCCGCGAGATGTCGCGCAGTGCCTGTTCCCAGTCGAAACGGGAGGACGCGAGGTCCTTGACGGTCTGGATGCGCGTCTCGGCCATCTGCTGGAAGTCGGCGTACGGCTTCAGCTGGCTGACGCGCTTGGTGGTGGTCGCCGCCTCGGCGGTGACCGCCTCGAGCTGCGCCTGACGGTCGTTGACCGTGTTGGTGGTGAGCACGTACGCGGCGAGTGCGACGACGCAGGCGGCGAGCACGCCCAGCACCACGAAGGCGCCGATGCCGCCCGGCTCGTCGGCGACGGCCGTGCGCTTCGCCTTCGGGGAGGCGCCCTTCGGCGTCCCGCGGAGGTCGGGGGGGAGCAGGTTGATGGCCTTCATCTCGCTTGGCTTATCGGCACCCGCCCGACGCGCCTTGAGGCGTCGGGGTAGGGTCGAGGCCCTACGCGAACGTCGAGAGGTACGCGTCGACCAGCGCGTCGCCGGCGAACAGGGCGACAACGGCGCCGAGCGCCAGGAACGGGCCGAACGGGACCGCGGTCTTGCGGCCCTCGCGCGCGCCCTTACGGGCGATGACAGCCGCTCCGACGAGCGTGCCGGAGATCAGCGCGATGAACACGGCGGGCCCGACGGCTCGCCCCAGGAAGAGCCCCAGCACGGCCGCGAGCTTGACGTCGCCCATCCCCATCCCCCTGGGGTAGGCGAGCACCGCGAGCAGGAAGAAGCCTCCTGCGGCGACGCCGGCGACGAGGTGCTCGACGAGGTCGTCGGGCGCGGTCGCGAGCACGAGCGCGGGCGCCACGATCGCTCCGACGAGCATCAGCTTGTTCGGGATGATGCGGTGGTCGAGATCGATCAGCGTGACCGGTACGAGCAGCAGCACGAGCGCGAGGCCGAGCAGCGCGTCCTCGTCGGCGCCCTTGGCGATCACCACCAACGCGCACAGGGCTGCCGTGCCCGCCTCCACGAGCGGGTACCGCGCGGGGATCCGCTCGCCGCACGAGCGACAGCGACCCCGCAACGCGATCCACGACAACACCGGCACATTGTCATAGGGCCTGATCGGCGTTTCGCACCCTGGACAACGCGAGCGCGGCCGCGACAGCGACTCGCCCCGCGGCAGCCTGTAGGCCACCACGTTCAGGAACGAGCCGAACACGGCCCCCATGACGGCGGCGATCACCGCGACCTCCCTCAGCTGACGTCGTCGACGGCGAGGCCCGCGGCGACGGTGAGACGCCCGAGATCGGCGTCCTCGTCCTGCGCAGACACCACGGCCGACTCGATCGGCAGGCGCAGCTGGCTCGAGAGTGCCTCGACGAAGCCCGGGATTGCGACCGCGGGACCCGTCAGCACGCCGGTCTCGACGTGCTCGGCGCTGTCCTGCATCCGGTAGAAGTTCAGCGAGTTGCGCACCGTGTCGGCGAGCTGGTGTACGCCCTCATCGAGCGTCGCCCGAGCGGCCGCGACGAGATCGGGGTCGCCCTCGACCTCCTCGAGGGGCGTCTGAAGGCCGACGTGCTGCAGCCACTGGCGCGCGTGCTCGACGGTGAGCCCGCGGCGCTCGGCGAGCGCGTGGACCATCGCGTCGAGACCGCCTGCGGCCGCGCGGGTGAACAGGCAGCCGAGGGCGTTCGCGACCGCGACGTTCGTGAGCCCGGCCGCGCTGACGTACAGCACGGCGCCGCGAGCCTCGCGGGCCCGCAGGGCGCGGACCATGCCGAACGCCGAGAGATCGATGCCCTCGAGCTTGAGGCCCGCCGCGTGGGTCGCGGCGACCAGCCGGTCGACGATCTCGCGGCGAACCGCGACGACGACCACGCGGGTGCGCTCTTGGCCGGCCGGCGTCTCGACCGTGCCGAGCGACTGCCAGTCGATCACGGCCTCGTCCATCGGCATCGGGATGTGATCCGGCGCCTGGACCTTGACGGCCGCGGCGAGCGCCTTGTCGTCCGCGAGCGGCGGCAGGTCGAGCGTGCGCACGACGATCCGCTGGTTGGCGATCCCGAGCCGGACCCGGTTCGGGAGCCCGTGCTCGTCGAACAGCGCCTTCAGCGCATCGGCGAGTGCTTGGACGTCGGCGACCTCGCCGTCCCGCAGGATGCCGGGACGAAGCTCTGCGACGGCGCCGCGCTTGAGCGACAGCGACCCGTTGGCGATGACCTCGGCGGCGGCGATGTGGCCGGGATCGAGGTCGAGGCCGACGATCGCGGCCTGGGAGGAGGAGCGCTTCTTGAACACGTGGGAGATATCGGCGCGAGCGCCGGGACCCTTGAGGCTCAGGACCCCGGCGTGATCTCGCGGAACGTGTTCTGGACGATGCCGGCCGTGCCGAAGGCCTTGAAGCCGTTGAACACGTTCGGGTCGTACACGAGGTTCACCTTGCTCGACCCGGCCGACAGGCCGGCCGGGCCGTCGATGACGATCGAGCCGAAGACCGAGACGTTGCCGGTCAGGTTGATCACGTTCCCGCCCACGTTGTCCAGGTTGGCGTGGTAGATGATCCCGTAGAAGTCGGCCGTGCCGTTGATCTTCGCGATCGTGCCACGGGCGATGACCACGTAGCCTGGCTTGGTGGCGGTGTTGTAGACGTTGTTGCCGTTGTACTGGCAGTTGTCCGCGTACTCCATGAACACCATCTCGCCCGGCTGGTCGCCCTGGAGCGACGGCGAGCAGCCCGTGTAGTAGTTGCCCTCGGACTTCGCGCGCTCGCGCAGCTGGTCCAGCGCCTCCACGCTCACCGCGCGCGGCTGGTCGGGGTTGCTCGTGACCGTGTTCGGCTGGATCTGACCCTTGTCGGCGTCGTAGTCGGCGCAGCCCGGGGAGGCGAGCGAGCAGCGGACGATGATGTCGCCGGCGGGGAATTGGTTCGACGTCCCGTTCGTGTCGATGATGACCTTGTTGCCGTTGTTGGACGTCTCGAAGTGCCCGGACACCAGCGCCGCGCGCGGGAAGTTCAGCGCCACGTTCTCCGCCTCCACGAGAGCGACGAGCACGCGCGGGCGGCCGCGGACCACGCCGGAGGCACGCACCCACAGGAAGTTGTCGTCGTTGGCGTCGTACGTCGGCTGGGTCGTCAGCAGGCTGTCGCTCCAGAAGTTCGGCGAGGCGCCGCCGTTGTCGCGGACCTGCGTGACCCACTGCGTGGACCCCGTGTGGTCGACCGTGGTGAAGTTGTTCTGCATCGCGGCGCCGTTCGGACAGTCGGCCGCCGTCGAGGACGCTGTGCAGGACGCCGGATACGCGGTCGCCGTCGTGGCCGAGGGCCAGCGCGTCGAGAGCTGGTAGATCTGTGCGTTCAGCACGCCCTCGGTGACGTGGAAGGACGACTCGCGCTCACGCTCCCTCCGCGAGTCCTGCTGGTCGGAGTCGGTGAAGGCGGCGAGGCTCATGCCGAACGCGAGCAGCACGGCCATCACCAGCATGGCGGTGACGAGCGTGCTGCCCCGCTCGTCGTTCAGGCGTCGGGTCAGCATGTCTGTGTCTCCGTGATGGACGTGCCCAGAAGATGCGCACGGTCGTAGACCTTGAGCTGGTAGGTGTGCGTCCCCTTCGGCACCGTGATCTGCACGACGACGCCCGACTCGACGCGCTTGACGCCGTCGACGTACCACTCGTAGTCGAGCGGCTTGCTCTCGGGGTCCTCCGAGCCGGAGCCGTTCAGCTGCACGGTGCAGGTTGTGGGGTTCAGCAGGTTGTAGGTGAAGAGCGCGACCGGCGCCCGGTTCTGGTTGCGCAGGATCACCGACGTGGTCAGCTGCGTCGCCGCCGGACGCTTCGTCGGGTCGGCGTCGACGACCAGCGTCGTCTCGACGCGCGAGATCGTCTCGCGCGCGGCGTCGCTGGTGTCGGTCACGAGGCCGGAGTCGCCGGAGTAGCGGAACACCGAGCGGTCCGGGGCAAGCGAGGCGTTCGTCAGGTGGTCGGCCACGATCCGCTGCGTCGTCCAGCCGGCGCCGGGGCACTCGACCGCCACCGGCACGGCCGGAGGCAGCGCGCTCGTCCACGTCTGGGTCTGCACCCACAGCACGCCTCGGGTCGTCGACGCCGAGAAGCCGGCGCCAGGGACCGCGCCGGACGTCTGGAGGCAGTAGCGCACCCGGCGCACGTTCGCGCTGTTGGCCGAGCCGGGCGGCTGCACGTCGTTGATGTCCTTGAAGATCAGGTCGTACGGCAGGTTGCGGTCGACCGACTTGGGCTGCGTGCTCAGCGCGACGTTGGTGATGATGTCGGCCGGGCTCGCGAGGTTGCGTAGCTGACGCGCGAGCCGGTCGGCGCTCTGGCGCGCCATCGTCTCGCCCTCCGTCTGGCGCTCGATGTACTTGCTCTGGCGCACCAGGCCGGTGAACGCCGTGAGGGTCACGCCGAGGATCACCAGCGAGAGCAGCGAGGCGACCAGGACCTCGACCAGCGTGAAGCCGGACTCGTCACCCGCCCGCCTCACTTGGTCACCGGTCCCAGGAACGTCGACTCCATGTAGTGCTTGTCGACGGCGGTCACGTAGTAGGTGTGCTGGAGCCCGTTGGTGTCGATGTCCGGCCACGTGACGTTCGGGCCGTTGTCGAACCAGCGGTCGTAGCGGTTCTGGAGCGCCTGGCCGTCGCGATACACGCGGTAGAACTCGACGCCGTCCGTGGGGCCGTCCGGGTCCTCCGGCGACGGCCGGCTCCACGTCAGCGTGACGCTGCCGTCGGCGTTGCGGGTGCCCGCGAGGGCGGTGGGCGGGTTCGGCGGCTGGTTCAGGGCCGTGACGATGCGCGGCGCCGAGGGGTCGCCCTGGCGCGCCACGCCCGCCGGGTCGCGGTCGTAGGCGTAGACGACGTAGGTGAGCGGATCGGTCGCCGGCGGCGCCGTGTCCGTGCAGGTCGTGTCGAGCCGCTGGTCGGCGAGCGCGCAGACCACCGTCTCGCCCCCGAGCAGGCTCACGCGGCGGACCTCGTAGCCGACGATGTCGCGCTCGGAGTTGGCGTCCCACTCGATCTCGACGGTCCCGAAGATCGTGCGACCGCCGGTGACGCGGCGCGGAGCGAACGGCTTGCGGCGGTTGAGGATCACCGTCTCCTGGCGACCCGGGCCGGAGACGCCGTACTGGTTGAACGCCTCGGCGGAGATGATGTAGGGCCCGTCGAGCGTGCCGGTCTCGGTCGGCCCGATGTCCCAGGTGAGCATCCAGTTGAGGCCGGAGGTGCCTTGCTGGACCGGTGGCGGCTGCTTGACGCTCCCGTCGAGCAGCCAGTTGATCGCCGTCGGCTTCGACGACGTGGTGACGTCGACGATGACCGCCGTGGTCAGCGGGTTGGTGACCGTCGTGCCGCCGCGCGGCACGATCGAGCGGATGGCGGGGCCGCTGGCCGAGCCCGGGTTGTTGATGATCCCGGTCTGCACGACCTGCCGCTGGACGCCGTCCCGGCGCCAGCTGACCGTCGTGGTCACGCGCTTGTAGTCCTCGGGGTTCTTGTCCTGCGTGCCCGGGGCGGTGCTCGTGGAGCAGAACGTCTCGGTGGCCGAACGCGCCCCGCCGCCGTCCTTCGCGTCGTCCATGATGCAGACGTCGATGGCGATCGTGTAGCTGACGTTGTTGCGCACGATCACGTAGCCGCTGCCCGGCGTGTCCTCGAGGCCCGGGATCGCCTGGAGCGCCGCGTTGACGCCCGGCTCGGACACGCGGTCGTAGGGGATCGAGCGCGCCGCCTCGATCAGCTCACGGGCGACGTTGGTGGCCGCGTCGCGCTGCCGCGTCGCGGCATCGGCGCGTGAGGAGGCGTTGAGGATCGCGGCGGTGGCGAGGACGCCGACCAGGAGGATGAACGTCGCCGCGACCACCTCGATGAGCGTGAAGCCCCGCTCATCGCGTGGATCGAAGGAGGTGGACCGCATCACGCTGTGTCTTCGGCCGCATCCGGCGTGGGCTTGAGGGCGCTCGACATTCGTCGGACCGGCGGGCGCTTAAACGACGAAGCGGGCCCGGAGGCCCGCTTCGCCTAACTGCGTGTCTGGAGGTGCGTCGGCTACCAGGTGAGGCTGGCCGGGCAGCCGCCCTTGGTGTTGGGCCGCGTGCAGGAGCGGTTCACCACGCCTGCGGCCGTCTTGGCGATGAGGAAGTGGTTCCCAGTGACGGAGGTGACGTCCAGCGTGTAGCTGTTGGCGCCCTGCGTCACCGCGAGCGACGCGCCGGCACCGGTGTTGAGCGACTGCTCGATGTCCTGGAGGTCGGCGGTCGAGGCGTTGTAGTTCTGGTTGTCCGTGTACCAGGTCTCCATGGCGGTCTGAGCCTGACGGACGGCCGACTTGCCCTCGGTGTCCTGCGCGCGGGCGCGCTGGCCGAGGAAGGCCGGGAGAGCGATCGCGGCAAGGATGCCGATGATCAGGATGACGACCAGGAGCTCGATCAGGGTGAAACCCTTCTCGTCCTGAGCGCGCTGGCGGAGCTTGTAAAGCATTTGGGTGGTCCCTCCTGAAGGGATCGTTGGGCCTGTGCACTTCCTTGCCAGGTCCTCGGGTCCCGTTCCCACCACCGGCGGTGGCAACCCGGCTTGCTCCCATCCGGGGAGCTCCGTGGCTTTGCGCCTCACCCTCGCGGGCGATTTGCCTTTGACACCTCGGTTCTCTGGCACCCCCGTTATCGGCGTGTTCGCCGCAACCCTTAACCCCTCGTTATCCCTGGAATGGACAACCGGTCTACCCTCGATGGATGCTCGGCCGCCGCTTCCTCCTGCTCGTGGCCGTGCTCATGGGTCTGACGGCGCTCGCGGCGAGCATCGCGCCCCGTGAGCCGCTGGTCCGCGAGCGGGGCACCGCGACCCCGTCGCCGACGCCGACCACCGAGGCGGCGGTGGGTCCCGCGACCCCGATCCGCACGATCGACAAGACCATTTCGACGGCCGACGGCCCCGCCAAGGTCACCGTCCACGAGGGCGACCTCGTGCACCTGACGATCGAGAGCACCGAGCTCGGCAGCGTGTCGGTGATGGACGAGATCAAGCCGATCGAGCCCGAGTCGCCGGCGGAGTTCGACCTGCTGGCCGACGAGCCGGGCTCGTACCCGATCGAGCTGCTCGACTCCGGGCGCCGGGTCGGCACGCTCGTCGTCCGCCCCGCGGACTAGGACTCTGGCTCGCGCCGCGCGGCCTGCGCGTCGTGCTGGGGGTCGTAGCGCCCGCTGCCCTCGCACCACGGGCACGTGACCGACTGCGGCGTCCCGCCGAGGGCGGAGATCACCTTGCCGGTCCCCCGGCACGGGGTGCAGACCTGCGGATCGTGGGGCTCGGCCGGTGCGGTGCTCACGGCCGGGCCAGGTTACCCGAGGCCGGGCGGCGCGACCGAGGTGGACGCGCGGGCGTCCTCTCCCGCGTCGAGCAGCGGGTCGGCCGGGCGGTCGGTCGGGAGCGCGCGGCGCAGCGTCGGCGGCACCTCGCGGTCGGTCAGCGGGCGCAGGAGCCCGAACTGGCGGAAGACGTTTTCGGCCTTGCCCGTGTCGGCCACGCGGAACAGCAGGCCGTAGATGGCCGGCGCGCCGAGCGGCGAGCGGGCCGCGATCTCGTCGGCCATCTCGGGCTCGAAGCACTCGACGGCGTCGTCGCCCAGCGGCTTGGTGAACAGCAGCGCGGCGTTCGGCGCGTCCTCGGAGTCGCCGAGCACGGTCAGCGCCGAGCCGCCGAGGCTCGTCCACAGCCAGCCCTCGATCCCCTGCTCGCGGGGCACCACGGCGGTCGCGCTCAGCCGCTTGAGGATCGGGAAGCGGCCGGTCATCCCGCCCGCGCGCGCGGCGCCCGGGTCGACGAGGCCGAGCTGCAGCGTGCCGAGCGGCAGCCGCAGCGGGGCGCGCAGCGAGCGCTCGTAGGTGATCGACGCCCCCATCGCGCTGAGCCGCAGCAGGTCCAGCGCCTTGCGGCCGCGGCCCCACGAGCGCGGGGCCTCGAGCTCGAGCACGTACTCGCGCAGGCCGGGCGTGGCGGAGCTGGGAGGCGGAAGCGACATCTCTACGGCGGTTAATCGGCGCGCGCACGCGCCCGCTTGAAGGCTCCTATCGGTTGTCGCGGTGCACCGTCTCCGGCGAGAAGGCCGGCAGGCAGACAGCGACGTAGGACGCCCCGCCGGCCTCCGGCGTCGAGTACCGGACCCACTCGCCGCCGCGCACAAGGACGGCCTGCCCGGCGCGCACCTCCAGCGCCCCCTGCTCGTGCTCGATGTGCAGGCAGCCGTCGATCACCACCGTGTACTCGTCGAAGTCCGGCCGCTGGCCCGGCTCGAGCCAGCCTTCGGGCGAGCGCATGTGCGCCACGCTTACGCGCTCCTCGCCGGTGTTGACGCGGCCGACGTACTCCTCGATCAGCTTGGGTTTGGTGCCCGCGGCCTCTACGCGCGCGGGGGATTCGATCAGATCGGGCATCGATGCGGGTATACCAAGGGGATGGACCACCGGTCCGATCTTGTGCCGATCCTGCGCGGCGTCACGCACTTCTGGGCGTTCTGGTGTGCGCTGGCCGCGACGATCCCGCTCGTCCTGCTCGCGCCCGGCGGAGCGGCGCGCGCCGCGGCGATCGTCTACGGGAGCGGCATGTGCGTGCTGTTCGCCGGCAGCGCGCTGTTCCACCGGCTGCGCTGCGGCCCGCGCCTGCGCTCGCTGCTGTGCCGGATCGACCACAGCGTGATCTTCATCTTCATCGCCGCGAGCTATACGCCCGTGGCGCTGCTCGTGCTCGACGGCCCGTTGGCATGGACGCTGTTCGCCGCCGCGTGGGCGGGCGCGCTCGCGGGCGTGACGCTGAGCGTGGCGTGGATCAGCGCGCCGCGCGTGTTGTTCGCCGCCACGTACGTCGCCCTCGGCTGGATCGCACTGATCGCGCTGCCCGAGCTGGTGTCGCGGCTGCCGCTCGCGCCGCTGCTGCTGATCGCCGCCGGCGGGCTCCTGTACACGGCCGGCGCCGTCGTCTACGCGCGTCGCCGCCCGGATCCGTGGCCGACCGTCTTCGGCTTCCACGAGGTCTTCCACGCGCTGGTGATCCTGGCCGCCGCCCTGCAGTTCGCCGCGATGGCCGGCTGGATCATCCCCGCGGGCTGACCTCGATTTCCAGCAGCTCGCCGCCCTCGTGCTCGACCTGCAGGGTCGTGTGCTCGATGTCGAAGTCGTCGTGCAGCATCGCCTCGAGGTGGCGGCGGACGTCGTGGCAGTCGGTGTCGCGCCCCACCATGACGTGCGCCGAGAGCGCGGGGAACCCCGACGTGACCTCCCAGACGTGCAGGTCGTGCACCTCGTTCACGCCCGCGAAGCGCGCCATCCGCCGGCCGATCTCGTCCGGGTCCAGCCCGCGCGGCGACGCCTCGAGGAACACGCGGCCGGACTCGCGCAGGAGCATGTAGGCGGCGCGCAGCATCAGCGCGGCGACGAACAGCGCGGCGATGCCGTCCGCCCGCCCGAAGCCCGTCGCGAGCACGACCGCGCCGGCGATCGCGGTCGCCACGAACGCCGCGAGGTCGGTGAGGATGTGCTGGAACGCGCCCTCGATGTTCAGCGACGCGCGGTTCGCCTGCGCGAGCACCCAGGTGGCGACGAGGTTGACCGCGATGCCGAGGATCGCCACGGCCAGCACCAGGCCGCCCTCGACGTCGGGCGGATCGACGACCCGGCGGATGCCCTCGACGACGATCAGCACGCCGAGCACGAGCAGCGTCGTGCCATTGACCGCGGCGGCGAGGATCTCGCTGCGCTTGAGCCCGTAGGTCATCGCGCCCTTGGCCGGGCGGCGCGCGAGCCGGATCGCGACGAGCGAGAGCGCGAGCGCGCCGGCGTCGGTGAGCATGTGCGCGGCGTCGGAGAGCAGCGCCAGCGAGCGGCCGACGATGCCGGCGGCGACCTCGACGCACATGAAGCCGAGGATCAGCGCCAGCGCGATCGCCAGCTTGCGGCTGTCGGCGTCCGCGCTCACGCCGTGGTCGTGGCCGTGGTGGTGCCCCACGCCATTAGTTTGCGACACCGGAGCCAACGACGGAACCGACGGGCCGCTTTCACCCGTGTTGAGAAGCCCGCGGCCGTCTAGTGGTGGTGGTACTGGTGCACGACCGCGTGGCCCTTGCCACGGGCGAGCAACCAGCGGTTGGCCGGGAACGCGGCCGCGCCGGCGATCAGCAGCGCGGCCGCAAGCACGGCCCAGAAGCCGATGTCGCCGAGCGTGGCGTCCAGCGCGCCCGGGATGAAGAAGATCACCGCGTTGTCGACGATCTCCATGATCGTGATCGAGATCGTGTCCGACGCCAGCGCGATCGGGACCACCGAGCCGACCGCCATGCCTGACCGCAGCAGCGGCAGGCTCGTCAGCGTGTAGCCGAACGCGAACGCGAGCACGATCGAGATCGCGATCGTGGCGCCGTTCGACCAGTCCAGCGCGGTGCCGATGACCATGCCGAGCACCTCGCCGATGGCGCAGCCCGTGAGGCAGTGGACCGTTGCGCTGAACGCGAGCGCGTTCAGTGACTTCGTCTGCATACCCTACGAGGGTATCAAGCGGAACAGTCGCCCTAGCGCGCGCGCAGGTGCGTCAGCTTGCCAGCGCGAGGTCGTCGAAGCGCCGGTAGACGCTCGACCCGAGCCGCTCGATGTCGGCGCCGTAGACGTGGATCGAGATCGTCAGGCCCGAGCCGCCGGCCTCGACGCGGTGGATGTTCTCGGCGGGCGGCACGAGCGCCTCGACGTCGCCGGGGTGGGCCTCGATGTGCTCCGTGAGCTCAAGCCGGCCGTCGACGAGCTGGTAGCGGGTCTCGTGCTCGAGGCCGCGGTAGACGCCGACGACGCACCACGCCACGTGGTCGTGGATCGGCGTGAGCTGGCCGGGGCGCCACACGAGCGCGACCACCGACAGGCGGCGGCAGTCCGAGACGTGCAGCAGGTGCTGGCGGTAGCTGTCGGCAGCCGGTCGCTGGTGCTCGGGGGCGAGCCAGCCGTCCTGCGCGAGCAGCGGGCGCAGGCGCTCGGCGATCGCGTGCGGGTCGTCGATCGTCGCCTCGGCGTCGCGAACGAAGCCGGCGAAGGCGGGATGCATCGCAGGAGCGTCCCAGGCGGTGCCGACGTGATCACTGGAGCAGGCAGGCGGGTCGCGGGTGCGGCAATCCGTACGGTGTCCGCCATGAGCTCCGTGCCGACGATCGCCCTCAACGACGGCGCCCGCATCCCCCAGCTCGGCTTCGGCGTGTTCAAGATCGACCCCGCGGAGACCGCCGCGGCGACGCGGAGCGCGCTGGAGATCGGCTACCGCCACATCGACACCGCGGAGATGTACGGCAACGAGCGCGGGGTCGGCGAGGCGATCCGCGCGGCCGGGCCCACCCGCGATGAGGTCTACATCACGAGCAAGCTCGACAACGGGGTGCACCGGCCCGACGACGCGCGCCGCGCGTTCGAGCGGACGCTCGCCGAGCTCGGCTTCGACCAGGTTGACCTGTTCCTCATCCACTGGCCGCTGCCGACCCGCTACGACGGCGACTTCGTGTCGACCTGGAAGACGCTCGGGGAGTTCAAGGCCGACGGCCGCGCCCGCTCGATCGGCGTGTCGAACTTCCAGGTCGCCCACCTTGAGCGGTTGGCCGCGGAGGCCGACGTCGTGCCGGCGGTCAACCAGGTCGAGCTGCACCCCTACCTGCGCAACGCCGACGTGAGCGCGTACTGCGAGGGACAGGGGATCGCGGTCGAGGCGTGGGCGCCGATCGCGCGCGGTCGCGTGCTCGACGATCCGGTGATCGTGGAGATCGCGCGCGCGGCCGGCCGGACGCCTGCGCAGGTCGTGCTGCGCTGGCAGATCCAGCGCGGCCGCATCGTCTTCCCGAAGTCGACGTCGCCGGAGCGGATGCGCGAGAACTTCGACGTCTTCGGATTCGAGCTCGCGGCCGGCGACCTCGACCGGATCGACGCGCTCGACCGCGGCGAGGACGGCCGGACCGGGCCGAACCCGGATCGCTTCGACCGCGTCTGACCGATGAGTTCCGGGTGGCTCGCCGGTCCCTGCTCACAGACCGACCCCGTCAGAAGGAGTCCCCATGCTCGCCGACAGCAAGGCATTCAGCGGCTTCGCGGTGAAGGACCTCGAGGAGGCGCGCGCGTTCTACGGCGACACGCTCGGGCTCGAGACGTCCGAGGAGAACGGCCTGCTCACCCTGCACCTGGCCGGCGACCGGACGACGCTCGTGTACCCGAAGCCCGACCACCAGCCCGGCAACTACACGATCCTCAACTTCCCGGTCGCCGACATCGGCGCCGCCGTCGACGGCCTCGCGGCGCGGGGCGTGGAGTTCGAGCGCTACGAGGGGTTCGAGCAGGACGAGAAGGGCATCGCCCGCGCGGGTGGGCCGCCGATCGCGTGGTTCACCGACCCGTCGGACAACATCCTCTCCGTGCTCGAGATGTAGCCGTCGCGGAGCGCGGCGATCAGCGGGCGAGCACGGCCACGGCGCCGGCCCTAGGGGTCGTCCTGGTCCGCGGGCCACGGGAGCGGGAAGAGGTCGCGGTACGGGCGCGCCTCGTCGATGACCCGCGCGATCGACGGGCGCGCCAGGAGATCGCGGTAGTAGCGGGTCACGTTGGCGGCCTCCCAGCGATGGATCGCCCGCAGGTAGAACAGCGGCGGGAACAGCGCGCAGTCGGCCACGGTGAAAGTGTCGCCGCCGGCCCAGCGCCGATCGGCGAGCCGGTCGTCGAGCACGCGGTAGGCGGTGTCGAGGGCGCGCCGCGCGTCGGCGACGCCCTCGGGGTCCTCGCGGCCCTCGGGCCGCAGCCGGTCGCCGACGATCTTCTGCATCGGCGTCGAGAGCTGCTGGTCGCCGACGCGGTCCCACAGGCGCGCCTGAAGCGCGGCGGCCGGGTCGGCCGGAACGAGCGCGTGGGCGTCGCCGTCGAGGTACTCGATGATCGTCGTCGACTCCGGGAGGATCAGATCGGCGGCCTCGTCGCGGAGGACCGGCATCCCGGCCGGCGGCCACAGGCGGGCGAGCTCCTCGCGGCCCTCGGCGCCTTCGACGATGTGGGACTCGAACGGCGTCCCGAGCTCGTAGAGCGCGATCAGCACCTTCTGGCAGTAGGAGGCGAACGGGTGCTGGTAGAGGACGAGCGCCACGCGTCAGCAGTCGCCGGTGCCGCCGGTGCCGCAGAAGCCCTGCAGGTCCTCGGTGATCGCGACGACGCCGAGCAGCCGCCCGTCGTGGTCGACGACCGGGACGCGGCGCGTTCCGCTGCCCAGCGCGAGCTCCTCGCCGCGCGACGCCGGTTCGTCGGGCGTGACCGTCGGGCCGCGCTCGGCGAGCTCCGCGGCGGGCCGCGCGGGATCGGCCCCGGCGAGGTCCTCCAGGCGCAGGCTGCCGACGTAGCGCCCGTCGTCGGCGAGCAGCGCCATCCGCCGGCTCTCGCTGCCGGCGAACCAGGCCGATACCTCGGCGACGGTCGCGCTCGCGGGCAGCGCGCTGAAGCGGGAGTGCGTCACGTCGGCGACCGTCAGGCCGGCGGCCTCGTCGAGGCGTGTGCGAGCCATGCCCAGACGGTAACGCACCGGTCAGGCCAGGGCGGCGCGCAGCGCAGCAAGGTCGGCGGCGCCGAACACCACGCGGTTGCGCGTGGCGACGTAGACGAGGTCGAGGTCCACGCCCGCGCGCGCGATCCGGCGCGTGAGGTCAGCGAGCACGCCCGGGCGGTCCTCGACGTCGACGACGACGACCTCGCGCTCGCGCGTGACCGCGACGTGCGAGATCGCCAGCGAGTGACGGGCGGCCCCGGCGTGCGGGACGAGGATGTGCAGCTCGGCGCGATCCCCCTCCCCGATGCACGTCGCGGCCGCGATGTTCACGCCCGCGTCGCTGATCGCGGCCGCGACCTGCGCCAGCGCCCCCGGGGTGTTCTCGATGTCGATGACCAGGTCGACTGCCATGCGTCCCGTCGGCGCGCAGCCTACTTGCCCGACGTGTGCCGGAGGATCGCCGGCACGACGACGTCCCATGTGGCGGGCGGGAAGTACTCGTGCCCCATCGGCTCCAGGCCGATCAGCTCGGCGCCGGGGATCTCCCGTGCGAGCGCCTCGGCGTGGGCGAACCGGAACATCGGATCGCCGGTGCCGTGCAGGATCAGCGTCGGGACGGTCAGCGCGCCGAGCCGCGCCCTCCAGGGCTCGCCGGGATCCATCGCGAACACGTTCGTCAGGTTCGCCTCGATGTCGGCGGCGCGGTCGAACACGCGCACGGCGAGCTCCCGCATGGCCGCCTCGTCGAAGCGGGCCGCGAACGGCCGCTCGGACTCGACGATGTACTCGATCACGGCGGCGCGGTCGGTCCAGTCGGGCGGCGCGGGCTCGTTCGCGAAGAACGCCCGCAGCTCGTCGGTCACGCCCGGCAGGTCGGCGTCCTCGTGGCCAGGCGCGCCGGGGGTCGACGCGGCGAGCGTGAGCGTCGCGATGCGATCCGGATGGTCGAGCGCCAGCAGCTGTCCGATCGCCCCGCCCAGCGACAGTCCCACGAAGTGCGCGGTCTCCAGGCCGAGCGCGTCGAGGATCCCGACGGCGTCGGCGACCAGGTCGCGCATCCCGTACGGCGGCGCGCCCGGCGGGTACGTCACCGACCGGCCGGCGTCGCGGATGTCGTAGCGGACGACGCGCCGCCCGCCGGCCGCGAGCCGCGCGCAGAGCTCCTCGTCCCAGGACAGCATCGAGTTGCCCGCCCCGTGGCTCAGCACGATCGCGGGATCGGCGGAGTCGCCGAAGCTCTCGACGCAGATGCCGACCCCGTTGGCCGGCACGACGAAGTCATTCATATCCACTGGACCGCCGGCCGCACCGAAACTCATCGCGGCGGGGCGTACCGCCGGTGCAGGATCAGGACGTTGCCATCGGGGTCGTAGAAGAACCCCATCAGGCAGACGCCCGTGTCTACCGTCTCGCCCAGGAACTCGACGCCGTGAGCGACGAGCCGTTCTCTGGCCGCCTCGACGTCGGGCACCCGGAGCGCGATGCCCGCCGTGTTCGGCGCGAACGGCACGCCTTGCGCCTCGGGCTGCCAGAGCGCGAGCGTGACGTTGGACGTTTCGAACTCGTCGGGATTGAGGGTGCTGGGCGGCAGGCCGAGCACGTCGGCGTAGAACCGGCGAGCGCGGGCGATATCGCGCGTCGGCACCGACACGAAGTCGACGCGCTCGACGAACCCCGTCACTGTCGTCATGCCCCGAAGTATCGGCGAGATCCGCGCTTGCGCGCTCGTCCCGCCGGCATCGGAGTATCGTCCAAGCGGCTCGGCTGGGAGGCGCGCTTGACTCTTCACGGACATCACCGACACGCTCGGCGGTGGAGCTGGACGGGTCGCGGCGATCCTACAGAACGCGCTGTGAGGTGGATCGGCATCGTGCTGGTGTGCGCGGCGCTGGCTTTCGCCGGATGCGGGTCCTCGTCGGAACAGAGCGCCCAGGAGACCGCCTCGCCGACGCCGACGACCACGACGACGGCGACCGCCACCGCGACGGCCACCGGGGACGAGGCGGATCTTGACCGCCTGCCGGAGGTGCCCGCAGCGACCACGTCGACCCGCCCCCCGGAATCGGCAGACCGCACCGGCGGCGACGCGTTCCTGACGGAGGTCTTCGATGAGGCCCAGGCGATGTGGAGCGATGAGTTCGAAGCGGCCGGCGTGCACTACGCCCCCGCCCGGATCACACTGTTCCGCGACGAGGTCCACACCGCCTGTGGCACCCAGAGCGCGAGCGTCGGTCCGTTCTACTGCCCGGCCGATGCCGGCGTGTACCTCGACCGCCGCTTCTTCGACGCGCTCTCGCAGAGGGTCGGTGTGCGGCTCGGCGACTTCGCGCAGGCTTACGTGGTCGCCCATGAGGTTGCGCATCACGTCCAGATGCTGCTCGGCATCATGCAACGCGTCGCCGCGGCCGATCAGCAGGACCCGGCAGGCGAGAACGCCCGCTCCGTGCGCCTCGAGCTGCAGGCCGACTGCTTTGCCGGTGTGTGGGCGCACTCGCGCTACGTCCGGGGACAGGTCCGCGAAGAGGACTTCGCGGACGCGCTGCGGGCCGCCGCGGTCGTGGGCAGCGACTTCCAGCAGCACCTCGCCACGGGCACGATCAGGCCCGAGGACTGGACGCACGGCTCCTCGCGCCAGCGCCAGCACTGGCTGACGACCGGGTTCGAGCAGGGCAAGCCAGCCGCGTGCGACACCTTCGGCGCGTGACCGCTACGTCTAATCGCCGCGCATCCTCCGGACGTCGCGCAGGGCGAGCGGCGCGAGGACAGACGCGAACATGAGCGCCGCAGGACCGTGAGGCTCTCAGGCAATCCCGGCGCCGGCGGCGCAGCGTAAAGCCGGCGGTTACCAGCGCACTTCGACGCCGTACTCGTCGAAGTGTGGGTCCGCCGTGATGATGGGCACGCGCTCGATCAGCAGCCGGCTCACTCGGTGGAGTCGGCGAACTCGACCGGCGTCTCGTCGAAGTCCTCGGCGATGACGATCTGCCCCTTCAGCGCTCCCGGGCTGCGGGGCGTGGTGGGGGCCTGATACGTGCCGGCGACGTGCGTGACGCGGAGTCGCTCCGCGCCGGCCGATGTCGTGTCGCGCTCGCCGTCCGGGTCGAACAGCGCGCAGGCGTCCAGACTCGTGCACGAGCAGTCCGTCGCTGTCCGCAGCCACGCCCGCATGGCTTCGGCGCGCGCGATGAGCGCCTCGACCTCGGGCAGCTTGCGGGCGGCGAGGGCACGCAAGGACTCGAACGCCGGCGTGCCGGCCTGCGCGCTCTGCAGCAGGACACGTGCCTCGTCGAGCGAGAACCCGGCGCGCTTGGCGACGTCGAGGACCTGCAGGCGCCGGACCGCGTCGGGCCCGTACCGGCGCTGGCCGCTCACGCGCGCGGGCTCTGGCAGCACGCCGTTGGCCTCGTAGTAGCGGATCGCGGACGTGTTCAGGCCGAAGCGCTGCGCGAGCTGGCCGATGGTGAGGGTCTCGTCGTCCATGCAATCCCGGGGGCTTGACTTCAACGTGGGTTGAAGGTGAACAGTAGCTGCTGCCACCAAGCTGCTGGAGAGCCCGATGACGTCTGAACTGCCGATCGCATGCACGTTGAGCGCTACCGACCTGCCCGCGCGGCTGAACCAGATGGCCGAGCTCGGGCGCGCGGCCCTCGTCGACGTCCGCCATGAGGGCCGTCGCGCCGAACTTCGCTTCGCCGCCGGCGCCGGCGTACGTGCCCGGGTCGACGGCATCGTCGCGGCCGAGTCGCAGTGCTGCGCGTTCCTGGAGATGAACGTCCGCGACGAGCCGAACACCGTCGTGCTGGCCATCGAGGCGCCCGATGGCGCCGAGGTCGTGCTGCAGGAGCTCGTCGACGCGTTCCGCGGCCGGCCGCGCTCGCCGCCGCGGCATGGCTGAACCCGCAGCGCGCCACCGTCTTGGCGCTCGTCGCCGCGGTGATGCTGGCGGTCGCCGCGCTCGACATCCGCGAGGTCTTCCACCAGGCCGACGTCGACGACACCCGGCTCGCCGCCTTGGCCGCGACCGTCGCCGCGCTGCACCTGAGCGCCGCGGTCGTCGCCGGCGTGCTCAGTTCAGCCGATCGCCGATGACTCTCGCCGCTCCCGCCGGTCTTAGAGCCAAACACCTGAGAAAGGACGCTCATGAGCGAGCCGACGACGCACACCGTGAACGCGCCGGGCGCCACGATCTACTACGACGTACGCGAGGCTGAAGGCCAGAACGGCGCGCCGCCGCTGATGATGATCGCCTCGCCGATGGATGCCGGCGCGTTCGCGACGCTCGTCGGCCACTTCCCGGACCGCACCGTCGTGACGTACGACCCGCGCGGCGCCGCGCGCAGCAAGCGGACCGACGGCGCCGAGCAGACGACCCCTGAAGAGCACGCGAACGACCTGCACCGCGTGATCGAGGCGCTCGGCACCGGACCGGTCGACCTGTTCGCCAGCAGCGGCGGCGCGGTCAACGCGCTCGCGCTGGTCGCTCAGCATCCGGATGACGTGCGCACGCTCGTCGCGCACGAGCCGCCGGCGGCGCAGGTACTGCCGGACCGCGAGGAGGCGATGGCCGCCGCCACCGGCATCCACGAGACCTACCTACGCGACGGCCTCGGGCCCGCGATGGCGAAGTTCATCGTGCTCGTGTCCCTCAAAGGCCCCGTCCCCGCGGGCTTCGGCGACCAGCCCGCCCCCAACCCTGCCCAGTTCGGGCTCCCGACCGAGGACGACGGCCGCCGCGACGACGCGCTCGTGGGCCAGAACATCGTCAGCAGCACGCACTACGAGCACGATTTCGACAGCCTGCGCGCGGCCTCGACGCGCGTCGTCATCGCGGCCGGAGTCGAGAGCGAGGGCGAGCTGGCCCACCGCGCCGCGCTCGCCGTCGCGGAAGAGCTCGGCACCGAGCCCGCCATCTTCCCGAGCGGCCACGGCGGCTTCCTCGGCGGCGAGTACGGCCAGACGGGCGACCCGGACGCCTTCGCCGCGACGCTCCGTGAGATGCTCGGCGAGTAGGCCATAACGCGAGGATCCGGCCACATGGGCCGGGTCCTCGAACCTCGGCCAGTCGCTACTTGATGGCGTCGTAGACCTTGAACATCGGCATGTACATCGCGACGACGATGAAGCCGACGATGCCGCCGACGAGCACGATCATGACCGGCTCGAGGATGGAGGTCAGGGCCTTGATCGCCGCGGCGACCTCGTCCTCGTAGAAGTCCGCCACCTTGGTCAGCATCGTGTCCAGGTTGCCGGTCTCCTCGCCCACGGCGATCATCTGCGCGACCATCGCCGGGAAGATCGGAGCGTCCTTGAGCGGCGCGGCGATCGAGCCGCCGGACTTGACCGACTCGATGACGGACTCCATCGCGTCCTCTACGGCGGCGTTGCCGGCCGTCTGGCCCGTGACCTCGATCGCCTGCATGATGGGCACACCGGCGGAGTAGAGTGCCGAGAACGTGCGCGACCAGCGCGCGAGAGCGATCTTCTGGACGGTCTGGCCGATCTTGAACGGGATCCGCAGGCGCAGGCGGTCCCACTGCGGGCGGCCCCAGCTGGACTTGCGCCACTTGCGGAAGCCGATCACGCTGCCGACGGTCGCCGCGACCAGGAGGTACCACTGGCCCGTGACGACCTTCGAGGCCCCGACCGTGAGCTTGGTGATCATCGGCAGTTCCCCGCCGAAGTCCTTGAAGATGCCGACGAAGACCGGGACGATGAACGCGATCAGGCCGAGCAGCACGCAGATGGCGAACGTCAGTACCACCGTCGGGTAGGCCATCGCCGACTTGACCTGGCGGCGCAGCGAATCGTCTTTCTCGAGCTGGTCGGCGACGCGGTCCAGCGACTGCTCGAGCACGCCGCCCGCCTCGCCGGCGCGCACCATGGCGACGTACAGCGGGCTGAAGATCTTCGGGTGCTTGCCGAGCGCCTCGGAGAACGAGATACCGGACTCGATGTCCTGGCGCACGGCTGCGACGGTCTCGCGCAACAGCTTGTTCTCGATTTGCTCCTCGAGCACGTAGAACGCGCGCAGCAGCGTCATGCCCGACGAGATCATGGTCGCGAGCTGACGCGTCATGATCGTCAGCTCGGTGGCCTTCACACGCTTCATCAGCGTGATCTCCATCTGCAGGCCGCTCTTCTTCTCCTTGAGGTCCATGACCGTCAGGCCACGGGCCTTGAGCTCATCGACGACGGCGTCCTTGGTGGCGCCGACGATCTCGCCGGTCGACGGGATGCCGGAGGCGTCGAGCGCCTTGTAAGTGAAGGTCGCCGCGGCCATCAGGCAGCCACCGCGCTCGGGGGCGCCGAGTTCGTCATCAGGGCTTCGGCGTGGACGAGCTTGCGCATCTCGGCGGGCTCGGACGCGCGCGTCTCGGCGAGCGCCATCGTGATCTTGTTGTGGCGGACGAGTCCGGCGAGCGACGCGTCCATCGTCTGCATGCCCTGCGCGCCGCCGGTCTGGATCAGCGAGTAGATCTGGTGGGTCTTGCCCTCGCGGATCAGGTTGCGCACGCCCGGCGTGGGCACGAGTACCTCGGCGGCGGCAACGCGGCCCGAGCCGTCGGCGGTCGGCAGCAGCGTCTGGGTCACGACGCCCTGAAGGCCGATCGCCAGCTGCGCGCGGATCTGCCCCTGCTGGGCCGGCGGGAAGACGTCGATGATGCGGTCGATCGTCTGCGGCGCGTCCTGCGTGTGGAGCGTCGCGAAGACGAGGTGGCCGGTCTCGGCCGCGGTCAGCGCCGTGCCGATCGTCTCCATGTCGCGCATCTCTCCGACCAGGATCACGTCTGGGTCCTGGCGCAGCGCGGCCTTCAGGGCCAGCGAGAAGGACGCCGCGTCGGCGCCGAGCTCACGCTGGTTGACGATGCAGCGCTTGTGCGAGTGCAGGAACTCGATCGGGTCCTCGATGGTCAGGATGTGCTCGTCGCGCGTCTCGTTGATCTCGTTGATCAGCGAGGCGAGCGTCGTCGACTTGCCCGAGCCTGTCGGGCCTGTAACGAGAACGATCCCGCGCGGCTTCTTGGCGAAGCTGCGGATGACCGACGGGAGGCCGAGCTTCTCGATCGGCACCGTCTCGGTCGGGATCAGGCGGAAGGCGGCGCCGATGGTGCCGCGCTGGAAGTAGGTGTTGACGCGGTAGCGGCCGACGCCGGGGATCGAGTACGCGAAGTCGAGCTGCCAGTCGGTCTCCAGCTTCTGGCGCTGCGAGTTGTTTAGGATCGCGTAGACGATCTCGCGGGTGTCGGTCGGCGTCAGGGCCGGCATCCCGTCCATCGCGACCAGCGAGCCGCGGATACGCAGCATCGGCGGGGCGCCGGCGGTGATGTGCAGGTCGGACGCCTTGTTCTTGACGACCGCTAGGAGGATCTCGGCAAAGTCCAGGCTCACGAGCCATTACATCGGCACGCTTGCCATGGTCCTATAGGGGGACAGACCCTAACTTCGTCCCGCGCTCTCGAACCCTCCGCACTGGAGGGGTCAGTCCCCCTAGCGCGTGCCGGCGACGCGCGCGATCTCGGCGATCGAGGTCAGGCCGCGGCGGACCTTCTCGAGGCCGTCCTCGCGCAGGCGCATCATGCCCTCGTGGACCGCGGCGTGGGCGATCGTCTCGGCGGGCTCGCGGGCCACCGCCAGAGCGCGGATCGAGTCGCTCACCCACATGACCTCGTAGAGGCCGATCCGGCCCTTGTAGCCCGAGCCGCCGCAACGGGCGCAGCCCACCGGCTCGTAGGCCTCGAGGTCGAGCCCCACGTTGAA
>DATDKF010000265.1:0-12145 GCA_036520135.1 Solirubrobacteraceae bacterium
TGGTCGGCGCCCCGTCCGGGGTCGCCGCCGTGTGGATGATGGCGTTGTCGATGAGGCGCGTGGCGCCGATGCGGGCCGCCACGGCCACCAGTACCCGGCCGTTGACGTTCTGCACCGGCTGGAAGCTGTCGGGGTCGACGAGCGCGAGGTACTCGGGCTCGACGGCGTCCATCGCCGCCCGCGCGGCGGCGGCGATCGCAGCCGCATCGCGCTCGCCGGCGGCGACCGCCGCCTCGGCGGCGCGCAGGCCGCGCGAGAGCGCGACCGCCCGCCGGCGCTCGCCGGCGTCCAGACGCGTGTTGCGGCTGGACAGCGCGAGGCCGTCGGGCTCGCGCACGGTCGGGATCACCGCGAGCCGCACGGGCATGTCGAGATCGCGCACCATGCGGCGCAGGACCGCGATCTGCTGGGCGTCCTTCTGGCCGAAGAACGCGACGTCGGGGGCGACCATGTTGAGCATCTTCGTCACAACGGTGCAGACGCCCGCGAAGTGACCGGGGCCGCGCTCGGCGCCTTCGAGCACGTCGGAGATGCCCTCGACGCGGACGGTCGTCGCGAAGCCCGGCGGGTAGACCTCCTCGATCGACGGCGCGAACAGCACGTCCATGCCGAGCTCGGCCGCCTCGGCGGCGTCGCGCGCCTCGTCGCGCGGGTAGGCGGCGAGGTCGCTCGCCTCCTCGAACTGCGTGGGGTTGACGAACAGCCAGACGACGACCTCGTCGCACTGCGCGCGCGCAGCGCGCATCAGTGCGTGGTGACCGCCGTGGAACGCGCCCATCGTCGGCACGAGGCCGACGCTGCGGCCGGCCGCGCGCACGGCCGCCACGTGGGCGCGGACGTCCGCCACCGTCCGGACCGTCTTCACGCGACCACCGCCCGGGTCGCGTCGGCCAGCGCGTCGAACAGCGGCAGCAGGTCGGGCGTGCGCTCCTCGACCGCCGCCCGCTGGCGCGCGACCGTCGCCTCGTCGCCGCGCGCGATCGGGCCGGTGAGCGCGTCCTCGGCGCCGCGCGCCGCCCAGTTCTCCACCGCCGCCCGCACGAGCGGGACGAGCAGCTCGCGGTCCACGCCCGCCGTGGCCGCCAGGCGCTCGGCGGCGTCCTCGAGCGTCACGAGGAAGTTCGAGGCGATCGAGGCGGCCGCGTGGTAGGCGACCCGGTCCTCCGCGGCCACGTGGGTGGCGCGCATCCCGAGCGCGGCGGCGAGCACCTCGGCCGCCGCGAGCGCGCGTGGCGTGGCGCCGTCGACCGCGCAGCCTGCCCCGGTCAGGACGCCGGCGGGCGCGCCGGCCGGCACGGTCATCAGCGGGTGCAGCGAGAACGCCTCGTGGGGCGCCAGCGCGTCGAGGCCCGTGGCGCCCGAGCAGTGGCCCACCAGCGGGGCGGGTGGGGATGGGTCAATCGCGGCCGCCGCGGCGGAGATCT
Organism: Solirubrobacteraceae bacterium; assembly: GCA_036520135.1. Lineage (GTDB taxonomy): Bacteria > Actinomycetota > Thermoleophilia > Solirubrobacterales > Solirubrobacteraceae > DASSUW01. The sequence goes on from DATDKF010000265.1 coordinate 1,425, forward strand.
CGCCGTCCGGCACGCACAGCAGCACGGTGGTGGCGCGTTCGACGCCTTCGCCGCGCCCCAGCGGGCCGAGTACGTCGCGGCCCGCCGCCCGCAGGGCGGCCGCGAGAGCGGACCCGAGGCGGCCCGCGCCGACTATGGCGATCAAGTCCAGTTCCCTCACGGAGATACCGGCTTCAGACGTCGATCTTCAGTCTAGTGCTCGCGGCCGAAATCGCGGCGCATTCCGGCGGGCCGGGCCTGCGGCCGCCGGCACCCGGCCTCCACCGGATTATCCGCCGATATTCCGGCAACGAGCACCAGTCCGCCGTCCGGGCGATTAAAGTCAGAACGCGATGGGAACCGCCGCCGAGCGCCGCGAGGAGCTCAAGGCCGTCTGGAGGCAGGCGCAGTCGTGCACGAACTGCCCGCAGCTCGCCTCGACCCGCCAGACGGTCGTCTTCGGCTCCGGGAACGCCGACGCCGACCTGATGTTCATCGGCGAGGCCCCGGGCGCGAACGAGGACAAGCAGGGGCTGCCGTTCGTCGGCCAGGCCGGTCGGCTGCTCGACACGCTGCTTGAGGAGATCGGCCTCACCCGCGGCGACGTGTTCATTGCGAACGTCCTCAAGTGCCTGAGGTACACGACGATGGTGCAACTCGGGGACGGCTCGTGGGAGCGCATCGGCCGTCTCGTTCGCTCTGGATACGCCGGGACGGTCATGTCAGTCGATGATGACGGCCGACTCGTCGCCAAGCGGGTGACGGGGTGGCATGCGACCCCTCTTGGCGACCGTCCGATCTACCGCGTGACGTATCGCAGCGCCAAATCGGCCGGGGCCGGCAAGGTCAGCGCCGAGCTGACCGGCGATCATCCGGTGCTGACGGAACGCGGCTACGTGCCGGCCGCCGAGCTCACTCCCTCGGACCGCGTGGCAACGGGTCAAGGGCTCAGTGAGGTTGCACATGATGTCGTATGCGGTTCGTTGCTCGGCGATGGCTCGATCCGTGCGGCGTCCTCGGCGTTCACGTTCTCGCACTCGGCCGACCAGCGTGATTACGCGCTGTTCAAGGTCGAGCTGCTGCGCGAGCTGGCGCCGTGCTTCGAGGAACGTCAAGTGGCCGCCGTCGTTGGCGGCCAGTCGTATGACGTCGTGATGGCTCGTACGAGCGAAGCTCGCGCGCTCCGGCTGATCCGGGCGGACTACTACCGCCCGAAGAAGATCGTGCCCGAATGGATCGCCGAGGAGCTCAACCCGCGGATGCTCGCGTTCTGGTTCATGGACGACGGCTATTGCCGGATCCGTGGTGGCGGTCGCCGCCCCCTCGCCGAGATCGCAGCCGTTGGGTTTTCCGACGCGGACCGTCAGGTGCTACTACGAGGGCTTCAGCGACTCGGCCTGCCCGCCAAGGCCAGCCGGGGCCGGATCTACTTCGACGTGGTCGCAACACGTGCGCTTTCAGAGGTCATCGCTCCGTTCGTGCCCCCGTCGATGCGCTACAAGCTTGTGCCCGAGGTCCGTGAGGCAGTGCCGTTCGCGCCGGCGCGGCTCGAGCCCGGACCTCGGCGGGTGCTTTACGACGACGTCGAGATCGAGGACATCACCGACAAGGCCCGCGCCGACCGGACGTTCTTCTGCATCGACGTCGAGGACACCCACAACTTCGTCACTGCCGGCGGGGTAGTCCACAACTGCCGGCCCCCCGGAAACCGCGACCCGCTGCCGCAGGAGATCGACGCCTGCCAGGACTACCTGTTCCGCCAGCTCGAGCTGATCGAGCCGCGCGTCGTCTGCACCCTGGGGAACTTCTCCACCAAGCTGTTGCGCGGCGACCCCACCGGCATCACGCGCCTGCACGGGCGCGAGGAGGTGCGCCGGATCGGACCGCGGCGGGTGCGGCTGTTCCCGATCTACCACCCGGCGGCCGCGCTCTACACGCCGAAGATGCTCGACATCCTGCGCGAGGACTTCCAGCGGCTGCCCGCGCTGCTGGCGCTCGACCCGCCCGAGCAGCCGGAGCCCGAGCCGGAGCTGGTGGTGCCGGAGCCGGAGGTCGCGGCCGCACCCGAGCCGGAGCCCGCGCCCGTCGCTCAGCTCGGGCTCTTCTGAGCCGTCCGCTCGTCGACGGTGATCGCGTAGCGCTCGTGGTCGCGCCACTGGCCGCCGATCAGCAGGTACCGCGGGGAGAAGCCCTCGAGCCGGAAGCCGGCGCCGCGGGCGAGCGCGACCGACGGGCCGTTGCCCGGCTGGATGTTGGCCTCGAGCCGGTGGAGCGCAAGCGGGCCGAACGCGTGGTCGAGCACCTGCTCCATCGCCTCGCGCATCATCCCCTGGCCCGCGTGGCGGGCGTTGGCGTAGTAGCCCAGGTAGGCGGACTGGAACGCGCCGCGGACGATCTGGGAGATCGTGAAGACGCCGGCGATCGCCCCGTCGTCGGCGGCGACGGCGAGCAGGCACACGAAGTCGTCGCGGCGCGAGCGCGCGAACAGGTCGTCGAACTGGTCGGCGCGCTCGGGCGGGTACGTCCACGGCCGGTGCAGCTGGCGGCTCTGGCGCGCGAGCGCGAGGAACTCGTCGCGGTCCTCGCGGGCGAGCACGCGCAGCCGCACGCGGGCGCGTGCCGGCGGGTCCGCGGGCGGGATGTCCGCCGGGCGCGCGCCGAGGCCCGCGACGGCGGCGAGCGGTCGGCGGCGGAGCATCGGACGGCGCACACGAGAGATCAAAGCGCACCGGCATCATGACGGAGTCCGAAACCGTGGTCGGCATCGACGCGCGGGCGGCGGCGCGGCCCGAGCTCGGCGGCGTCGAACGCTGGGCGCGCGAGCTGTCGGCGCGGCTGCCAGCGCTGCGGCCCGGGGGTTACGCGGTGCTGCGGCCTCCGGCCCCGCTCGCCCACCGCGCAGGCCACGCCTGGGAGCAGCTCGTTCTGCCGGTGCGCAGCGCCCGGATGCGGGCGCTGCTGTGCCCCGCGAACCTGGCGCCGCTGGCCTATCGCCGCACCGCGCTCGTGGTCCACGACGCGGCCGCGCTGCGCCATCCCGGCTGGTACTCGCACGCCTACGCGGCGTGGCAGCGGCTGCTGCTGCCGGCGCTCGCGCGCCGCGCCTGGCGGCTGATCACCGTCTCGGAGTTCTCGCGCCGCGAGCTGCAGGAGCTGCTCGGCGTCGACGCCACCGTCGTCCCCGGCGGCGTCGACGAGCGGTTCGCGGCCGGGACCGACCCCGGACCCGCGCGCCGCGCGCTCGGCCTCGCGCGCCCGTACGTGCTGACGGTGGCGAGCCACACGGCCCGCAAGAACCTCGCCGCGCTCGTCCCGGCGGCGCGGGCGCTGGGCGCGGACGGCATCGACGTCGTCGTCGCCGGCGGCCACCGCCCGCAGTTCGCGCGCGAGGCGGGGCTGGAGGGGCTGCGCCTGCTCGGCCACGTCGACGACGCGCTGCTGCCCGGCCTGTATGCCGGCGCCGAGGCGTTCGCGCTGCCGTCGCGCTATGAGGGCTTCGGCCTGCCCGTCCTCGAGGCGATGGCGAGCGGGACGCCGGTCGTCGCTGCGCAGGCCGGCGCGCTGCCCGAGACCTGCGGCGGCGCGGCCGTGCTCGCGGAGCCGACCGGCGAGGCGTTCGCCGCGGCGCTCGGGCGGCTGCTGCGCGACGGCGGCGAGCGCGAGCGGCTGCGCGCGGCCGGCCTGGCGCGCGCGTCCGCCTTCTCCTGGGACGCCACCGCGCGCGCGATCGACCGCCTCTTAGACTGACGAGATGCGCCGTGCCGTGATCCCGCTCGTGCTGGTCGCGCTGCTCGTCCCCGCCGCCGGGGCGCAGGCGCGGCAGGTGCCGAAGGGCTGGCTGGGCGTGAGCTTCGGGCCGGAGTACGTCGGCGCGCACTCGAAGCTGACCGCGGAGCTCAAGCGCATGCGCCGGTCCGGCGTCGAGTCCGCGCGCTTCGCCGTCTACTGGTCCTCCCTGCAGCCCGCCGCCGGGCAGGCGCCCGACTACCGCCGGCTCGACCGGATCGTCGCCGCGGCGGCGCGGGCGAGGCTGCCGCTGCTGCCGGTCGTGCTCGGCGCGCCCGCGTGGGCGACGCTCGACACCAGCCGCCCGGTCGACGTGCCGCGCAACCCGGCCGACTACGCCGCGTTCGTCGGCGGCCTGGTGCAGCGCTACGGCGCCAGCGGGACCTACTTCAAGCAGCACAAGAAGCTGCCGCGCGTCCCGATCCGCACCTGGCAGATCTGGAACGAGGTCTCCAACGCCTGGTACTGGGACGACAGCTGGAGGTCGGCCTACCCGCGGCTCCTGCGCGCGGCCTACGACGCGATCAAGGCCGCCGACCCGGGGGCGCGGGTCATCGAGTCCGGCCTCAACACCGGCGCGGGCGGCCGTTCGTGGGACGTGCTCGCCGCCCTCTACCAGCAGCTCGACGCCCAGGGCCTCGGCCGCCCGTTCGACGAGGTGGCCGCGCACGTCTACACCGCGAAGGTGCCCGACGCGCTGCAGGTCGTGCGCAAAACGCGCGCCGTGACCAAGCGCTACGGCGACGGCAAGCGCCCGATCCGCATCACCGAGCTCGCCTGGCCGGCCGCCCGCGGCAAGCTGCGCGACGAGAACGGCAACACGCGCGAGTTCTTCGCCGCCACGACCGACAAGGGCATGGCCAAGCGCCTGGCCGCCGGCGTGCTCCTGCTCGCCCACCGGCGCCGCGCGCTCGGCATCTCCGGCGTCGACTGGTTCCAGTGGGCGTCGTCCTACAAGGGCACCGACGACGCGTTCCGCTACTCCGGCCTGCGCCACGCGGCGCACAAGCGGCTCACGGACAAGCCGGCGATGAAGGCGTTCAAGCGCGTGGCACGGCGCCTGCGCAAGTAGCCGACCGCGCGATCGCGGCGGCGGTTAGCATTGCGCCTTCATGCCGGCCCGCGTTGCGCTCGTCCACGACTTCCTCCTGGACCTGCGCGGAGCCGAGCGGGTGTTCGCCGCGATCTGCGACGCCTGGCCCGAGGCCGACGTGTTCACCGCCGTCTACGACGAGGAGGGGACCGAGGGGCGGTTCGCCGGGCGCGCGCCGCGGACCTCGTTCCTGCAGGCCCTGCGGCCGACGCACCGCACGTTCCGCCCGCTGCTGCCGCTGTACCCGCATGCGATCGAGTCGCTCGACCTGCGCGGTTACGACATCGTGATCTCGTCGTCGAGCGCGTGGGCGCACGGCGTGCTCGTGGACGCCGGGGCGGTGCACGTCTGCTACTGCCACAACCCGTTCCGCTACGCCTGGTCCGAGCGCGAGGCGACGCTCGCCGCGCGGCCGGCGCCGCTGCGGCTCCCGCTCGCCGTGCTGCTCTCGCGCTGGCGCCAATGGGACTGGATCGCCGCGCAGCGGGTGGACCGCTACATCGCCAACTCGGACGTCACCGCGCTGCGCGTGCACCGCTACTTCGGGCGCGACGCAGAGGTGCTGCACCCGCCCGTCGAGCTCGACCGCTTCACGCCGCGGCCGGTCGGCGCCCACTACCTGGTCGTCGCCGAGCTGATGGCGCACAAGCGGATCGACGTCGCGGTGCGCGCGTTCAACCGCCTGCGGGTGCCGCTGATCGTGGTCGGGGACGGGCCGGAGCTGCGCCGGCTGCGCCGCTTGGCCGGCCCGACCGTGCGCTTCACCGGCCGCCTGCCGGACGCGGACGTCGCCGAGCTGATGGGCTCCGCGCGCGCGCTCGTCGTCACCGCCTCCGAGGAGTTCGGGATCGCCGCCGTCGAGTCGCTCGCGTCCGGCCGGCCGGTGATCGCGCTTGGCGACGGCGGCGTGCTCGAGAGCGTCGTCGAGGGGGTGACCGGCGCCTATTACGCCGCCAACAGCGCCGAGGCGCTCGCGGCGGTCGTCGCCCGCTTCGATCCGCTGGCGATCGATCCCGCCGCGTGCGTCGCCGCGGCCCAGCGCTTCGGGACCGGGCGCTTCCAGGCGATGATGCGCCGGATCGTCGACGAGACGGTCGCGGCGGAGCGCGCGCCGCGCCCGGGCGAGCGGCCGGCGGTCGTGACCGGCCTGCTGCCGCGGCGTGCGCGGCGCGCCGCGGCGGGTTCCTGACCGCGCGGTATGCTGCTTGGGCGAGTGCGCTCCGCCGAACTGTGCGGTGCGTCACACAACGGCGCCTTCGCGCCGCATTTCCCGCCGATTTGCTGTTCACTTCATGAGCGGGGCCTAAAACTCGCCTGCTGCGGGCAAGAAACCGCGTAACTTGCGGTGGCTCCAAGGGTTGTTTGTAGTGCCCGGATCTCCCCGGAGAACCGGCCCCTGAACCGCGAACGGGTCCACAGCGTTGTTCGCGGCAAGGAACCGCCTCATTGGGCTTCCGTCCGACCTCCCCCGGGCGGATAGACCAGACGGTCGCCGCAGGATGCGGCGCACCGGCCGGTGGCGCCGGCGAATGGTTGCGTCAGCAACCGGATCTCTCTATAATTCCGACTGGAAGAGTTGGTTTTTTTCCCGTGGCTTCGACAACAGCACCGAAAGGAAAGACAACGAGCACGTTCACCGATATCCCGCGCCAACGGACCGAGCCCGAGCACGAGCCGGATCCGACTCTGGACTCCCTCCAGCTCCTGCTGCGTGAGGCGGGTCGCTACCCGCTGCTCAAGCCGAGCGAGGAGATCGAGCTGGCCAAGCGCATCGAGAAGGGCGATCTCGCTGCCAAGGACCGCATGATCAACTCGAACCTGCGACTGGTCGTGGCCAACGCGCGCCGCTACCAGGGCCAGGGCCTCGCGCTGGGCGACCTCATCCAGGAGGGCATGCTCGGCCTGATCCGGGCCGTGGAGAAGTTCGACTGGCGCAAGGGGTTCCGGTTCTCGACCTACGCGACGCTCTGGATCCGCCAGGCCATCCAGCGCGGACTGGAGAACACGAGCCGCACCATCCGGCTCCCAGTCCACGTTGCCCAGCGGTCCCGCAAGGTCGGGCGCATCGAGCGTGAGCTCACCACCAAGCTCGGTCACGAGCCGACGGACGAGGAGATCGCCTCCGTGGCGGACCTCCCGCTCGAGGACGTGATCGAGATCCGCAAGGCGGACCGCGCGGTGGTCAGCCTCGACAAGCCGGTCGGCGACGAGGGCGACACGTCCTTCGGCGACCTGCTGGCGATCGAGACGGCCCCCGTCGACGAAGAGGTTGGCGAGAAGCTCCGCTCGGAGACGCTCCTGAGCGCGATCGCCGAGCTCCCCGAGCAGGAGCGCAACGTCATCGAGATGCGCTTCGGCGCGGGCGATCAGGAGCCGCAGACGCTCAGTCAGGCCGGGCGCAAGCTCGGCGTCTCGACCGAGCGCGCGCGCCAGATCGAGGAGCGGGCGCTCAAGCGCCTCAGCCAGCGCACCGACGTGATGGCGCTGCGCGAGGCTGCGTAGCAAGAGCCGCACACCCCCAACGCATTCGAGGCCCGGGCTTGTCCCGGGCCTCGGTCGTTAATCCTCTGCACGGACGTCGCCGGAGCCCTCGACGTGCTGGCTCACGCGCGGGTTGCCGCGGTAGGAGACGTCGCCGGAGCCCTGCACCGACACGTCGAGCTGGTCCTTCACGTTGACACTGGCGTCGCCCGAGCCCTGCACCGACACCGTCGCGGTGCGCGCCTGCAGGTCGCGCAGGTCGGCGTCGCCGGACCCCTGGATCGAGGCGATCAGGTTGCCGACGGTGCCGGCGGCCTCGATGCTGCCCGAGCCCTCGATCTCGACCGCGAGCTCGTCGGCGTCGATGCGGGCGAGCGCGAGGTCGCTCGAGCCCTGCACGAGGACGCCCTGCAGCGCCGCGCTGGACACCTGCACGCGGGCGTCGTCGTAGGGGTCTGGCCCGATGACGAGGCCGTGGTCGCGGATCGACAGGTGCAGCACGCCGTCGCGCGAGGCGGTCTCCACGTGGTCGATGACGTTCTCGCCGGCCGACACGAGCACCTTGTTCGCGTCGCCCGGCACGACGTCGACGTCGATCGAGCTGTCGACCTCGAGGCGGTCGAACGCCGCGACCTCGCGCGTCTGCGTCGTCCGAGGCCCGCCGCCGCACCCGGCCACGACGAGCGCGGCGACGACGAGCAGGGGTGCGATGAGCTTCATGCGTGGCCTCCGAGGGGGATCTCGGCGATGACGGTCGTGCCGAGACCGGGTGGGGAGTCGACGTAGAGCACGCCGTCGAGCGCCTCGACGCGATCGCGCAGCCCGCGCAGGCCGGTGCCGCTGTTGAGGTCGGCGCCGCCGGCGCCGTCGTCGCGCACGAGCAACCGCAGCCACCCGTGCTCGACCTCCAGCGAGACGCCTGCCGACATCGCTCCGGCGTACTTGGCGACGTTCGTGAGCGCCTCGGCGGTCACGAAGTACGCGGCGGACTCGACCGGTGGTGGGAGCCGCTGGGCGGGCACGCCGTCGACGGTCGTGGGGATCGGCGCGCGGGTCGCGAGCGCCTCCAGCGCCGGCCCGAGGCCGCGCTCGCTCAGCAGCGCCGGGTGGATCCCGCTGGCGAGCTCGCGCAGCTCCTTGACGGCGAGCGCGGCCTCCTCGCGCGCCTGGGCGATCAGCGGCGCGGCCGCCTCCGGGTCCTTCAGGCGCGCCTCGGCCATGCCGAGCGTTAGCGACAGCGCGACGAGGCGCTGCTGGGCGCCGTCGTGCAGGTCGCGCTCGATGCGCCGGCGCTCCGCGTCGGCGGCGGCGATGATGCGGGCACGGGCGTCGCGCAGGTCGTCGACGCGTTCGTGCAGCTGCACGGTGCTCGGGCCGAGCATCACGCGGGCGAACAGCGCCCACAGCCACGCGAGCCCGTTCGTGAGGTGCAGGACGATGAGGACCGCGGGGATGCCGATCAGCGTCAGCGGCAGCGCCTGGCCCGAGTTCGTGACGATCCAGCCGAAGACCGTCACCGGCGTGGCGAGCACGATCAGCGGCGCGAACAGCATCACCAGCGCGATGAAGCCGAGGAAGCCCGTGCCGGCGAGCGAGACGATGCCGAGCGGGAACTTCAGCGCCACGAAGACGAGGCTCTTCCAGGTCACCGGGTCGCGCAGCCAGCGCCGGACGCGCTCGATCCCGGCCAGGTCGCGGCGGTCGGCCGGCTGCGGGATCGGGACGCCCAGAAGGCCGCGCGCCATGCCGCGCTCGACGGCCGCCATCGCCCGCCAGGCGGCGAGCGTGGCGAGCAGGATCCCGATGCCGACGATCAGGATCGCCAGCGCGGCGCCGACCGAGATCCCGACGACCAGCACGATGAAGTACGCGAGGCCCATCGGGAACGCCAGCAGCACGTAGGTGACGTTCAGCCACGTCTGGCCGCGGAGCGGGACCCCTGCGAAGCGTGACAGCCAGACGCTCACGCTTCGGACCCTAGCCATGGCGGCGGGCGCCGCCGATGCGGCCGCCCGGTCGCTCCCGCTGTGGCTGACCCCATGTGCGCACGAGCGCGGTCAGCTGCGCGCGGGCGCGCGCTGCGTCGCCGCCCAGGACGCCGTGCGCGGCGGCGCGCGTGCCGAACGTCAGCGCCTGGCCGAGGTCGTCGAGCGCGACCGCGCGGCGGCCCCGCGTGGCCTCGATCGCCTCGCGCCGGCGGCGGGCGATGAGCTCGAGCGGCTCGCCGTCGCGCAGGACCGCGTGGCCGCCGGCGTGGCGGATCCGCAGCTGCGGGTGCAGGACCGTCGGGATCCCCAGCGCGCGGGCGCGCAAGCCGAGCTCCAGGTCCTCGGCGAACAGGTGCACCGCCGGGTCGAACGGCCCGAGCTCCCGCAGCGTGTCCGTCGACGCGGCGAGGCAGGCCGCGATCGCCCAGCCGACCGTGCGCGCCGTCGCGGCGCGGTACGGCTCGACCCGCTCGCGCAGGGCGCGCGGCAGCAGCGGCGCGGGGACGACCGCGGGCAGCAGCGACCCAGCCGTGCCGGGCAGCGGGTGGGCGGACCGCTGGACGCTGCCGTCGGGGTTGAGCAGGCGCGCGGCGTGCAGCGCGCGCGGGTGGGCGCGGGCGAGCGCGGCGAGCCGCGTGAGCGACGCGTCGAGCAGCTCGCAGTCGGGGTTGAGCAGCACCGTCACGTCGTGCCGCGCCCGCTCGAGCCCGGCGTTGCAGGCGGCGCCGAACCCCGGGTTGCCCGCCAGCGCGACGACCTCGGCGCCCCGCTCGGCGGCGAGATCCGGCCCGCCATCGCGCGACCCGCTGTCGACCACGATGATCTGCGGCTGCTCCGCGAGACACGCCTCGACCGAGTCCAGCAGCACCGCCAGCTCGGCCTCCGAGTCGTGCAGCACGACCACCACCGCATAAAGGGGACTGTCCCCTTTAGCCACCCGCGGCCTCCTCGAGCGCGGCGCACAGCGCGCGGGCGCTCTCCTCCCAGGTGCGGTCGCGCAGCGCCGCCGCGCCGCCCGCGGCGAGGCGGCGGCGCAGCGCGTCGTCGCCGGACAGCTCGCGCAGCGCCGCGCGCAGGGCGGCGACGTCGCCGGGCGGGACGTAGAGCGCGCCGGCGCCGGCCGTCTCGCGCAGCGCCGGGAGGTCGGAGACGATGGCGGGGGTGCCGTGGGCGTAGCCCTCCAGCGGCGGGTAGCCGTAGCCCTCGCACCACGACGGCAGCACGACGGCGAGCGCGCCCGCGTACAGCGCCGCCTTCTGCTCCCGGGTCACGCGCCCGAGCACGTGGACGCCGCGGCCGTGCACCCGCACCCTTCCCTCGCCGGCGATCACGAGCGCCGCGTCGAGCCCGTCGTGCGCGGCGACCAGCCGATCGAGCGCCTTGCGCGGCTCGAG
>DATDKF010000266.1:0-5675 GCA_036520135.1 Solirubrobacteraceae bacterium
CCTCCGCTGAAGTCGGTGTCCTGCTGAGTCTGTGCGCCTGCCGTGGCCGCCCCTGTCCATCCCACGGCGACGACCATGGCGACTAGGGCCATGGTCAATCTCTTGATGAAGCGTGTTTGGCTCAAGGCCGTCTCCTCCTCCGCTGATCGGGGTTCAAGCGAGATGCCTGCGCGCCAGCGACCGGCACGGGGCATCGTTTGCGAATGCGTCCAAGACTCATCTCCTCCCCGGGGCCAGTAGCCGGATGCGGGTGCGGGTCGTGGCCCGGTTTCCGGCCGCGTCGCTAGCGGCCGCCAGCGCCACCACCCGCAGCGAGCTCACGCTCGCAAGACTCCGCCGTGCACCCCGCCTCAGGCGCAGCGATACCCGGCGGGTCTTGCCGCCGTCCACACGGAACCTCTTGCGCGCGATGGTGGTGCCGGCGCGACGCAGGCGCAGATCGACGCGGCAGAGGCGCTCGTTCTGCGGGCAGCTCACCCGCAGCCTGACCAGGCCGCGGCGGGAGGCGCGGACGCGACGGGGCCGCACCCGCACCCGCGGGGCCAGCCGGTCCTGCGGCGCCGTGACATTCACCGGAGGCGTGGTCCCGCCCGCCGGCGGCACCGTCCCGGCGGCCGGCGGCATCGTCCCGCCGCCGCTTCCGGACGGATACGTTGCGACATAGTCGCCCGCGGCGGCGGCGAAGACCAGATACTCGATCCCCTTGACCACCCGCGATTCGGTCGGCACGGGCACGCCATTGCGGGTCAGCCCCGACAGCCGCCCCGCGGGGGTGGCGGCCGGGACCATCGCCTCGAGGCCGCGAGCGCCGGCAGCCGGCTGAAGCGTGAAGCGCAGGCGGCCGCCGACGAAGCTGAGACCGGCGAACGACGAGTTGTTGCGACCGTCGACCCAGTCGAGCATCTGCTCGGCCGAGATCACGGGGACCCCGCGCGCCTGAGCAGCGGCCACGATCGCGTTCGCGCCGGAGAGGTCGCGATCGGTGTGCATGTTTGCGGTGAAAGCGCCGTAGTACCCCTGCGGGCCAAGCGCGCGATCGAGCAGCGCCGCGATGTGCACAGGTATGTTGATCTCTGACTCGTCGGTCATCTCCGTCGTCGCCTGGTAGACGTCGATGAGCGAGCCGTCGAGATCCGCAAAGCGCATGGGAATGCCCGAGCCGGTGAACATCCCGGGTCGGTTCTGGACCCAGCTGCCGGGCCAGTAGTAGTAATTCGTGTCCAGCCGGATCCCGAACTCACGCCCGACCTTCGGCTCGCCGGCCCAGGTGCTCCAGGCGATGCAGTGGGTGCGGTTCGTGCGCGGCGCCTCGACGACGTCCTCCCACCGGGATAGGAAATCGGGAAGCTGCTCCTCCCAGTTCGTCCGTAGCGAGGCCTCGGTGAAGTCGGCGCAACCGGTATTGAGATGCAGTGCGATCTCGAATCCCTGCGACTGGTACGCCGCCACCTGGGCGTCGGTCATGTCATTAACCGTGTAGACGTATGACGTGGAGCGCACGCACTCCCAGTCGGCGACGGAGCAGCCGGCTGGGCTGAGCGCGAGGAAGCGGTTGAAGTGCTCCTCCGTTCCGCCGCTCGTGTGGTCGTCGCCGGTCAAGACCACGACCGCCCGTTCGCCGCGCGGGAAGTACCAAAAGCGCGGCATCGGCAGGCGGTCGGCGCTCATCTGCGTGACGAGGTTCGCGAGCAGTCGCTGCTGCTCGTCGGCCTGCGGGATCGCGACCTTGTTGAGGTTGACCCAGTCCGGGAAGAACAGGTCGTCGGAGCGGATCGGCGGAATCTGGCCGTCGCGCTTCTGTCCGGCCCACGCCGGGTTGCCCTGGCGCGTCTGCACCACGGAGCTAGCGAGGTCGTAGGTGAAGGCGGCCGCCTGGCCTCCGGCCGAGCCCACGCTGCGCAGCGTTACGGCCGGGTTCGTCGTGGGCGTCGTCGCGTTGCTGTACAGGGCGGCCACGTTCGTGGCCCCGGCGAGCGTCCAGCGGTCCGCGCGGCCGTGGAACTGCATGGTGTCGCCGGTGACGCCGGCACCCGGCCCGGAGGTCGTATCGACCCTGACGTAGCCGTTGTCGAGGTCGCCGGTGTCGCTCCCCAGGCCCAGCAGGCCGGCAAGCACGGTGCCCGGCCGCATTGCGATCAGGTTGCCCCCGCCCTGCACCCAGCTCGACAGGCTCGATGCCTGGGAGGCGGTCAAGGCGGCCGGCGCCAAGATCACCACGCTGTAGCCGCTCAGCGTGGCGTCCGAGATCTGGCCGACGTCCCGCACGTCGAAGGCGTTGAGACCCTCCGCGGTGAGAATCTCGGCGTAGTAGCGCCCGAAGGGCTCGTCGGGATCAGTGATGACGAGGATCGGACCGCCGGGGCCCTGGCCCGGCGGGAACGCCGTGGCCGTGCCGGCGAAGCCAGCCATGGCCGCGAGCGTCAGGATGACCGTGGCGAGCATTGCCACGCGACGACGTGTCACTTCATCTCCTCCTGGGGGCCAGCAGGCTGATGCGGGTGCGGGTCGTGGCCCGGTTGCCGGCCGCGTCGCGCGCCGCCGCTACCGCCACCACCCGCAGCGGGCCTGAGCGCACCAGCCGCCGCCGCGCGCCCCGCTTCAGTCGCAGCGACACCCGCCGCGTCGTGCCGCCTGCCACTCGGAACCTCTTGCCCGCCAGCGTGGCGCCACGCCAGCGCAGGCGCAGATCGACGCGGCAGACCCGCTCGCCGCGCGGGCAGCTCACCCGCACCACGACCAGCCCACGGCGCGACGCGCGCACCCGGCGCGGGCGCACCCGCACCCGCGGCGCCAGCCGGTCGAGCGCCGACGGCACCGTCGCGCCCGCCGGCGGCACCGTCCCGCCCGCCGGCGGCGGACTCGCCGGAACACCACCCGAGCCGCCGCCGTCCCGGCCCTCCAGGTTGCCGCTGTCGTCGACCGCGCGGCTCCGGATGGCGACCTGGCCGTCGGCGGTCGGAGTCCACGTGTAGCTCCAATTCTCGCGACCGGCGGCGAGATGCCAGCTGAGCTCGCCGTCCACGGAGACCTCGACGCCGCCCACCCGCCCGCCTCCGTTGTCGACGGCCGTGCCGCTCACGGTCACCGGGATACCGGCAGTGACGCTGCGCGTCGGCGTGCTGGGCGCGGAGTCCGGCGGCGTGGTGTCGCTGGAGGCACCGGTCGGCGTCAGGCCAGCCTGCAGCGTCGCCGGCTGCACGCCCATGTCAGCGAACAGGTTGACCGTGGCCTGCTGCATCGGGATGCTGGGCGTCGACCCCCCACGGTCGTGCTCGCCGTCGAGACCCCACGACCACTGGACGGTGCCCGCGCCGAAGACGAGCGCGTCGGGCCCAGCGCCGTTCGCGTCGCGGTAGAGGGTCAGGCGATGGGTCGCGTTGCCCGGACCGTACGTCGAGCCGTAGTCGAGCAGCTTCTCCACCCCGAAGGCCGCCGTGGCGGACAGGCGAACCAGCCCCGGCGGGCGCGCGCCGTTGTCGAGGTCCTCGTCCCACTCGTAGCCGACGGTGCCGTCGGCGAGCGTCGCCGTCGCGCCCGGCGACAGCCCGGCCATGCTCGTGTTCCGCCACAACCGCAGCCGACCCTCCGCCGCCGGCACCTGCAGCGCTCGCGTGCCGGAGTTGACGGTGAAGATCGTTCCCGTGAGGGCGTTCTCAGGCCGGCCGCCGTCAGCCGGCGGACTGAATCGCGGGTCCCGCCACGTGCCGGTCCAGACGCCGGGCGCCGGATCGATCTTGGCGTTGGCGTGCGTCTCCTTGTAACAGACGAGGGTGCGGTGCGAGTTCTCCCAGCGCGTCTTCCAGAACACCTCGTTGCCGCTCAAGAACGCAAGGTGAACGCCGGCGTCGCGCGCAGCCTCCACGTTCGCGCGCTGGGTTCCCGACCAGTACTCGTCGTGGCCGACCGACAGGAACGCGCGATGCTCGCGGAGCTCGGCGCCCAGGCGGTCGCCGTCAACTCCGGTGAGGTAGGAGACGTCGTAACCGTTCCGCTCGAGCCAGCGCACCATCGGATACTCGGCGTTGAACAGCCAGTCCTCCGGCGCATAGTCACGCGTGGTGAACGGGCGGTTGTATGAAACCTTGTACGCGCGTCCCGCGGGATTGCCGACGTACAGGCTGTTGCCCCCGTACCGGTTGTAGGCCTGCCAGGTGGTGTCCGCGGTCTGGAAGAGGAGGTCCGAGGCGCCGTTATCGTCACGCACGACAAAGGGGACGTGACTCGCGCCGTCGCCGTCCTCTCGTACCAGCCGAGCGAAGTAGATGCCTGAGACGGCGTCAATCGGAACGCTCCAAGCGGCCGACTCGGACCAGTTGCCGCAGTCGATCAGGCCCGTCGCGCCGTCGTTCTGACAGGGGGGTTGGGCCTGGGGCAGCGACACAGACGGCTGCACCGTCGCAACCCGGCGGGCGCCGTCCCCGCCGTACCAGCCCATGCGGTAGATGTCGAGGCGGTAGTCGCTGGCGGCCGTGTCAACCTTGAAACGGACGACGCCTCCCTGGTCGACGCTGATGTCGATCGCGAAGCCCTGAATGCCCATGTCACCGGCACCCGAGACGTCCCACTCGCTCGGCGGGTCGCCGTCCTTGCAGTTCTCGGCCACGATCGCGTTGGCCGGCGCGCCGCACGGCTGACCCTGTGCGGACGCCGGTGCGGCCACGAGCCCCAAGGTCAGTCCTGCAAGCACACCTAAGAGCGTGGACTGTCGAATCATCGACCTCCCACCCGTGGGGACCAGCCGCGCGATGTGTGGTTCACGTCGCGGCTTGGGCCGGCGGCAGGTTGAAGCTGGAGGCCCAGCGCTGAGGGCCGGCTTCGCCAAGCGCCGTCGCGGGTGAGTGGCGCGTAACCCTTCCGTGGGCGAGAAGCCGAGCAGCAGCTTCAGTCCTAGGGAGACGTGTCGGAGATCGGGGCATCCATGCATCGGTGCGTATTCCTCTCGGGTTGGAACGCCCAAACTTCGGCGACGTCCAGGCATGTCGCAGTACGGACCTCGAGGAATGTCGGAGCGCTGACGGCGGGGGAACCGGGCCGTGTGCGATGCCTTGCCGCGAGCCACGAGCTGTGGCATCAGCACGCCGAGGCGGACGACATTCGATAGCCCGGGATAGCGACGCTCGCCTCAGCCACCGGGCGACGCCGAATCAGGGAACTTCCGCGTCGCTCGTTCCGACCGCTACTGACCGTGCCCGCGGATCAACCGAACCAACACCTGCTCCGCCAGCGTGCCCGCCGTACCAGGGCTCCACCAGGCCGCCCGACGTGGTCCGACGGTAGTCAGAAGCCAGACCGTCCGAGGAGCGCCTCGCCTGACGCCACCCGTACGACGGGCGTACCGGCCAGACGTACTGATTCTCGGAATATCCCTGGACTCACAGTTCAGTCGCCGCCGCACGACAGTCCCGGGACGAGCACTACACGTCAGACGAGCGGAACGGACGAACCGCACGTGTCCGGGGACCCGCGATCGGCCCCTGACATCGCTCCTGGTTTCGAAACGACGCGGCAACGCGCCGCTGGGCCCCTATCGAGTTCCACCAACATGGCGGCGAGCAGCTCGAGCGCCTGCGAGCTGGTGTGCCGAGATACGGCAGGCATTACGCTCAGCGAGGTGCACGAAGGCTCGATGCCGCCCGCCAGATGTAACGGGAGCCGCCGTGACGCCGAGGCTTTGG
>DATDKF010000267.1:0-24376 GCA_036520135.1 Solirubrobacteraceae bacterium
CGCTCCTGTGCGCGGCGCCGGCGCAGGCCGCCACTCCGAAGAAGACGATCCGCATCGGGGACAACTACTACCTGCCGGACGCGGTGAAGGTCGCGCGCGGCACGATCGTGACGTGGAAGTGGCCGGGCTTCGACGAGGCCGGTGACGTGCACGACGTCAAGCTCAAGTCCGGGCCCAGGGGCGTGAAGAGGTTCCACTCGCAGCCGGCGGCGACCGACTACTCGTTCAAGCGCAAGCTCAAGCTGCCGGGCAAGTACAAGTTCGTCTGCACGCTCCACGAGGAGATGCGCATGACGATCCGCGTCAAGCACTAGCAGCGCTGAGCCCCCTCGCGTAGAAGCGCAGGTAGTCGCGCCAGTGGGCGTCCCAGCAGTCGCCGTCGTGGCCGCCCGGCCACCTGCGCATCGAGATGCCGCCGATGGCGACGCGGCGGCGGTCGGCGCCGAACCGGCGCGCGACCTGCGGGATCACCTCGCGGACCACATACCGTCCCCAGTCGCCGCTCGCGCGGTCGTGCCAGTACTTGTCCTCGGCGCCGTCGGGGAACGCCACGATCGGCGCGTCGCGGCCGAGCGCCTTCAGCGCGGCGAGCATCGGCGCGTGCACGTAGCTGCTCTCGTCGTTGGCGCGGCCGTGGAGGAAGACGAGCAGCGGCCGCTTCGCTCCTCCGCCCTCCGGCACCACGACCTTCACCGCCATATCGCGCCCGACCGCCTTGCTCTCGACGGTGAGGTCCCGGACCGCGATGCCCGCCGGCGGATCGTCGCCGCCGCAGCCGGCGAGGAGGACGAGGACCATGGCTGCGAGCGCTCGGCGCATGGCCCGACCGTAGCGGTGCGCGGGCGAACCCCGGCTGGGTAGGGAGGGTGAGGGTTTCGTCGCAACCGTCGGCACCCGCCGCGCGAGTGACACGAAACCCACGCCACAGGAGGGTTTCGTCGCAATCGTCGGCACCCGCCGCGCGAGTGACACGAAACCCACGCCATAGGAGGGTTTCGTCGCAACGATCGCACGGGCGCGCGCGATTGCGACGAAACCCACGCAGGCGTCCCCGCCTCCCTACCCAGCCGCAGTTGACGTTCGCCCGCGTGACGACCACCCGCGCGCGGAAACCGTCTTCCGTCCGGCCATGGGTCTACTTTCGCGGAGCATGACGCTCTCCACCTGCCCGAGCTGCGGGTCGGGATTTCTGCAGCCGCTGCGCTGCGAGCCGCAGGGCGACCAGGACGTGCTGGTCGACCTGCGCTGCCCGGAGTGCATGACCCACCTGCAAGCGCCGTACTCGCGCGCCGACATGGCCGACCTCGACCGCCGCCAGAGCGAGTGGCGCGAGGAGATCGTCGCGGCCTACGAGCGGTCCGTCACCGAGAACATGGAGGCGCTCGCCGCCTGCCTGGTCCCGGCGCTGGACCGCGACCTGATCGGGGCGGACGACTTCGCGCTGCCCAGGCGCGCCGCGTAGGCACCGGCGGCCGGCGGGATGTTGTGCCCAAGCCGGAACATGTTGTCCGGGTCGTAGGCGCGCTTGATCGCGCGCAGGCGCTCCCAGCTCGCGGCCGTGTAGGCGCTCTCGGTGCGGCTCGTGTCGTGCAGGAAGTTCAGGAATGAGCCGCCGGTGGCGTAGCGGGCGAGCGGCGCGGCCGTCTCGGCGGGGCCGTCGACGGTGATCGAGAACGGCACGTCGCGGTGGCCGACCGGCCCGGCGTCGACGCCGCGGCCGGTCATCGCGCCGCCCCACAGCCGGACGTCGATCGCGTTGGCGGCGCCGATCATGATCGCCTCGATCGCGCCGTCGATGACCGCGTCCGGCAGGTCGCGGTAGAGCTCGAAGTTGCGCGGCGCCGTGCCGCCGACGCGGACGTCGGCGTAGCGCGCCTCGCGGAAGTCTCCGGCCAGCGCCGGGCCGGCGACGTCCCACAGCGGCCGCAGCGCGACCATCGCGTCGGCGCGCGGGCCGGCGTAGACGCCGCGGACCGCGAGCACGGGGCCTTCGATGTCCGGGTCGGGCGACTCGCGCAGGAGCACGACCGTGGTGGTGAGCTCGTCGGGCAGCTCGGGGCCCCAGTCGCGGTAGTGCTCGAGCACCTCGCCGGCGCGCGCGATCGGGAACAGCGCGGTGCCCGCATAGACCTGCTCGACCGGGTACAGCCGCAGCTCCAGCGAGGTGACGACGCCGAAGTTGCCGCCGCCGCCGCGCAGCGCCCAGAAGAGGTCGCCGTTGCGGTCGGGGGTCGCGCGCACGAGGTCGCCGTCGGCGGTGACGGCGTCGGCGCGCAGCAGGCTGTCGGCGGCGAAGCCGAAGCGGCGCGAGAGCCAGCCGACGCCGCCTCCGAGCGTGAAGCCGGCCACGCCGACGTCGGGTGAGGAGCCGGACAGCGGCGCGAGCCCGAACGGCGCCGCTGCGGCGATGACCTGGCCCCAGCGGGCGCCGGGGCCGACGCGCGCGATCCGCCGGTCGGGGTCGACCAGCACCTCGGCCATCGCGCCGGTCTTGAGCAGCAGGCCGCCGTCGGCGGGGACGATCGTGCCGTGACCGGTGGCCTGCACGGCGAACGGCAGGTCGTGGTCGCGGGCGGCGAGCAGCGCGGCCTGCACGTCGGCGGCGCCGGTGGCGGCGGCGACGACCGCGGGCCGCGGGTCGATCGCACCACTCCACGTCGCGCGCTCGCGCTCATAGCCGGGCTCGCCGGGGACGTGCACGGGCCCACGGAGGCGGCGCCGGAGATGCTGCGCGACGTGATGGGTGCTGGTCATACCGATGAGACCGGGCCGCGCCCGGAAACTCATCGGTGGCGGCTCAGCCTCCCGCCACGGCGGGCAGGATCGTCAGCTCGTCGCCGTCGTCGACCGGCGTTTCGAGGCCGTCGAGGAAGCGGATGTCCTCGCCGCCGAGGAACACGTTGACGAACCGGCGCAGGCCGCCGCCCTCGTCGGCGATCCGCTCGCGCAGCTCGGCGTGCTGCTCGTAGAGGCTCTGCAGCGCCTCGCCGACCGTGCCGCCCTCGACCTGCGCCTCGGTGGCGTTGCCGGCGGCGGCCCGCAGCTGGGTCGGCAGCTTGACCGTCACCGCCATCACGCGACCCCCGCGCCCGCGAACGCCGACTCGAAATCGTCCAGCGACGGCGCGATCTCGGTCACCTGGGCGGTGCCGCGAACCGCGTCGAGCGTCTTGAGCCCGTCGCCGGTGATGTAGGCGACGACCCGCTCCTCGGGATCGATCGCGCCGGCCGCGGCGAGCTTGGCGAGCACCGCCGTGGTCACGCCGCCGGCGGTCTCGGTGAAGATGCCCGTCGTCTCGGCGAGCAGCCGGATGCCGGCGCGGATCTCGTCGTCGGTCACGCTCTCGATCGCGCCGCCGGTCCGGTTCGCGAGCTCGACCGCGTACGGGCCGTCGGCCGGGTTGCCGATCGCCAGCGACTTGGCGATCGTGTCGGGCCGGACAGGGCGACAGACGTCGGTCCCCGCCGCGAACGCCTGGGCGACCGGCGAGCAGCCCTCGGCCTGCGCACCGCACATGACCGGAAGGTCGCCGGCCAGCAGCTCGGCGTCGATGAAGTCCTGGAAGCCGCGCGCGACCTTGGTGAACAGCGAGCCGGAGGCGATCGGCGCCACGACGCGGTCGGGCAGCTGCCAGCCCAGCTGCTCGGCGGTCTCGTAGGCCAGCGTCTTGGAGCCCTCGGCGTAGTACGGGCGCACGTTGATGTTCAGGAACGCCCAGCCTTCGCGCTCGTCGGACACCTGCGTGCACAGGCGGTTGACCGCGTCGTAGTTGCCGCGGATCGCCACGATCTGGGTGCCGTAGGCGCCGGTGGCGAGGATCTTCTCCTGCTCGAGGTCGGCGGGGATGAACACGTACGACGGCAACCCTGCCGCGGCGGCGTGCGCGGCGACCGCGTTCGCGAGGTTGCCGGTGCTGGCACAGGCCACGGTGTCGAACCCGAGCTCCTGAGCACGAGCGAGCGCGACGGACACCACGCGGTCCTTGAACGAGTGCGTCGGGTTGGCGGTCTCGTTCTTGACCCAGAGCTCGCGCAGCCCGAGCCGCTCGGCGAGCCGGTCGGCGCGCACGAGCGGGGTCCAGCCGGTCGGCAGCGCCGAGCGCGGCGCGCCTTCGAGCGGGAGGAAGTCCGCATAGCGCCAGAGCGTGTGCGGCCCCGCCTGGATGCGGCGCCTCAGCTCATCCGCCGTGCCCGACGGCGCCGAATAGGCGACCTCCAGCGGGCCGAAGCAGCGCTCGCACACGTAGCGCGCCTCGAGCGGATAGGTGGTGGAGCACTCCTTGCACTTCAGGGCATCTGCCGGCAATGGAATTGAACCTCCGCCTGGGTTCGCGGCGAAGGTGTCCTGGCGGTGCCCCTGCGCCGCATCTCCCAGGCCGTCGTCTTGGAGCCTGATGGAATTGCCACCGTTTCCCGCTTGCGCGGGATGGTTGGCGGGGCTTCATAGGGCCAGTCCCTCCACCCCTCTGGATGCGTACTGCTATGTGGGATTACGGTACCACGACAAGGTATCTAAGGCGGTCGCACGAACTTGTGAGTGCGAGCAAGCCGCATACAATCTTTATCGCGATGCCAGTGGCCGAGGACCCCCTCAGTTATGCCGAGCCTGCCGCGTTCACCCTTCGGGCGGCGGTCCGGTCGCAGGCGCGCCGTTGACGTAGCCCCGGCGCACGACGAGCCGCGGGCGGAGATCGTCGAGTCCCCCGGCCTGCGCTGGATCAACATCGAGCGGCCCCGGTCTGTCGACCAGGCGTGGCTGGAGGAGCGCTTCGATTTCCACCCGCTCGACTACGAGGACGTCTTCTCGCGCAACCAGCGCCCGAAGGTCGACGAGTACGACGACTACCTGTTCATCGTCCTGCACTTCCCGCGCTACGACAAGCAGGTCGGGCGCCTGAACGCCGCCGAGGTCGACCTCTTCGTGGGTCCCGACTACCTGATCACGATCCCGAACGAGCCGCTGCAGCCGATCGAGTACCTGTTCGAGCGCTGCCGCACGAGCGAGGAGCTGCGCGAGCAGCTGTTCTCCAAGGGCGCCGGCTACCTGCTCTACAAGATCGTCGACGACTGCGTCGACGCCTCGTTCCCGATGCTGCGCAAGATCGGCAACAAGCTCGAGCGGATCGAGGAGGAGATCTTCGAGGGCAACTCCGCCGAGGTCGTGCGCGACATCTCCAACGTCAAGCAGGAGATCATCAACTTCCGCAAGATCGTCCGACCGCAGCGCTCGGCGTTCCAGGACCTCGAGCGCAACAAGGCCCGCTACATGGCCGAGGACCTCGATATCTACTTCGAGGACATCAACGACGCCTCCGAGCGCGTGTGGGACATGCTCGAGAACTACAAGGAGGTCGTCGAGGCGCTTGAGTCCACCAACGAGGCCCAGATCGCCCACCGCACCAACGAGACGTTCCGGGTGCTGACCGCGATCTCGGTGATCGTGCTCCCGCTCACGCTCGTGGCGAGCATCTGGGGCATGAACGTCCACGTGCCCGGCGAGCAGGACACGACCGCCTTCTGGGTGATCGTCGCGGCCATGGTCGTGCTGCTCGGCAGCATGGCGTACTACTTCCGCCGCCGGGGCTGGCTGTGAGCGACACGGCGCTCGCCGAGCGCCGGCTGACCGAGATCGCGGCGCTGGAGAAGCCCGCGGAGGCCAAGCGGATGCTGGTCATCGTCAACCCGTACGCGACGACGATGTCCGTCCGCCTCAAGCACCTCGTCGTCTACGCGCTGCAGGGCCGCTACGACGTCCACGCGATCGAGACGGAGCGCCGGGGCCACGCGACGGAGCTGTGCGTCTCGGCGGCTGAGGAGCGGTTCGACGTCGTGGTCGCGTTCGGCGGCGACGGGACGGTGAACGAGATCGCCAACGGGCTCGCCGGCACGGGGACGCCGCTGACCGTGCTCCCCGGCGGCTCGAACAACGTGTTCGCCAAGATGCTCGCGATCCCGAACGACGTGGTCGACGCCACGGAGAACCTGCTCGGGCTCGCCGACCGCTGGGCGCCGCGGTCGGTCGACCTCGGGCGCATCAACGGGCGCTGGTTCACGTTCGCCGCCGGCGTCGGGCTCGACGCGAGCGTGGTCGAGCGCGTCGACAGCCATCCAGACCTGAAGGCGCGCTTCGGCGCCTGGTACTACACCGAGGCAGCGGTCGTCACGTTCCTGCGCAAGTACGTCGTGAAGCCTCCGCGGCTGGAGTTCGAGATCGGCGGCGAGCGCGTCCCCGGCGTGAGCGCCTTCTTCCAGAACGGCGCGCCGTACACCTACTTCAAGCGCCGGCCGGTGAACCTCGTCGAGGGCGCGCGGCTGGACTCCGGCGACCTCGCCGGCGTCATGCTCACGCGCGCGCGGCCGTACGACGTCCCGACCGTGACGTTCCGCGCGCTCTCGGGCGCCGCGCGGATCGCCAAGCACCGGGCCATCCGCGCGTTCGCCGGCATACGCGAGGCGACCGTGCGCTCGACCGACGGCCGCCCCGTCCCGCTGCAGGTCGACGGCGACCACATCAGCGACGAGACGGTCGCCGAGCTGTTGGTCGGCCCGGGCGCGCTCCGCGTCGTGAGCTGACGATCAGCCGCCGCTCGGGGTGACGCGATAGGCGTCGAACACCGAGTCGATCGCGCGCAGGCGGTTGATCGCGGTCTTGAGCGCCTGCGTGTCCCCCACCTCGATCACGAAGCGGTTCTTGACCATCGGGTGCTGGACGCTGCAATACGCCTCGACGATGTTGATCCCGCCCTCGGCAAACGTCCGCGAGAGGTCCTCGAGCAAGCGGTGGCGATCCCAGGCGTCGACCTGGATCTCGACCTTGAACGAGGTCTCGTTGTCGCCGTCCCAGGACACCGGGACGAACCGCTCCGGGTCCTTGCGCAGCGCGGCGGCGTTGGGGCAGTCGGTGCGGTGGATCGTGATGCCGCGGCCGAGCGAGACGTAGCCGAGGATCGGGTCGCCGGACACCGGCCGGCAGCACTTCGCGAGCCGCAGCGGGACGTCTTCGACGCCCTCGACGCGGATGCCGAACTTCGACGACGGCGCCTCGGGCTTGCGGCGGATCGTGGGCTTGAGCAGGTCATCGGCCGCGGAGACCTCGGCCTCGGCGCTCTCGCCCTGCTTGAGCCGCTGCAGCACCTTGTTGACGACGACCTTCGGCGAGATCTTCGCCCCGCCGAGCGCGATGTAGAAGTCGTCGGCCTTGCGGAAGCCCATCTCGCGGATCACGTCCGCCAGCAGCGGCGATCCAGTGATCCGCTGGGCCGGCAGGCCGGCCTTGGTGAAGTGCTCCTGCAGCAGCTCGCGGCCGGTGTGCTCGGAGTCCTCGCGCGACTCGGCCTTGAACCACTGGCGGATCTTGTTGCGGGCGCGGGTGGTCTTGACGAGCGCCAGCCAGTCGCGCGACGGGCCGCGCTCGCGCTTGGCGGTGAGGATCTCGACGATGTCGCCCGAGGCGAGCTCGTAGTGCAGCGGGACGATCTTGCCGTTGACCCTGGCGCCGACGCAGCGGTGCCCGACGTCGGTGTGGATCTCGTACGCGAAGTCCAGCGGCGTGGCGCCGGCGGCGAGCGACTTGACCTCGCCCTTGGGCGTGAAGACGTAGACCTCGTCCTCGATCAGCTCGTCGCGCAGCTGCTCGGTGAACTCGCGCGGGTCGTCCTCGTCGCCCTGCCAGTCGAGCAGCGACTTGAGCCACTTGAGCTTGACGTCGCTCGGGTCGATCCCGGTCTGCGACGAGCCTTTCGGCGTGCCCTCCTTGTAGCGCCAGTGCGCGGCGACGCCGTACTCGGCGGTCTCGTGCATGTCGCCGGTCCGGATCTGGATCTCCAGCGGCCGCCCCTCGGGCCCGATCACGGTCGTGTGGAGCGCCTGGTACATGTTGAACTTGGGCATGGCGATCATGTCCTTGAAGCGCCCAGGCAGCGGCTTCCAGAGCGAGTGGATGACGCCGACGGCTCCGTAGCAGTCCTTGACGGAGTCGACGATCACGCGCATCGCCGTGAGGTCGTAGATCTCGTTGAACTCGCGGCCCTTGCGGGTCATCTTCGAGTAGATCGAGTAGAAGTGCTTCGCGCGCCCGGAGATCTCGGCGTGGATCCCCAGCGCCTCCAGCTCCTTCGCGAGGTAGCCGCCGGCGCGCGCCACGTAGTGCTCGCGCTCCTCGCGCTGCTGGCTGACCAGGCCCTTGATCTCCTGGTACTTGCGCGGATGCAGCGTCGCGAACGCGAGGTCCTCGAGCTCCCACTTGATCGCGTGGATGCCGAGCCGGTGGGCCAGCGGCGCGTAGATCTCGAGCGTCTCCTTGGCCTTCTCGATCTGCTTCTGCTTGGCCAGCGCTTCGAGCGTGCGCATGTTGTGCAGGCGATCGGCGAGCTTGATGAGGATGACCCGGACGTCCGTGGCCATCGCGACCATCATCTTGCGGTAGTTCTCGGCCTGCGCCTCGTCGCGCGACTGGAACGTGATCCCGGTGAGCTTGGTGACGCCGTCGACGAGGCTGGCGACCTCGTCGCCGAACGCCTCGCGGACCTCGTCCAGCGACGCCGACGTGTCCTCGACGGTGTCGTGCAGCAGCGCCGCGCACAGCGTCTCGGTGTCGAGGCGCATGCCGGCGCAGATCTTGGCCACGCCAACCGGATGGACGATGAACTCCTCGCCGGAGCGGCGCCGCTGGTCGGCGTGGTGCTCGCAGGAGAACACGAACGCCTGCACGACGCGGGCGCGGTCGATGTTCTCGGCGACCTCGTCGGCGTGCTCGGAGACGATCGCGAACAGGTCCGCGAGCAGTTCGCGCTCGACCGCCGTGAGGTCGGGCGGGATGTCGACCGCCAGCGCGCCGGTCGCGTGCTCGGCACGGTCGACCGGCCGGTGGCCGGCGACGGCGACGGCCTCGTCCTCTGCGGGACTCAGGCTGCCTGCGGGATTGTCTCGCTTGTCAGGTATCGCAGTCCGTCCTCGAGCCTACGATGGTAGGCCTGATAGGCCGCCGAGCGGTCCAGCGCGGTGCGCACGGGCGTTTCGGTGAGCCGGAGGGCCTGCCCTTCACGATCGAGGACCACGAGGTCGAGCTCCGCGAGGACCCGCACAAGGCGCCCCGCGAGAGCGGCTGACCTCGGCTGCGGCCCCTCGCCCCGGAGCGTGCCCTCGAGGGCCTCCCCGCGGACCTCCCCTGCCTCGCGCAGCGCGCGGTAGAGGGCCGTCAGCGGGTCGCGCAGGGCGAAGTCCCACTGGTGTATTCGTCGGGCAAAGCGTAGCTCAGCCGGACCCCACGCCAGATGGGCTCGGGCGGTGACGGACGGGTGTTCGAGAAGGCTGATGCGGCGCGGGTCGCACGGCGGGTCGACGGCGACGACGTGCGCGAATCCGGCGGCCAGCCGCGGCTCGTCCTCCAGCGCCGCCCACGAGCAGAGCGCGAAGCCGCCGATCCGGCCGCGCAGCGCCCGCGCGCGGTGCGGGGCGTGCGCGACGACCGCCAGGACCGGTTCGCCCGTGCTGACGAGGTCGGTCAGCAGGCCGGCGATGCCCGTGCTGTGCGGCGCGTCGGGCGCGAGGGGGGTCGGGCCGGCGCGCCACGTGGTCAGGTCGCGCGTCAGCTCGCGCTCGAGCCCGTCGGCGAACACCGGCTCGCCGATCACGTCGATCGGGGCGGGGCGGCTCGGGCGGGCGTGCCTGAGCACGAGCCGCGGCTCGACCGCGCCGTTCCAGCGGTTCGCCTCCAGGCGCACGGCGGCGTCGATCGGCTCGTCGGGGCCGGCGGGCATGCGCGTGGAGCCGAACTGTAGGCAGCGCGACTTCGCGCCGCCGGCGTGCAGCGTGAACGCGACGTGGCGGCCCTCGCCGAGCTGCCGCGGGTTGGCGAGATGGGCGGCGGGGACGAGCAGCGACACGGGCGGGTTGCCCTGCCCGAACGGCGCGAGCCGCTCGAGCTCCTCGGCGAGCTGGAGCGTCAGCACGTCGCCGGGGGCGACGGCGTCGATCCGCACCTCCGGCACGAGGTCTTCCGGCGTCAGCGTGGCGGCGGCGTGGGCGGCGAACGCCTCCCGGAACGCGTCGACGCGGTCGCGCGCGATCGTCACGCCGGCCGCGGCGCGGTGACCGCCGTGGCGCTCGAGGTGGCGCGCAGTGGCGTTCAGGCCGCCGAGCAGGTCGAAGGCGGGGATCGAGCGGCCGGAGCCGGTTCCCTCCTCGCCGTCGAGCGCGATCAGCACGGCCGGACGGTGGTGGCGCTCGGCAATCCGGGCCGCGACGATGCCGATCACGCCTGGGTGCCAGTCGTCGGCCGCGAGCACGTACGCGGCGGCCGGGCCGTGCGCCGCCACCTGCGCCTCGGCGGCGAACAGGATCCGGGTCTCGACGTCGCGACGCTCGGCGTTTACGGCGTCGAGCTCGGCGGCGATCGCGCGGGCCCGGGCCGGGTCCTCGGTGAGCAGCAGCTCGAGCCCGGCGTCGGCGCGGTGCAGGCGCCCGGCGGCGTTGATCCGCGGCGCCAGGCGGAACCCGATCGCGGTCGCGTCGACGGTTCCCGGGTCCACACGGGCGACCTCCATCAGCGCCCGCAGGCCGGGCTTGCGCGTGCCGCCGAGCGCACGCAGCCCCTGACGCACGAGGCGGCGGTTCTCGCCGAGCAGCGGCACGACGTCGGCGACCGTGGCGAGCGCGACGAGGTCGAGGTCCTCGCCGGCGAGGCCAGGGTCCTCGCCGGCGGCGTGGAGCAGCGCCTGCGCGAGCTTGTGGGCGACGGCCGTGGCGCACAGATCCGCGCACGGGTAGCCGCCGACGCGCGGATGAACGATCGGGGCATCGGGCAGCGCGCCGTCGGCACGGGGCGCGTGGTGGTCGGTGACGATCACGTCGAGCCCGGCGGCCCGGGCTGCCGCGACCTCCTCCACCGCCGTGACCGCGCAGTCGACCGTGACCAGCAGGTCCGTCCCCCGCTCGGCGAGCCGCTTGACGGTCGCCGCCGCCAGGCCGTAGCCGTCATCGATCCGGCTCGGCAGGTACCAGTCGACGTCGGCGTTCAGCGTGCGCAGCGCCCGCACGAGCACCGCCGTCGCCGCGACCCCGTCGACGTCATAGTCGCCGTGCACAGTGATCCGCGACCCCTTCGCGATGTGGCCGAGGATCCGCTCGGCGGCCGCGCGCAGCCCACCGAACGCCGCGAGCGGATGGGCGTCCTCGGCGGCCAGGAATGCCTCCGCCTGCGCAGGGTCGCCGAGCCCGCGGCGCACCAGCACCTGCGCCAGCACGTGCGAGACCCCGAGCGCGGCGGCGAGCCGCTCGGCGGCGGCGTAGTCGTAGGGCGTGACGGCGAAGCGGGTCTCCATGCCGCGCGGAGCGTATGGCGCGTGGCTGACGGAAAAGCCGACTTCGGCGGGGCGGGGCGGCCGCGCAGTTGACGTTCACAACCGCCCGCGCACCTCTTCGAGGCGCGGGGTCGCCGGGGAGTCGACGGCGGTGACGACGTCGCTCACGTGAACGGCGCCCTCGGCGTCGCCGGGTAGTCGACGCCGCGGGCCGCGAGCCGCTCGCGCACGCGGCGCTTGACCGCCACGACGGTCGACTCCTCGGCGCGCGTCTGCTCCTTGAGCACCGAGATCTCGTCCTGCAGACGGCCGGCCTCGCCCTCGTCGCCGCGCGCGACGGCGTCGCGCAGCCCGGTGAACAGCTCCGGGGCGCAGTTGGCGAGCGCGCTGATCGAGCCGGTCGAGCCGGCGCGGATTGAGCGCAGCAGCAGCGGCTCGGTGCCCGTGTAGAGCTCGAAGTCCCGCCCGTCGACCGCCCGCAGGTACGCCTCGTGGCGCGCGAAGTCGCCGGTCGAGTCCTTCATCCCCGCGAAGCCGGCCGCGGCGAGCTCGCCGGCCAGCGCGGGATCGAGGTCGTTGACCGTGCGCGGCGGGATGTTGTACATGAACGCCGGGGCGTCGCCGGCCGCGTCCAGCACGGCGAGGAAGTGGCGCCGCAGCTGCACCTGCGTGACCGGATAGAACCACGGCACGTAGGCGGCGATCGCGTGCGCGCCCGCGCCGAGCGCCCGCCGCGCCAGGGCGACCGTGGCGCGCGTGCTCGGCCGCCCGATCTGGGCGATCACGCGCGCCGCGCCCGCGCCCACCGCGCGCTCGACCAGCGCCGCGACCTCGTCGTACTCAAGCAGCACGCCCTCGCCGGTCGTGCCCGCCACGAACACGCCCTCGAGGCCGCACTCGGTCAGCCAGCCCACGTGGGCATCGAACGCGTCCAGGTCCGGCTGCCCGTCCGCCCCGAACGGGGTCGCGATCGCCGCCAGGTTCTTCACCATTCCGCCACCGTTCGGTCGGGGTTGCGCGAGACCGCGGCGGCCCGCACCCGGGACCACCTAGTGTCGGGACACTAGTGAGCGGGGTGCGCCTGCTCCTGGCGCACGCCGGCGTACCAGGCGACGCCCATGCCGATGAGCGCGCCCGGGATCGCCTCGATCGCGCTCAGCAGGTCCGTGTCGTCCTGGCCCGGCACGTGGAAGCCGTTGACCAGGAAGCCGAACACGAACGCGCCGATCACGGCGCCGAGGAACGCCCCGACGATGCCCGACCAGAAGTGGTCGGGGAGGAAGACCGTGAAGTGCCAGAGCGCGAGGCCGACCATGACCCAGACGAGCGCGGCCATCAGCGCGGCCTCCCGTGGCGGCGGTTGCGCGGCTTCTTCGGCTTGTCGGTGCCCTCGCCGCCGTCGCCCCCGGCGGGCGGGGGCTGCTTGGGCCGCGGCTGGCCGCCGCCGTTGCCCCGCGAGCGGGCGCGGCGCCCGCCGACCGGGCGGCCGGACGGCGCGGCGGCCGGCTGGCGCTGGCGCTCCTCGGCCTCCTCGAGCCCGAGGTCGCGAACCATCTCCTCGAACTCCGCCGCCGACACGCCCTGACTCGGATCGGCCGGCTGGGAGACCCGGTCGCGGCGGCCGCCGCGCTCCTTGGGCGCGACGTCGACCGGCGCGCCCGCCATCGCGACCGCGTAGGCCGGGACCTCACCGCCGAACGCGCTGCGGATCCGCGCCTCGCGCGCCCTGTACACGGGCTCGCGCTCCTTCCAGTGCGTGAGCACGGGTCCGGCGATGAACACCGACGAGTACGTGCCCGACAGGGTGCCGATGAGCAGCGCGAACGCGAAGTCCTGCAGCGTCTCACCTCCGAAGATGAGGATCGCCAGGATCGGGAGCGCGGCGCAGAAGCTCGTCGCCAGCGAGCGGACGATGACCTCGGACATCGACCGGTTGTAGATCTGCGAGAACGCCGCGTTGGGCATCCGCGGGATGTTCTCCCGCACACGGTCGAACACGACGATCGTGTCGTACAGCGAGAAGCCCAGGATGGTGAGCAGCGCGGCCACGGTCGATGCTGTCACCTCCCGGCCCACCAGCGCGTAGACGCCGCCGGTGATCAGGACGTCGTGCATCAGGGCGATCATCACCGGCACCGCGAACTTCCACTGGAAGCGCAGCGTGATGTAGATCCCGATGATGATCAGCGAGGCGATGATCGCCTTGATCGCGTTGTCGGCGACCGTCTGGCCGAAGCTCGCGCCGATCTCCTGCGTGCTCGTGTTGTCCGCCAGGCCGAAGCGCGACTTGAGCGCCTGCTCGACGCCGTCGACGCCGCCCTTGCCGAGCTCGTGCGCGCTGATCTGCACGACGTTGGCGCCGAGCTGGTCGTTCTTGATCGTCTGGATCTCGGCGTCGCCGAGGCCCTGGGTGGCGAGCACGCTGCGCACCTGGTCGACGGTCGCCGGCCGCGACAGCGGTGCGGTGATGCGCGTGCCGCCCTCGAACTCGATGCCGAAATTGAGCCCCTGGATCGCCATCGCCAGGGCGCAGACGAGCAGGATGCCGCCGGACATCGAGAAGAACCACTTCGACCTGCCGATGAAGTCGAACCGGATCGGTTTGGAGTCGCGCGCCCCGAGCGCCGCCCGCGAGCGCAGCAGCCGCGTGCCGCGCATCGAGTACAGGATCGCCTGCGTCGCGAGCACCGCCGTGAACAGCGACAGCATCACGCCGACGCCGAGGGTGAGCGCGAAGCCCTTCACCCCCGCAGTCGAAAGGATGAAGAGGATGAACGCGACCAGGAACGTGACGATGTTCGCGTCCATGATCGCCGTCAGGCCCTTCTTGTAGCCCGCGGAGATCGCCTGCCCGACCGATCTGCCTGCGCGTATCTCTTCCTTGACGCGCTCGAAAATCACGATGTTGGCGTCGGCCGCCACCCCGAGCGTGAGGATCAGGCCCGCGATGCCCGGCAGCGTCAGGACGATCGGGACGAGCTTGACCAGGGCGAAGAAGTACAGGCCGTACACGGCCATCGCGGCGACCGCGATCACGCCGAGCACGCGGTAGAAGATCAGCAGGAAGAGCGCGACGACGATGAAGCCCGCGGCGCCGGCGACCAGGCCCTGGTCGAGCGCCTCGGCGCCGAGCGTGGCGGAGACCTGCGAGCGCGAGATCAGCTCGAGGCGGATCGGCAGCGCGCCGATCTCGAGGATCTTCGCCAGGTCCTGCGCGGAGTCGATCGTGAACGAGCCGGAGATCTGGGCGCCGGTCGAGCCGTCGATGCCGTCCGGGTTCTCGCGGTAGTTGATGTACGGCGCCGAGACCAGCTGGTTGTCGAGCACGATCGCGAAGTGCTGCGACGACGTGATCGGGTTGTCGCCCGGCAGCGAGTTGTCCTGGCCGCGCTGCGCGATCTGCCGCGTGATGTTCTGGAACGCCTCACGGCCCTTCTTCGTGAAGTTGAAGGTGACGATCGGCTGGTTGCCGGCCTGCTGGTCGAACGACTGCTTCGGGTCCTTGATGTCGGTGCCCGAGAGCGCCGGATTGTCGGCGATGACCCACCAGCGGTCGGGATCGGGCGCGTTGGCGTCGGGCTTCTCGTCGCGGACGACGAGGATGCCCGGCTGGACCTCCAGCACCTCGGCGTTCGCCCGGTCCTTCGGGTCGAGGTCGTCGAGCGCCGCCGCGCGGCTCTCCGACGGCTGGCCGTTGTCGAGCGGCTGCTTGGTGCTCTTGTTGAACGCGTAGAAGCGCGGCGCGTCGGCGGCGTTGTTGTTGCTGTCGTTCTGCGCGTCGCACTTGGAGGCCTGCTTGACCGCCTTGTAGAAGCCGGTGATCGGCGATTTCTCGCTGGCGTTCTCGTCCGGATTCGGCTTACAGGCCTCGTCGAGGATGTTCTTCTCCCAGTCGTAGAAGAACAGCTGCGCGGTCGAGCCGACCTGCTGCGCCGCGCGCTCGGCGTTGCTGACGCCCGGGAGGTTGACCTCGATCTGGTCGCGGCCCGAGAGCAGCAGCTCGGGCTCGGCGACGCCGAACGCGTCGACGCGCTTGCGCATGATGTCCAGCGAGTTCTGCAGGGCCTCCTGGGTGACCGTCGGCTGCTGGGCCGTCGGCTTGCCCTGGTAGACGAGCTGGACGCCGCCCTGCAGGTCGAGACCGAGCTTCGTCTCCCGTTGCGAGACCGCGAACACCGAGCCGGCGATCAGGCCCAACACGAGCAGCAGGACGAAGAGGGAGCGTCGACGTTCGGACATGAACTGGCTGGTGAAGGGTAGAACGCGCTACTTCGACGGGGTCAGGACCAGCAGCAGGCCGCCGTCGTCATCGTACGCCGGAAAGAGATCCGCCACAGCCTTCGCGGGCAGATCGCCCTCGGCGTTGACCTCCACGGGCTTGCCGAGCTGGCGCACGCCCCATTCCAGCACGGTGCCGACGTGATCGGCGCCGCCTTCGAAGTTCAGGCCCAGCACCTCGCGCACCTCGCGACCCATCACCTTCTCGTCGGAAAGCCCGGTGAGCTCCCGCGAGCCGCGGCCGCAGCCGATGATGCGGCCGTTCTGATCGCAGACGAAGAACGCGGCGTTGGGCGCCGGGTAGTAGTCGTCGAGCAGCTCGAAGAGGAAGCCGAAGCCGCACTTCGAGCAGCCGCGTGGCTGGTTGCGGAAGCCCTGCTGGCGGTCGGGAGCGGTGCTCCGCTGACCGCAGTTCGGGCAGATGAACAGGTGCGCCATCGTCTGCTTAGCCTAGACCCGCGCGAGTAAAGGCTCGATCAGAACAACGTCGAGTCTGCGTCCGGCACCGGGAGCCCGAGATGCCGGAACGCATGGACGGTCGCGCAGCGGCCTCGCGGTGTGCGCTGGAGGAAGCCCCGCTGGAGCAGGTAGGGCTCGTAGACGTCCTCGATCGTGTCGGACTCCTCCTGCACCGCGACGGCGAGCGTGGACAGCCCGACCGGGCCGCCGGAGAACTGCGTGCAGACGATGCTGAGGATCTCGCGGTCGAGCCGGTCCAGGCCCGCGTGGTCGACCTCCAACAGGTCCAGCGCCGCGCCCGCGATGCCGGCGTCGATCGGCCCGCCGCCGTGGACCTGCGCGTAGTCGCGCACCCGGCGCAGCAGGCGGTTGGCCACGCGCGGGGTGCCGCGCGCGCGCTCGGCGATCGCGCGCGCCCCGCCGGCGTCGATCTCGGCGCCGAGCACGCGCGCCGAGCGGCTGACGATCCGCGCGAGGTCGGTGACGTCGTAGTGGTCGAGCCGGTGTTGAATGCCGAAGCGGTCGCGCAGCGGCGTCGTCAGCAGGCCCGCGCGCGTCGTCGCCCCGATCAGCGTAAACGGCGGCAGGTCGAGCGTGACCACGCGCGCGCCCGCCCCCGCGCCCACCGTGATCGGCAGCTGGCGGTCCTCCATCGCGGGATAGAACGTCTCCTCGACCGCGCGCGGCAGGCGGTGGATCTCGTCGACGAAGAACACCGAACGCGGCTCGAGCGCGGTGAGGAACGACGCGATGTCGGCCTTGCGCTCGAGCGCCGGGCCGCCGGTCGGCACGAACGGCACGCCGAGCTCGAGCGCGACGATCTGCGCCAGCGACGTCTTGCCGAGCCCGGGCGGGCCCGCCAGCAGCACGTGGTCGAGCGCCTCGCCGCGCGCCTTGGCGGCCTCCAGCGACACCGCGAGCTGCTCCTTGACCGCGTCCTGGCCCACGAACTCGCCGAGCGCCCGCGGGCGCAGCGTCGCGTCGGCGTCCTCCTCCGGGCGCTCGTGCGGGGTCTGCAGCCGGTCGACACCCGGGGTGCGAATCATCGCCGCGCCCCCTTGAGCGCGTGGGCGATCAGGTCCTCCGGCGAGTCGCCGGGCGCGCCGTCGAGCAGCTTGTCGGCCTCCTGGGGCGAGAAGCCGAGGCCGACCAGGCCGTCGCGCGCCAGCGTCCGCGGATCGTCCCCGCGGGTGATGACGATCGGGTCGTCGACGGCCGCGCCGACCTTCTCGCGCAGCTCGACGACGATCCGCTCGGCCGTCCGCTTGCCGATCCCGGGCGCCGCCTGCAGCCTCGCGGTGTCGCCGGCCGCGACCGCGCCGAGCACCTCGCGCGGCGGGCCGCCGGACAGCACGGCGAGCGCCATCTTCGGCCCGACGGCCTGGACGCCGATCAGCAGCAGGAACAGGTCCCGCTCCTCCTCGGTGGCGAACCCGTACAGCAACAGCGCGTCGTCGCGCACGATGAGGTGCGTGTGGAGCACCGCCGGCTCGCCCACGCGCGGGACGTGGCGCAGCGTCTCGGCCGAGACGGCGAGCCGGTAGCCGACGCCGCTGCAGCTGACCACGACGTGATCGGCGCGGCGGACCGCGACCCGGCCCTCGACGAGCGCGATCATCCCGCCAGCGCCGCCGCGAGCGGCGCCCCGTTGGTGTGGCAGATCGCGACCGCCAGCGCGTCGGCCGCGTGGTCGGGCCGCGGGAGCTCGTCGAGCGCCAGCAGCGCCTGGACCATCCGCTGCACCTGGTCCTTGGCCGCGCGGCCGCTGCCGCAGACCGCGCCCTTCACCTGCTGTGGCGTGTACGACGCGCACGGCACCCCGCGCTGGCCGGCGGCGAGCATCACCACGCCGCGCGCCTGGCCGACCGCGAACGCCGACCGCGCGTTCGCCCCGAAGTACAGGTCCTCGAGCGCGACCGCGTCGGGACGGTACGCGTCGATCAGCGCGCCGACCCGCTCGTGGATTGTCGCCAGCCTCCGCGCGGCGCCGACCCCCGGGGCCGTCGCCACCACCCCGCCGTCGAGCGCGACGAGCCGGCCGCGCTGCTGCGCGACGACGCCGTAGCCCGTGCTGGCCACGCCCGGATCGATGCCGAGGACGATCACGTACACGGCGTGGATTCTGCGCGGAGGCCCGGACGCCTTCAGCTGCCTGGCAGGGAGGACCCGGCGAACGCGAAGAACCAGACGACGAACGCGAGCGCCGCGACCGCCACGGAGACGGTCATCACGCGGTCCAGGACGCCGCCGCGGCGGTTGACCTTGCGCTCGCCGCGCATCGACCGCGTCCAGCCGGGCCGGTACGCGTCGACCTCGCGCTGCGTCAGCCTGATATGGGCCTGGTTCAAGGCGCCGAGCCCCTTCCCCACGAGTGCCATGCCGACCGGCAGGCCGAGGAAGACGAGCAGGTACGGGCCCATGCTCGGGTTCGAGGAGTCGGCGAGCTTGGAGGCCGCATAGATGAGGCCGAGCGGCACGCCGAGCCACATCACGACGCTGCCGATCGCCATCAGCGCGACAAGCAGGACGGCCGGCGGTGACCAGGGAGATCTCAGCCTGCGACCCGCTCCAGGATCTCCGCGTCGACGTCGAAGTTCGCGTGCACGGCGTCGACGTCGTCCTGGTCCTCGAGCGCGTCGATCAGGCGCAGGACCTTGGTCGCGCCGTCCTCGTCGAGCGGGACGAGTGTCTTGGGCCGCTGGGCGACCGATGCCTCCTCGACCTCGACGCCGCCGTCCACCAGCGCCGAGCGGACGGCCGCCAGGTCGGACGGCTCGCACAGCACCTCGAAGACGTCGGCGTCCATCGCGATGTCCTCGGCGCCCGCGTCGATCGCGACCATCAGGTCGTCCTCGCTGTAGCGCTCGCCGTCGACCACCACGACGCCCTTCTTGTCGAACAGATAGGCGACCGAGCCGGGCTCGCCGAGGTTGCCGCCGTTCTTGGAGAAGATGTGGCGCATCTCCGAGCCGGTGCGGTTGCGGTTGTCGGTCAGCGCCTCGACGAGGATCGCCACGCCGCCGGGCCCGTAGCCCTCGTACGTGACGGCCTCGAGCGCGTCCGCGTCGGCGCCCTCGCCGGTGCCCTTGGCGATCGCGCGCTCGATGTTGTCCTTGGGCATCGAGGCGTCCCTCGCCTTCTGGACCGCCAGGCCGAGCGCCGGGTTGCCGTCGACGTCCCCGCCGCCCTCCTTCGCGGCGACCGTGATCGCGCGCGCGAGCTTGGTGAACAGCTTGCCGCGCCGGGCGTCCACGATCGCCTTCTTATGCTTGATCCCCGCCCACTTGGAGTGTCCGGCCATGGCCTCGGATTCTAGGCGAGCCAGCGCGACGGACCGGCGTTCTCGAGGGCGATCGCGTCCTTCGCCGTGTCGAGGCAGCGCCAGAAGCCCTCGTGGCGATAGGCGGTGAGCGCGCCGTCCGCCGCCAGGCGCTCGAGCGGCTCGCGTTCGAGTACCGAGTCGCCGTTCAAGTAGTCGAGCGCGCCGGGCTCGAGCACGAGGAACCCGCCGTTGACCCAGTGCTCGGACACCGGCTTCTCGCGGAACGCGCGCACGCGGCCGCCGTCGAGCTCGGCGACGCCGAACGGCAGCTCGGGCCGGACGACGGTCATCGTGGCGAGCGCGCCCGCGGCCCGATGGTGGTCCAGCAGCGCGGCGAGGTCGATGTCCGCGACCCCGTCGGCGTAGGTCAGGCAGAACGTCTCGCCCAGCCGCTCGCGGACCGCGTGGACGCGGCCGCCCGTGGGCGTGTCGACACCGGTGTCTACG
This sequence comes from Solirubrobacteraceae bacterium, assembly GCA_036520135.1. GTDB lineage: Bacteria > Actinomycetota > Thermoleophilia > Solirubrobacterales > Solirubrobacteraceae > DASSUW01. The sequence continues at coordinate 19,806 of DATDKF010000267.1, forward strand.
CACTCGACCGACACGCCGGCCGGCCAGGCCGACAAGGCGGCGATCTCCTCGCCCTTGTAGCCGGTGAGGAGCACGAACTCGCGGAACCCCTGTGCGGCGTAGATCGAGACGACATGCCAGACGATCGGCCGCCCGGCGATCTCGATCAGCGGCTTCGGACGCTCGCCGTTGAGCCGCGTCCCGCGCCCGCCGCACAGAATGAGTACGTCCATGATGTGAGTTTCGCCTGCCAGGCGAGTCAGCCTCCTTCGTCGGCGACTCGCCTTCGGCGACGTATCCTGCCGCCCGTGTCGATCTTCAAGGCATATGACGTCCGCGGCCTGTACGGCGACGAGATCGACGGCGACGTCGCCTACGACCTGGGCCGCGCCTTCGTCCGCGTGCTCGGCGGCGGCGAGCTGCGGATCGGCCTCGGCCGCGACATGCGGCTCACCGCGCCCGAGCTCGCGCGGAGCTACCGCGACGGCATGTGCGCCGAGGGCGCGCACGTGATCGACGCCGGGATGGTGGGCACGGAGATGCTCTACTGGCTCGTCGGCTCCAAGGACCTCGACGGCGGCCTGATGTGCACCGCCTCGCACAACCCGAAGGCGTACACGGGGGCGAAGCTCGTCGAGCGCGGCGCGGTCGCGCTGGCCGGCGACAGCGGGATCGGCGCGCTGCACCGCATCATCGACGCCGGCCTGCCCGATGCCCCCGGCGGCGGCACCCACGAGCAGATCGACATCTACGACGACTTCCAGCGCGACGCGCTGAAGTTCATCGACCCCGCGAAGGTCGAGCCGCTCAAGGTCGTCGTCGACGGAGGCAACGGCATGGCCGGCCCGATGGTCGGCCCGCTGCTCGACCGGCTCGGGCTCGACCTCGTGACCACCTACTGGGAGCCCGACGGCGAGTTCCCCGACCACGAGCCGAACCCGCTGCTGGAGGAGAACCGCCGCTTCATCGTCGACAAGGTGCGCGCGGAGCGGGCCGACCTCGGGATCGCCTGGGACGGCGACGCCGACCGCTGCTTCTTCATCGACGACACCGGCCGCTTCGTGGACGGGGACTTCATGACCGCCCTGCTCGCCGAGTCGGTGCTCTCCAAGCAGCCGGGGGCCGACATCCTCTATGACGTGCGCGCGTCGCGCGCGGTCCCGGATCTCGTCGAACGGCTCGGCGGCCGCGCCCACATGAACCGCGTCGGACACGCCTTCTTCAAGCTGCGCATGCGCGACGAGGGCGGCGCGTTCGGCGGCGAGGTGTCCGGCCACTACTACTTCCGCGACTTCTACAACGCCGACTCGGGCACGATCCCGGCGCTGCTGATCCTCGAGCAGCTCTCGACCCGCGGCGCGAAGCTGTCCGAGCTGCTGGAGCCGCTGCGCTCGAAGTACTTCATCTCGGGCGAGATCAACTCCGAGGTCGAAGACACCGACGCCAAGATGACCGAGATCGAGCAGCGCTACGGCGACGGGAGGATCTCCAAGCTCGACGGCATCTCGGTCGACTACGGCGACTGGCATTTCAACGTGCGACCGTCGAACACGGAGCCGCTGCTGCGCCTGAATCTCGAGAGCCTCGTCTCCGAGCAGGACATGGAGCGCCGGCGCGACGAGGTGCTCGACCTCATCCGGTCATGACCGCCGGCATCCACTGCCTGCCGATCCCCACGCCGTTCGCGGTGGGGCGCGTGAACTGCTACCTGATCGACGACGAGCCGCTGACGCTCGTCGACACCGGCCCGAACTCCGGCAAGGCGCTCGACGAGCTCGAGCAGGCGCTGCGCGCGCACGGCCGCCGGATCGAGGACCTCGATCGGATCGTCATCACCCACCAGCACCTCGACCACATGGGGCTGGTCGGGATCCTCGCCCGCCGTTCGGGCGCCGAGGTGGTCGTGCTCGACCTGCTCGCGCCGGTGATCGAGGAGTTCGGCGCCTACGCCGAGCGCGACGACGAGCTGGCCGAGGCGCTGATGCTGCGCCACGGCATCCCGCGCGACGTCGTCACCGCGCTGCGCTCGGTCTCGCGCTCGTTCCGCGCCTGGGGCGGGAGCGCGCCGGTCGACCGGCGGCTGGCCGACGGCGAGGAGCTCGCGTTCGCCGGCCGCACGCTGCAGGCGCTGCACCGGCCCGGGCACTCGCCGAGCGACACGCTGTTCTGGGACGCCGAGCGCCAAGTGCTGGTCGGCGGCGACCACCTGATCGGCCACATCTCCTCCAACCCACTCATCTCGCGGCCCCTCGGCGGGCGCTCCGGCGAGCCCGGCGACGGGCGCCCGCGCGCGCTGATGACCTACCTGCGGTCACTGACCGAGACGCGCAACATGCCGATCGAGGTCGTGCTGCCAGGCCACGGCGAGCCGGTCACCGACCACGCGAACCTGATCGACGAGCGGTTCGCGCTGCACGAGCGGCGCGCGGCGAAGATCGGCGGCCTGATCGCCGACCGGCCGCTGACCGCCTACGAGATCGCCCAGTCGCTGTGGGGCAACGTCGCGGTCACGCAGGCGTACCTCACACTTTCCGAGGTGCTCGGGCACGTCGACCTGCTGCTGGACCGCGGCGCGATCAAGGAGAGCGAGGTCGGCGGCGTCATCCGGTACGAGGCGGCCTGATGCACGACATCCACATCGTCCTCATCTCGCTGCTCGTGTCGGTCGTCGTGCTCGGCACGATCGCGAGGCTCGTCCACATCCCGTACCCGATCGTGCTGGTGATCGGGGGCCTCGGGCTCGGCCTCGTGCTCGGCCCGGATGACACGGTGACGCTCGACCCCGACCTCGTGCTCGTGATCTTCCTGCCGCCGCTGCTGTACTCGTCGGCCTTCTTCGCGAACCTGCACGACCTCCGGCAGAGCATGCGGGTGATCTCGGTGCTGGCGGTCGGGCTCGTGCTGGTCACGATGTGCACGGTCGCCGTTGTCGCCCACGAGGTGGTCGACGGCATGTCGTGGCCGGTCGCTTTCGTGCTCGGCGCGATCGTCTCCCCTACCGACCCGGTCGCAGCCACCGAGATCCTGCGCCGCCTGCGGGTCCCGCGGCGGATGGTGTCGGTCATCGAGGGCGAGAGCCTCCTCAACGACGGCACGGCCCTGGTCTCCTATAACACCGCGTTGAAGGCCGTCGGCGCGAGCTTCGTGTTCTGGGACGCCGCCGGGGACTTCGTGGTGAGCGCCGCCGGCGGCATCGCGATCGGGCTCGTCGCCGGCAAGGTGCTGGTGGAGATCCGCCGCCGGATCAACGACATCCCGACGGAGATCACGATCTCCCTGCTCAGCGGCTACGCGGGCTACCTGCCGGCCGACCGGGCGGGCGTCTCGGGCGTGCTGGCGGCGGTGACGACCGGCATCGTGCTCGGCTGGAAGGCGCCGGAGATCTCGACCGCGTCGATGCGCCTGCAGGGCTACGCGGTGTGGGAGATCCTCGTGTTCCTCCTCAACGCGCTGCTGTTCGTCCTCATCGGGCTGCAGCTGCCGACGATCATGGAAGGGCTCAACGACGAGTCCGCGGCGACCCTGCTCGGCTGGGCCGCGGCGGTCAGCGCCGCGGTGATCGTGACTCGGCTCGTGTTCGGCGAGGTGTTCACGCGGTTCATCCGATTGGTCGACCGGCGGGAGGTCCAGCGGGCGCGCCGCTCGCCGTTTCGCAACCGCCTCGTCACCGGCTGGTGCGGGATGCGCGGGTCCGTGTCGCTGGCCGCGGCGCTCGCGCTCGCGGAGGACTTCCCGCTGCGCAACATCGTCCTGTTCCTCACCTTCGCGGTGATCTTCGCCACGCTCGTCATCCAGGGGCTGACGCTCCCGGTGCTGATCAAGGCGCTGCACATCGAGGACGACGGCGCCGACGAGCGTGAGGAGCTGATCGGGCGCCGCGCATCGGTCGAGGCCGCACTGGAGCGCATCAACGAGCTCAGCGGAGCCGAGTGGACGCGCGACGAGACGGCCGAGCGCATGCGCATGATGTACGAGTACCGCCAGCGCCGGTTCGCGGTCCGCGCGGGCGAGCTCGACGACCCGGAGGGCATCGACGCGTTCGAGACGCGCGCCTACCGGTACCAGAAGATGGTCCGGTCCGTGCTGTCGGCGCAGCGGGACACGCTGGTCGACCTGCGCAACCGTGGGGAGATCTCCAACGAGGTCATGCACCGGCTCGAGCGCGAGCTCGACCTCGAGGAGGAGCGGCTCGAGATCACCTAGCCGTCGACGCGCAACCCGATGCTCGGCGTACCGTTGACCGGCGGCGAGGTCAGCCGATCTCGTCAAGGTGGGCCACGTTCGCGCGGTCGTCGTCGTCCGGCGAGGGCGCGGCGGCGAACCAGGCGTCGAGGATCTCGCCGAGCACGGCCTCGGAGGTCGCGCGCAGCGACAGCGCGAGCACGTTCGCGTCGTTCCAGCGGCGCGCGCCGGACGCGGTTTCGGCGTCGCCGCAGAGCGCGGCGCGGATGCCCGGGACCTTGTTCGCGGCGATCGACGCGCCGGTGCCCGTCCAGCAGCACACGACGGCCTGGTCGGCGCGGCCCTCCGCGACGTCGCGTGCGGCGGCCTCCGCGCACCATGCCCAGTCCGCCCGGTCGTCCTCCGCCAGC
>DATDKF010000268.1:0-8300 GCA_036520135.1 Solirubrobacteraceae bacterium
GCGGGCGTCACCATCGGCCGTCCGGACGACACGGGGACGACACGCGAGTCATCCGGACGACGGGCCGATCGCCCGATGGTGGGCGGCGCGCCGGGCGGCGACCCTGCCGTTCACCGTGACCCCCGTCGCCTTCACCGTGCAGCCCTCCGCGCTGCGGCATCATTCGGGTATGCCGCCGCCCCGCGTGAGGGTCGTGGTCGCCGACGATCACCCGCTGTTCCGCGAGGGCATCGAGCGGGCGGTGCGCGAGCGCCCCGAGCTCGAGCTGGTCGCGGCAGCGGCCGAGGGCCGTGAGGCGCTCGCGACGATCCGCGACCTCGAGCCGCACGTGGCGGTGCTCGACCTGCGCCTGCCCGGGCTCGACGGGCTGCAGATCCTCAACGCCGTGGTCCGCGACGGCATGCCGAGCCGCGTGCTGTTCCTGTCGGCGTCGGGCGACCCGGAGCTCGTCTACCGCGCCGTGCAGATGGGCGCGGCGGGCTACTTCCGCAAGGAGGCGGACCGCGAGGCGATCCTCGACGCGATCGCCGCGGTCGCGCGCGGGAGCACGGTGATCGACCCCGAGCTGCAGGCGGGCGTGTTCGAGCAGGTGCGCATGCGCGGCACCGGCGACGACCGGCCGATCCTCACCGCGCGCGAGCGCGAGGTCTTGACGCTGATGGCCGAGGGCCTGACCGGGCCGCAGATCGCCGAGCGGCTGATCGTGGCGCTGCCGACGGTCAAGACCTACCAGGCGCGGCTGTACGAGAAGCTCGGCGTGTCGGAGCGCGCCGCCGCCGTCGCGGAGGCGATGCGGCGCGGGCTGCTCGAGTGACCGGGCTCGGGCTCGCGCTCCTGCGCGCGGCGCTCGTGCCGGTCGTGCTGCTGGGCGAGCGGCTCGTCGACCACCCAGAGGTCCACACCGCCGCGTTCCCGTTCCTGCTGACCGCGTTCGGCCTGTGGGCGGCGGGGATGCTCGTGCTGCGCCTGCGCCGGGCGCACACGCCCCCGCTGCTCGAGCGCGCCGAGCCGTTCATCGACCTCGCCGCGATCACCGCGCTGACCTACGCCTCGGGCGGCCCGTTCTCGGAGACCGCGATGGCGTTCTTCGCGCTGCCGGTGCTGGCGGCGGCGCGGCTGCGACCACGGCTCACGGCCGGCTGGGCGCTGGGCGCGATCGCCGCGTACGTCGCGATGTCGGTCGTGCACCCGACCGCCGGCGAGAGCGAGGCGACCGGGCGGATGGTCAGCCAGGTCGTCTACCTCGCCTGGATCGGCGCCGCCGCGACGCTCGTCTCCGCCGTGCTGCACCGGCGCGACGCCGCGATCGCGCGGCTGGCGCTGCAGCGCGAGCGGCTCGCCGCGCACGCGCTCGCCGCCGAGCAGCGCGAGCGTCGCCGGCTCGCCGAGAACCTGCACGACGAGTCGGTCCAGACGCTGTCGCTGGCCCGCCAGGAGCTCGCCGACTACCACCGCACCGGGCGCGACGACGCGTTCGAGCGTGCCCGCGACGCGATCGACGAGACGCTCGCCCAGCTGCGCGGCGAGATCTTCGAGCTGCACCCGTACGTGCTCGACCACGCGGGCCTGCCGGCCGCGCTGCGCGCGATCGCCGACCGCTGCGCGGAGCGGACCGGCGCCGAGGTCACGGTCGCCGTCGACCCGGCGGCGGTCGGCCGCCACGACGAGCTGATCGTCGTCCTCGCGCGCGAGCTGCTGACCAACGTGGTCAAGCACAGCGGCGCGCGGCATGTCGTCGTCACCGTCGCGGCCGACCACGAGCGGATCGAGCTCGAGGTGCGCGACGACGGCGCCGGGTTCGATCCCACGCGGCGCGAGGGCGCGCTGCTCGACGGGCACGTCGGTCTCGCGTCGAGCGAGCAGCGCGTGCGCTCGGCCGGCGGCGAGCTGATCGTGACGAGCGCGCCCGGCGCCGGGACGCTCGTCCAGGCCCTGCTTCCGCCGGACGGATGACCGGGCGGACGACACGCGCGTCATCCGCAGGATCGCGCGCGCGGCTGATGGGCGCGACGACGCCGCGCGACGAGCATGCCGCGTATGACACGCACGCTCCCCATAGCCCTCATCGCCCTCGTCTGCGGTGCTGTAGCAGGCGGCATCGCCGGTGACATCGCCGGCGGCAACGACTCGAACGCGGCGGCCCGCGCGCCCGCGATACCCGCGACGGCCGCCAGCTCGACGCGTGACACGCTGACGCCCGCCGCGCTCTACAAGCGCGACGCGCCGAGCGTAGCGGTGATCACCGCCACCACGACCAAGCAGGTCGCCGGGACGTTCTTCACGCCGCCCCAGACTCAGAAGGTGCAGTCGCTCGGCTCCGGCTTCGTGATCGACACCAAGGGCGACATCGTCACCAACGACCACGTCGTCGCCGGCGCGTCTGGCATCCGCGTCGGCTTCGGCAGCGGCTCGACCTACCCCGCGAGCGTCGTCGGCGCCGACCCGGGCTCCGACCTCGCGGTCGTGCACGTCCGCGCGCCTTCGTCGGCCCTGCATCCGCTCGCGTTCGACAGCTCCAGCGCCGTCGTGCCGGGCGACCCGGTGTACGCGATCGGCAACCCGTTCGGGCTCGACCGCACGATGACGGCGGGCATCGTCAGCGCCATCGGGCGCGACATCCAGGCCCCCAACGGGCTGACGATCCCCAACTCGATCCAGACCGACGCGCCGATCAACCACGGCAACTCCGGCGGCCCGCTGCTCGACGCCTCCGGCCGCGTCGTCGGCGTCAACTCGCAGATCGAGGGTGGCACGGTCGACGCCAACGTCGGCGTCGGCTTCGCGATCCCGAGCGACACGGTGCGCTCAGTCGCGCAGCAGTTGATCGCCAACGGGAAGGTCGAGCACGCGTTCATCGGCGTGCAGGTCGAGACGATCCCGTCCGGCCTCTCCAAGCTCGTCCGCGGCGTCCCGAGCTCCGGCGTGACCATCGCCAAGGTCACGTCGGGCAGCCCGGCCGCGAAGGCGGGCCTGAAGGCCGCCACCCATCAGGTGACGGCCGACGGCCAGACAGCGCTCCTGGGCGGCGACTCGATCACCGCGCTGGACGGCAAGCCGATCCGCCAGGCGCAGGATCTCGCCGACGCGGTCGCGCAGCGCAAGCCGGGCAACCGCGTCAGCCTCACGGTCGTGCGCGGCGGCGCCACGCGGACCGTGGCGATCGTGCTCGGGAACTCGCCGCAGGGTTAGCCGGACGCCTACGCCGCCGCGACCTCGGGGTGCACGGCCGGCGACCGCCCGGCAAGCACCCCGCCGTCGACCGGGAGCGTCGTGCCCGTGATCCAGCCCGCGCCGCCGCCGGCCAGGAACAGGATGGCCTCGGTGACGTCGCCGGGCTGGCCGCGGCGGTTGAGCGGGTGGAACGGCGAGACGGAGTCGAGGACCTCCTGGGCGGTGTCGCGGTCCATGAAGCGCTCGTAGGCGGGGGTCTCCACGAACGCGAGCGCGACCGTGTTCACCCGGATGTTGTCGGCGGCCAGCTCGATCGCCAGGTTCTTCGTGAGCACGTGGCGCCCGGCCTGGGCGGCGGAGTAGGCGCTGGTCGGCGTGGTGGCGATCGCGTCGACCGCCCACATCGATCCGACATTGACGATCGCGCCACCGCCGCGCTCGCGCATCGCGCCGACGACGGCCTGGGAGACCCAGAACGTCGGCCGCAGGATCGAGCCGAGCGCCTCCTCGAAGTGCTCCTCTGTCTGCTCCTCAAACGGGACAGGACGGAAGATGCCGGTGCTGTTGACGAGCACGTCGACGCCGCCGAAGCGCTCGACGGCGGCCGCCACGAGCGCCTGCGCCTGCTCGCGCGTGGCGATCTGGCCGGGCACGATCAGCACGCGCTCGCCGCTCGGGTCGAGCGCCGCCTGGGCCGCCTCGAGCTTCTCGCGGCGGGTCCCGCTGAGCACGACGTTGGCTCCCTCCTCGAGGAAGCGCTGGGCGGAGGCGCGGCCGATGCCGCCGGCGCCGCCGGTGATGAGGATGGTCTTATCCGCGAATAGGTGCATATGCATCAATATACATGCATCTGCACCTAATGCAAGTGCAGTATTGTTGCCGGCGTGCCCGAGCTCGACGACGAGACCCTCGCCACCTGGCGAGCGTTCCTGAACGCGCACGCGCGGGTCACGCGCGCGATCGGCCGCGACCTCGCTGCCGCCGGGCTGCCCGACCTCGCCTGGTACGACCTGCTGTGGGCGCTGTACCGCCAGCCCGGGCGCAGCCTGCGCGTGAACGAGCTGGCGCGCGAGGTCGTGCTCTCCCCCACCGCGATGAGCCGGTTCGTCGACCGCGTCGAGCAGGCCGGCTACGTGCGCCGCGAACCCGACCCCGGCGACCGCCGGGCGCTGCAGGTTGTGCTCACCGCCGAGGGCGTGGCGCTGCTGCGCAAGATGTGGCCGATCTACGCGCGCGGCATCGAGGAGCACTTCGCCGCGCACCTCGGCCGCTCGGCGAACGCGGTCCGGGCCGCGCTCGAGCGCATGTGATCAGGCGCGCAGCGCCGCCATCAGCCGGTCGGCGCCGAGCGCGTGCGCCGTCACGCCGTTGCGGCCGGTCATCGTCTCGGCGGCGAGCAGCGCGTTGACGATCGCCGCCTCGGTCGCCTCGATGGCGGCGTAGAAGAGCGGGTCGAGGTGGGCGTCGACGACCATCGTCACCGGGATCGTCGCCGCCGCGCCTGCCGGCGCGATCTCCAGCGGCGGCACGCCCTGGCGCGCGGTGCTGAACGCGAGGATGAGATCGCCGCTCGAGGTCTCGCCGGCGCCGCCGGTGCGGCCGATCCCGAGCGCGCACCGCTGGGCGAGCCGCTCGCACTGGTGCGGCAACAGCGGCGCGTCGGTCGCGCAGAGCACGATGATCGAGCCCGCGGCCTCAGGGTCCCAGGGCAGCGGCACGACGTCGGTGCCGATCCGCGCGCCGACCGGCCGGCCGGCGACGGTCAGCCGGTCGCGGCGGCCGTGGTTGGCCTGGACGAGCACGCCGACGGTCCAGTCGCCCGCCGTGCGTGAGGCGGAGCCCAGGCCGCCCTTGAAGCCGTGGCAGATCATGCCGGTGCCGCCGCCCACGCCGCCCTGCTCGACCGGCCCGGACGCGGCGCGGCGCAGCGCCTCGTGGACGTGCTCGGCCTTCACGTGGAAGCCGTTGATGTCGTTGAGCACGCCGTCCCAGGTCTCGCCGACGACCGGCAGGCTCCAGAACATCGCGTCGGCGTCGCGGACCGCTGCCTCGGCGGCGACGAGCGCGTCGCGCACCACGCCGACGCTGTGCGTGTTGGTGAGGCCGATCGGCGTCGTCAGGCAGCCGGCCTCGCGAATCCACTCGAGCCCGGTGAGCTCGCCGTTGCCGTTGAGGCGGTGCGCTCCGGCGAACAGCGGCTCGCGACCGTCGTCCGGCACGAGGACGGTGACGCCGGTGCGCACGTCGGCGCCCTCGATCAGCGTCACCGAGCCGACCTTGATGCCGTCGACGTCGGTGATCGCGTCGAGCGGGCCGGACGGCAGCGTGCCGATGTCGAGCCCGATGTCGCGCGCCCGCGGCCGGCTCACAGCAGCGGCCTGACGTCGGCGGCGAAGCGCGCGAGCTGGTCGGCCCGGTCCTCGTGGCGCGGCATCAGCACGACGCTGTCGGCGCCCGCCGCCCACAGCTCGGCGATCGCACGCGCGCAGTCGCGCGCGTCGCCCGCCACGGCCAGCGCGCGCTGGCGGTCGTCCTCGAGGTCGGCGACGCTCCGCACGTCGAGGCCGGCGCGCTCACGCAGGCTCTGGTAGAGCCCCATCTGCAGCCAGCCGTCGAGCGCCGGGCGCAGTGCCGCGGTCGCCGCCGCGCGGTCGTCGTCGATGCTCAGCCAGGCGTAGACCGTCGTGATCGGCGGGCCGCCCGCCTGCTCGCGCGCCCAGCGCACGGCCTCCGGGACGCTCCCCTCGGGCAGGAGGATCCCGTCGGCCAGGCGCCCGGCGGCGGCAAGCGCCTTCGGCCCGGTGGTGCCGACGAGCACCGGGGGCGGGGCGGGCGGCACGTGGGTGAGGCGGACGCCGTCGAGGTGCACGTGCTCGCCGTCGACCGTGACGGCCTCGCCGGCCAGCAGCGCCCGGACGGCGGCGACGGTCTCCTCGAGCGCCGCGAGCCGGTTACGCGGCCGCGCGCCGATCTGGCGCATCCACGGCTCGACGCCGTGGCCGAACGTGACGGTCAGGCGGCCGGGATGCAGGCGGGCAAGGCCCGCGATCTCCATCGCGGCGATGGCCGGGTTGCGCACCGCGGCCGGCAGCAGGCCAATGCCGACCCCAACCGCGTCGGTGGCGGCCAGCGCCGCGGCGGCCATCGTCGGGCCGCCGGTGAGGAAGCAGTCCTCGATCAGCCACAGCTCGGCGAAGCCGTCCCGCTCGACCGCGCGCGCGACCGCGGGCAGCTCCTCGGGCGGCCACTCGGGCCGGAAGGTGACGCCGAGCCGTTTCGCCATCGGTTGTGGGGCTGCGCGTCAGCTCACAGCAGGCCGCGGCCGGCCAGCTCCGCGACGACCGCGCGACGCTGCCAGGGGCGCGCCTCGGCGAGCTGGCGCAGTGCCCTGCGCGCCTCGTGCTCGCCCGCACGCGCGGCGGCGGCGGCGCCCCGCAGCCGGTCGAGCTGGGTCTCCAGCTCGGCGGCCGACTCGCGCAGCTGCTCCAGCTCGGCCTGCTCGTCGGTCGTCCACTCCCAGGCCGGAGGCTCAGCCTGGGCCATCAGCGGGTTCGGGCGCGACCGGCCGTTCTGTGCGAGCGCGGCGCGCAGCTCCTGCCCGGACACATGGGGTTCGTGCGACTCGCTCATGATGCGGGGGTTCGCGTTGTCCGCGGGCGTTCCTGCCTCCTGCAACGTCAACTGCGGCTGGGTAGGGGAACGGTGAAGTGGCGCGTTGCCGCTCGTCCGCCGACCGTCTGGCGAGTTGACCTTCACTATGGAGGTCAACTCGCCAGGGACCACCGGCGTGGCCGGTCCCCCAGCCTCCCTACCCAGCGGGGTTGACGTTCCGCAGCGCCGCCACGGCCTCGCCCCACAACCGTGCCACCAGCTCCCCGGCCGGCTCCTCCGAGGCCAGCGCGTGCGCCTGCCCCGCCCACAGGTGGAAGCCGTCGGGATCGCCGGACTTGCGGGCGGCGGCGCGGATCGCGGCCGTGACGTGGTGGACGTCCGGATAGGCGCTCGGGGCGTTGCGGTCGTACTTGCGCAGCCAGCGGTTGACAATCCCGCGGGCGGTGCGGCCGGTGAACGCCCGCGTGAGCGCGGTGTCGCCGTCGCCGGCGATCGCCTCGCGGTGGGCCAGCGCGGTCGCCGACTCGGGGCAGAGCATGAAGGCGGTTCCGAGCGCGGCCGCCGAGGCGCCCGCGGCCAGGACGGCCGCGACGCCGGCGCCGGTGGCGATCCCGCCGGTCGCGATCAGCGGCAGGTCGGTGGTCGCGCGCACGAGCTGGAGCAGCGCGAGCAGGCCGATGTCGCCGGGCGCGGCGTCGTCGAACGAGCCGCGGTGGCCGCCCGCCTCGGCGCCCTGGACCACGAGCGCGTCCGCCCCGGCCTGCGCGGCCACAGCGGCCTCGGCCGGCGTCGTGACGGTCACCCAGACGGCGGCGCCGGCGCGGTGCAGGTCCTGCACGTCGCCGGCCGCGGGGCACCCGAACGCGGACGAGACGACCGGCACGCCGAGCTCGGCGACCAGCGCGAGCTTGGCCGCCCACTCGTCGTCGTCGTGGCGCGGCTTGCCGAGCGCCGCGCCGTAGCGGTCGGCCTCGGCGCGCAGCTTCTCCGCGAACCGGTCGACCGCCGCCGAGTCGGCCGCAGGCCCGGGCGGCGCGAACACGTTCACGCCGAACGGGCGGTCCGTGAGCTCGCGCAGCGCCGCGATGTCCGCGCGCACCGCGTCCGGCGTCTTGTAGCCCGCCGCGAGGAAGCCGAGCCCGCCCGCGTTCGCCACCGCGGCGGCGAGCGCGGGCGTCGACGCGCCGCCGCCCATCGGCGCCTGGACGATCGGGATCGCAAGGGAGTCGAGCGAGAAGCGGGACACTTCGGTAAGCATGACCGACTCACCCCGCCTCATAGGCATCAACCACGTCGCGCTCGAGGTCGGCGACCTCGACGCGGCGCTCGACCTCTACGGCCGCCTGTTCGCGTTCGAGCTGCGCGGCCGCTCGTCCGGCATGGCGTTCATCGACATGGGCGACCAGTTCCTCGCGCTCGCCGAGGGCCGCAGCCAGCCGCCCGACGACAGCCGCCACTTCGGCCTCGTCGTCGACGACAAGCAGGCGGTCCGCGCCGCCGTCGAGCGCGAGGGCCTG
>DATDKF010000269.1:0-18995 GCA_036520135.1 Solirubrobacteraceae bacterium
AGTTTTCACGACCGTTCGGGTAGCCTGGCGGGCCGCCGTGCGCGTGCTGATCCTGTCCTGGGAGTACCCGCCGATCGTCGAAGGCGGCCTCGCACGCCACGTCCGCAAGCTGTCGGAGGCACTGGTCGCCGGCGGCGTGCAGGTCGACGTCGTCACGCGCGGCGGCGGCCGCCTGTCGGAGACCGAGGACCGCCACGGCGTCGCCGTGCACCGCGTGCGCGAGCCCGACTTCCCGAAGGACGACCTTGATGCGTTCATCGCCTGGGTCGAGCACATGAACGCGGACATGCTGGCGGCGGCGCTCGAGCTCGACGGCCCGTTCGATCTCGTGCACTCGCACGACTGGCTGGTCGCCGACGCGGCCCGCTCGCTCGCCGGGAGGTTCGCCGTCCCGTGGCTGGTGACCGTCCACGCGACCGAGTACGGCCGCCACCAGGGGTGGGTCGACAAGCACCCCCAGTCGCACATCCACGCCGTCGAGCGGCGGATGGTGCGCGCCGCCGACCGCGTGATCACGTGCTCGCACTACATGCGCGGCCACGTCGCCGACGTCTTCGGCGTCCCGCCCGCGCGCGTGACCGCGATCCCGAACGGGATCGACCCGACCGACCTGCAGCCGATGGAGGACCTCCCGCGCCTGCGCGCGCAGTTCGCGGCGCCGGACGACAAGCTCGTGCTGCTCGTCGGGCGGCTGTCTACGAGAAGGGCTTCCACCTGGCGCTCGACGCGATGCCGGGCCTGATCGAACGGGTGGGCGGCGTGCGCTTCCTCGTCGCCGGCTCGGGCACGGCGGAGGCGGAGCTCAAGGCGCAGGCGCAGGAGCTCGGGCTGATGGAGCACGGCTCGTTCGTCGGCTGGACGGGCGACGACCTGCTCCACTCGCTCTACCGGATGGCCGACCTGTGCGTAGTCCCGTCGCTCTACGAGCCGTTCGGGCTCGTCGCGCTCGAGGCGATGGCGTCGGGCTGCCCCTGCATCGTCGCCGCCACCGGCGGCCTGCGCGAGGTCGTGCCCGGCGGCGGCCGCGTCGGCCTGCGCTTCCGCGCGCGCGACCCGCGCTCGCTGGCGCGCATGGCCGAGCAGCTGCTCTCCGACGACGCGCTGCGCGACCGGCTCGTTGCCGAGGCGGGGGAGTGGGTGCTGCGCTTCGACTGGGCCGACGTCGCGCGCCAGACCGCTGACGTCTACGCCGACCTGCGCGGCGTGCGCGTCTCGTAGGCCGCGACGACCTCGCCGGGCGCGACCGTCGCGCCCGCCACCACGGAGGCGTGCAGCCCGATCCGCGCGCCGTCGCCCAGCCGCACCGGGGCGGGGCCGTCTGCGAACGCCGGCTCGGCGTCGGCGATCACCGCCCAGTCGCCGACCTCGCAGCCGGCGCCGACGTCGATCCCTGCGTCGGCGACGAGCACCGCGCGCACGCCGATCCGCGCACCCGCGCCGATCCGCACCGTGCCGCCGTTGGCCTCGATCCGGCAGCGCTCGCCGAGCCGGCAGCCGTCCTCGAGCACGACGCGCGCGCCGGGGGCGACGTCGATCCGCACGCCGCGCTCGATGTGCGCGTTGCCGTTCACGTCGATGCCGCGTCGGAGCTTTAGGAGCGCCGGTCTCAGGCCGCGTACGATCCCACAGCCTCGCCCGGCCAGCGGACGGGCAGCCGCTCGTGGGCGCCTGGCGCGATCGCCAGGTCGAGCCCGTGGCGGGCGGCGATCGTACGCGCGTCGTCGATCCCGAGCGAGCCGTGGCGCTCCAGCACGAGGCCGCCGCGATGGAACGCGATGATCGAGGTCGAGCACGGCAGGTGGCGCGGGTAGAGGCGGCGGTTGGCGCGCTCGTCCGGATGGCCGATGAGGATCGCCGACGGGTGACGGCCGAACTCGTCGCGGATCGCGCGCATCTCGCAGTGCGCGGCCTCGGCCTGCTTGGAGACGTTGCTCGACGTGTTGGCCGACGTGATGAACAGCAGGTCGCCGCCGGTGCGCGCGAGCGTCTCGCGGACCAGCTGGTTGGACGGGCAGCGGTCGCCGGGCGAGATCAGCTGCGCGGTGCGGATCCCGTCGTCGACAACCGTGAGGTGGTCGGGCACGATCGCCGACGCCGGGCCGCGGAAGCCGATCGGGCCGAGCGCGTGGAAGTCGGCCATCACGGCCTGGATCCGCTCGCGGTCGACGCCGTCCCAGTCGAAGATCAGATGCGCGCGGGCGGGTTCGGTCGTGACGCTGCCGACCTGGTCAAGCGGGCGGCCCTTGAGCGCGTTGATGCGGCGCATCGAGTCGCGGTCGGGCAGCGCCGCTAGCGCGCAGAAGTTGCCGAAGCCGTAGAAGAGCGCGGCGCCGTTCGCGGTCGCCGCCGCGGCGAGCCGGCGGTCGGCCCCGGATGCCATGTTCAAGATGAGATTCACTCCGCGACCTTCGCCGGGGGCGCTTGGCGAAGAGTTGCCGCGGACTTGCGGCGGCCTGACTAGGCGAAGCGCAGGCGCAGGCGGCGGCGCGGGCGGCGGATGCCGAGGCGGTTGCGGCGCCACACGGCGAGCTCGACCCCGTGATCCAGGTCGGTCTCGATGTAGTTCATGTAGGTCTCAGCCATCGCACTCTTAAGGATGCCGCGCGCGTGCCGTCTGATACATGCGGCTGGCAGGCGGCCAAACCTAAAGGGGACTGTCCCCTTCGGCCAGGTCGGTGGGGCCAAACCTAAAGGGGACTGTCCCCTTTATGCGGCGAGCGCGGCGGTGGCGGGCTGGGTCGGCGTCCACAGCGCGTCGTTGCCGAACGCGCGGCGGTGGGCGCCGCCGGCGGCGGCGAGCGAGATCAGGGCGTCCTCCGCGGCGTCGCGGTCCGGGGCCGTGAGGTGCGGCGCCATGGCCGCGGCGACCTCGTAGGTGGTCAGTCCGTCCGGGAACGCCGCGATGACCTCGGCGACGTCCTCGGCCGGCTCGCGGCGCTCGAGCGACCGGTCGAGGTTCGCGATGCAGACGTCGTATGCCTCGATCGGCTGGAAGCCGCCGGCCTCGAGCGAGCGGCCGTCGGCGGCCGTGAAGATCACGCTCGGCGCCGTGTAGCGGACCTCGCCCTCGGGCGTCGTCGCGGAGCGGCCCTGGAACTCGATCGGGCGGCCGGCGGCGGAGCGGGTCTCGCGCCGGTCGGCGGCGAACAGCTCCTCGGTCTCCGGCTCGAGCGAGGCGGCGACGAGCGCCTTGGCGTCGATCCCCGGCAGCCATGCGAGCGCCTGCTCGAGGCCGGCCGGCTCGTCGAGCACCAGCGTGCTCGTGAACTGCGCGAACTGCAGCGCCCGGAAGACCGCCCACTCGCGGTCCGGGTAAAGCCGGCGCGTGGCGACGACGACCCGGCACATCGGCCACGTCGCATGCGGGCGCTCGCGCGGCTCGGTGGCGAACGGCATCCCGCGGTGCCTGAAGGACCGGTACCCGCGAGCCTGCCGCTCGCCGGTGTAGCCGCGGCGCGCGTACTGCTCGGCGGTCTCGGACAGGCCGATCATCACGAGCCGCCAGTCCAGCTGGTCGCCGTAGCGCCAGTGGAGCGTCGCGAAGGCCGGCCCCGCGGACCACGCCCACGGGCAGCCGGGATCGGAGAAGTGCGTCAATTGCATGGTCAACCAATGATGGCACTTCGGTTCCGTCAGGCCGGATCCCTACCCTCCGGCGCCCTTGTCGTCCGCGGTCACCCACCCCGCCGTCAGGCGCCGTCGAGCCCTGCCGGCATGGCCCGCCGCCCGGCCGCTGCGCGCCTGGCAGCGGGCGGCCGCGGCCGCGGTGCTCGAGCACCAGGGCGAGTCGTTCCTCTCCTCCGCCACGCCCGCCGCCGGCAAGACCACGTTCGGCCTGCACGTCGCGCATCGGATGCTCGCCGAGGGCGGCGTCTCCCGCGTCGCGGTGATCGCCCCGACCACGCACATCTGCCGCCAGTGGGCGCTCGACGCGGCGCGGTACGGGATCGACCTCGAGCCCAACCGCCCGAACACAGCCGGGCCGGAGCCGCGCGACCGCCACGGCATCGCGGTCACGTACGCGACGCTCGCCGCCGGCCCCGCCGTCCACCGGCGCCGCTGCGGCGAGGCCGCCACGCTGCTGATCGCCGACGAGCCGCACCACATGGGCGAGCTCGCCGCCTGGGGCCGCAGCACGCTGGCCGCGTTCGAGCGCGCCCGCTTCCGCCTGCTGCTCTCCGGCACGCCGTTCCGCTCGGACAACACGCCGATCCCCTGGGTCGAGTACGACGGCGACGGCGTCTCGCGCGCCGACTTCTCATACGGCTACACCGACGCGCTGCTCGACGGCGTCTGCCGCCCGGTCACCTTCCACACCTATGGCGGCGACATGGAGTGGATGAGCGACGGCCGCCGCCGCCGCGCCGACTTCGAGGTCGCGCTGCCCGCGGCCGAGGCCGCGCGGCGGCTGCGCACGGCGCTCGACCCCGACGGCGACTGGATCGAGCACGTCCTCCGCGACGCGCACGCCGAGCTGTCCGCATTGCGCGCCGGGACGCACCCCGACGCGGGCGGGCTCGTCATGGCGATCGACAAGGAGCACGCGGACCGGCTCGCCGCGCGGCTCGCGCGCGTCACCGGCGAGCGGCCCGAGATCGTCACGTCCGACGCCGCCGATGCGTCGCAGCGCATCCAGCGCTTCGCCGCCGGCGCCGGCAGCTGGCTCGTGTCCGTGCTGATGGTGTCCGAGGGTGTCGACATCCCCCGCCTGCGCGTCGGCGTCTACGCGACCAGCGCGCGCACCGAGCTGTTCTTCCGCCAGGTCGTCGGCCGCTTCATCCGCCGCACCCCCGCGCCGAAGCAGCAGATGAGCCACCTGTTCCTGCCGTCGGACCCGACGCTCAAGCGCCTCGCCGCCCAGATCGAGGAGGAGCGCAACCACGCGCTCGCGCAGATCGCCGAGGGCGAGGCGCTCGAGCGCGGCGAGCGGACCGAGGCCGAGGAGGGCTTCCGCGCCCTGTGGTCGAGCGCCCGCCGCGACGACGACGTGCTGCAGACCACCCAGCCCGGCGACGCGCTGCAGCTGTTCGCCGACGCGACCCGCGCGCCCTCGCCGGCGCTCGCAGCATTCACCACCACCGAGCCCGAGACGGCGCAGGACCGGCGCGAGCGTCTGCGCGAGGAGCGCCGCGCGCTCGTGTCGGCGATCACGCGCCGCACCGGCGAGCCCCACCGCGCGATCAACGCGCGCGTGAACCGCGAGATCGGCGTGGCGTCGGTCGCGGCCTGCACCGTCGAGCAGCTCGAGCGCGCGAACGCGCTGCTCGAGCGCGAGGCCGCGCGCCACCGGTAGCGTCACGGCCATGGTCCCGGACTGGCCGCCCGGCACGGTGGCGATCCTCGCGACGATCGGGGAGGACGGCCTGCACGCGATCCCGGTCTCGACGGCGATGCGCGCCGGCCCGGCGACGGTGCTGCTCGCCCTCGGCCCGAGCCGCGGCTCGCTCACCCGCCTGCGTGCGGAGCCACGCTGCGCGCTCGCGGTGATCGCGGCAGGCGTGGCGGTGACGGTGCGCGGCCGGGCAACAATCGTCGGCGAGGCGGCCGGGACGACCGCGGTGCGGATCGACGTCGAGGCGGTCGACGACCACGCACAGCCGACGTTCACGATCACCGGCGGCGTGGCCTGGGAGTGGACCGACGCTGACGCCGAGCGGCGCGACGCAGAGGTCCGCGCCGCGCTGCGTCAGCTCGTCTGACCCGGGATCGGCCCCTGTTGCGCTGTGGCGGTCAAGCGCTTCGCGCCGCGCGCCGATGTGACGAGTGAAATGTCACAACCGGTGGAGGAGACGACGGCCAGCGTCGCGGTGGCCAGGCAGCCGATCTTCGATCGCTCCGAATCGATCGCCGGCTTCGAGATCCTGTACCGCTCGCTGACGGGCCCGTTCACCGACGCCGAGGGCGCGACGTCCGCGGTGATCGTCCAGAGCCTCGCCGACATCGGGCTCGAGCGGCTGGTCGGCGCCGCCCGCGCGTACATCAACGTCACGCGGGAGTTCCTGCTCAAGGTGCGCCCGCTGCCGATGCCGCCCGACCGCGTCGTGCTCGAGCTGGTCGGCACCCACAGCGCCGACCCCGAGCTGCTCGGCGCGCTGCGCGACGCCCGCGACGCCGGCTTCCGGATCGCGCTCGACGGCTTCCGCTACGACCCCGCGCTCGAGCCGCTGCTCGAGCTCGCCTCGGTGGTCAAGCTCGACGTCCTCGCGCTGTCGGGCGCGGCGCTGCTCAAGCAGGTGCGGGAGCTGCGCCAGCGCGGGCTGACGCTGATCGCCCTGAAGGTCGAGTCGCGCGAGGAGTACGAGGCCTGCCGCGCGATGGGCTTCGACGGCTTCCAGGGGTACTTCTTCGCCGAGCCCGCCGTGGTGTCGGGTCCGACGGCGCCGACGCACCGCCTCGGCGCGCTGAGCGAGCTCGTCGCGCCCGGCCGCAAAGCGAGCTTCGAGGAGATCGAGCGGGTGATCTCACAGGACGCCGGGCTCAGCCACAAGCTCGTGCGGCTGGCCAGCTCGGCGTCGATCGGCGTGCGCCAGCCGGTCTCGTCCGTGCGGCAGGCACTGATCCTGCTCGGCACCGTCGCCGTGCGGCGGTGGGCGATGCTGCTGGCGCTGTCGGGCATGACCGACACGCCGCAGCATCTGCTGACGATCGGCCTGGTGCGCGCCCGCCTCTGCGAGCTGCTGGCGGACGCGCACCCGCTGGCCGCGACCGACCGCGCGTTCACGGTCGGCCTGTTCTCCGTCGTCGACGCGCTGCTCGGCAAGCCGGTGCAGGCGCTGCTCGACGAGCTGCCGTTCGACAACCGGATCACGCACGCGCTGCTGGACCACGACGGCCCCGAGGGCCGCCTGCTCGCCGCCGTGCTCGCGTACGAGCGCGGCGACTTCAACGACGTCCCGCGGTTCGGCGTCGGCCTCCCGGCCCTCGCCGCCGCCTACCGCGAGGCGATCGAGTGGGCCGAGGGCGCCACGGTCCAGCTCACGCCCGCGTGATCTAGCGGACGAGGTCGAAAGTCAGGTGCGCGGGGCCGTCGCCGGCCTCGTCGACGGTGAGCTCGCCGCGGACGCCCTTGTAGGCGCCGGTGCCGCCCGTGATCGCCTGCTTGAACGGGACCTTCTCGATCTCGTCCGACGTGACGACGCCCTGGGCGCTGATCTGGCCGCCGGGGAGGACGGTGGTGTTCAGGCACTCGACGGCAAAGAAGTGGCTGGCCGGCTCGAGGCGCACGAGCGTGCACGTCACGTCGCTGGTGCCGACCTTCTTGCCGCCGACGTAGACGTCCTCGGTGATCACGTTCGTGTCGCCGAGGGTCGGCCCGGGGTTGCCGAGGTCGAGCCGCGCCTCTTCGATCGTCTTCGTGGCGACCGTGAAGACGTGCGGCTTCGACGGCGACTTGTGCGCCGAGGCCGGGGAGAGAGAGGTGAGGGTAAGCGCGGCGGCTGCGGCCGCGATGATGGGGAGGAGCTTTCGCATGGCCGCAGCATCGGCGCTGCGAGAGCCCGCGCCATCGGCGGGATCACCTATCCGGCACCCCTACGTCAGGCCTCGTCACGCGATCTCGGCGAGGCGACCACCGTGCGCGCGAGCTCCACGCGCGAGCGGACCCCGAGCTTGGCGTAGATGTTGCGCAGGTGCGCCTCGATGGTCTTCGGGCTCAGCACGAGCTGCTCGGCGACCTCGCGGTTGGTGCGCCCGGCCGCGACCAGCTCGGCGATCTCCTGCTCGCGATCGGTGAGCGCGCCGTCGGCGTCGCCGCCGGCGCGGCGGACGCGGTGACCGAGCCGGCGCAGCTCCCGCACGGCCTCGTCCCGCCAGCGCTGCGCGCCGAACCCCGCGAGCGTCGCCTCGGCCTCGATCAGCGCGGCGACCGCCGCGGCCTTCTCGCCCGCCTCCCGGAGCGCGCGGCCTTCGAGGAGCCGCAACCGCGCCGCGAGAAGCGGCGCCGCGGCGGACGGCGCGACGAGGTCGGTCGCCGACCCCGATCGCGACGGCGCGTCGGCGGTGCTGCCCGGCGGCGCGAGGAGATCGCGCGCCGTGGCGGCGGTGCGCGCGGCGTCGCGGGGGCGGGCCTCGGCGAGGAGGATGGCGGCCTCGGCGCGGGCGGCGGTGGCGGTGGCGAAGTCGGTGTCGGCGTGGGCATGGGCGATCTCGAGGGCGGCGCGGGCGGCGGCGGAATCGCCGCCGGCGAGCGCGGCGTCGGCGAGGTCGGCGGCGGCTTCGGTGCGCAGGGCGGGGACGACGAGCGGGACCGCAGCGCGCAGCAGCGGCACGGCGCGGTCGGCGTTGCCGGCGGCGACGAGCGCGGCGCCTTGCGCCCACTGCGGCTGGCCGGCGCGGTGAAAGCTGGGCTCGGCTTCGATGCCCGCGGCCTCCTCGGTCTCGCGCAGGGCGCCGGCGACGTCGCCGATCGCCAGCCGGGCGCTCGCGAGCGCGCAGTGCGCCCAGATCAGGTACTGCGGGTTGCCGTCGAGTCGCGTTCGGTCGACGCCCTCCTCGCCGGCCGCGACCGCGTCGGCGAGCCGGCCGAGCTCGCGCAGCGGCCGCACGGACTCGGCCGCGCACAGCATCAGCACCGGCTCGCGGCCGCTGGCCGCAGCGAGCGCGCGGGCGCGTGCGAGCGTGGCCAGCGCGTCGGCGAAGCGCCCGCAAGCGTGCTCGGCCCACGCGAGCATCCACAGGCCGGGAAGCCGCGCGGAGACCTGGGCGTCGGTCAGTCGCGCGAACGCGTCGGCGGCGAGGTCGCGGCTGGCCGCCGCGTCTTCGCGACCGTCGCCCGCGGAGGCGATCGCGCGCAGCGTCAGCGCCGACGCGACCAGCACCGGATCGCCGAGCACGCGGGCGTCGGCGAGCGCGTCGCTGGCCTGCGCGCGGGCGGCGGCGAAGTCGCAGGCGAGGTGCTCGAGCAGGCCGAGCGAGAGGTGCAGCCGGACGCGGTCGGCCGACGGCTCGGCCGGGAGGTCGCCGAGCGCGACATAGAGCCGCCGACGCGACTCGGTCTCGGAGCCGAGCCACATCTCGACGTTGGCGATCCGCACCGTCAGCGCGTTGCGCTCCTGCGCGTCGTGTGTGGCGCCGAGCGTGGCGAGCAGCGTCTCGCGCGCGCCGGCGCGGTCGCCCGCCGCGCTCTGCGCCTCGGCGAGCGCGATCTGGATCGCCGCGCGGCGGATCTGGTGCTCGGGCGTGTCGGGCAGCACGCGCAGAGCCGCGGCGTGGAAGCGCGCCGACGACGCCGGCGCCGGCCCCTGGAGCTCGCGCGCCGCGCCCTCGAGCAGGTCGACTGCCGTCGCGTCGCCGAGCTGGGCCGCGTGCTCGACGTGGTGCGCCCGCGCGATCAGGCCGGCGCCGCGGCGCTCGAGCGCCGCGGCCGCGCGGGCGTGCGCCGCGAGCCGCCACCCGCCCGGCACGCCCTCGTAGACCGCGTGCCGGACGACGGGATGGCGGAACGCGAACCGCCGCGCCGCGCCCGTGGGCCGCACCAGCGTGCGCAGCAGCAGCTCGTCGAGCGCCCGCAGCGCGTCCGCCTCGGATACCCCTGCGGCCTCGGCCGCGAGCGCCGGCTCGAACGGATCGCCCACGACTGCCGCCCCCTCGAGCACGAGCCGAGCCTCGGGCGCGAGCGCCGCGACCTCGGCCGCCAGCGCGAGCGCCACCGCCGGCGGCACCCCCTCACCTTGCCGGTCGACGCCACCGCCGGCGGCACGATCGCCGCCGGGTGCCGCGGCGCGATCGTTGTCGGGCGCGGCGGCGCGGTCGCGGTCGGCGCGGGCGAGCTGCTCGAGGTAGAAGGGGTTGCCGCCGCTGAGCGCGTAGATCGGAGCGACGTCGGCGCCGACGAGCTCGGTGGCCTCGGCCTCGGAGAGCGGGGCGAGCGCGAGGTCGGTGACGCGCCCGTCGCGGCCCGCGGCTGCGAGGGCGGCGTCGAGCGCCGGGGGGCGGCGGCCCGCGCGGGCGGCGATCGCGAGCAGGACCGCGGCGGCGGGTGGGCGGCGGACGAGCGCGGCGACGGCGTCGACCGAAGCGCCGTCGGCCCAATGCAAGTCGTCGAGCCAGAGCACGACGGGGCGCGCGCCCGCGAGCCGTTCGAGCAGGTCGCGGAGCGCCCGGTGCACGCGGTGACGGTCGGCCGCGCCCGGCTGCGTGAGCGCCGGCAGCACCGGGCCGAGCGCGCCCGGCTCGGCGATCCCGAGCAACTGCACGCGCCGGTCGCCCAGCGCACGCAGGTGCGGATCGAGCGCCTCGGTCCACACCGCGTACGGCAGGTCCTGCTCGAACTCGGAAGCCGCCGCGCCGAGCGCTAGGCAGCCCTCCGCCTCCGCGCGCTCGGCGAGCGCGGCCAGCAGCCGCGACTTGCCGATCCCCGGCTCGCCGCCGAGCGCGACCACCTGGCCGCCCGAGCGCACGCGCGAGAGCGCCTCAGCGACCGCCTCGCGCTCCTTCACCCGGCCGACGAGACCCTTCACGCCACGGATTCTTCCGGAACGCTGAAACTCCCGGGGTACTGTTGGCACGTGCTGCGCGTGCATGTGATGGGACCGATGGAGATCGACGCCGGCGGCGCGGCGCTCGTCGCGGACGGGCGCCGGACGTGGTCGCTGCTCGGCTGGCTCGCGCTCCACCCCGGCCCGCACCCGCGCGGAGACCTGGCCGCGCGCTTCTGGCCCGACGTGCTCGACAGCAGTGCCCGCGCCAGCCTGCGCAGCGCCGTATGGGCGCTGCGGCGCGACCTCGGCTCGGCCGCCGGGACGCTGATCGCCACCCGCGAGCGCGTCGGCCTGGACCCGGACGGGCTGTGGACCGACCACGCCGAGTTCGCGCGGCTCACCACCGCCGGCCGGCTCGAGGAGGCCGTCGCCCTCTGCCGCGGCCCGCTGCTCGCCGGCGTCGAGGACGAGTGGGTCTACGAGGCGCGCGACGAGCACGCCCGCGCGCTCGGCGACGCGTTCGCCCGGCTCGCCGACGACAGCGCCGACGCCGAGGCCGCCGTCGCCTGGGCGCGCCGGCGCACGGCGCTCGACCCGCTCGACGAGGCGGCGGCCCGCGACCTGATCGAGCGCCTCGCGGCCGCCGGCGACCGCAGCGGGGCGCTGGCCGTCTACGCGCGCCTGCGCGATCGCCTGAAGGACGAGCTCGCGGTCGCCCCCACCGCCGCGACACGCGAGCTCGCCGAGCGTGTGCGTATGACGTCCGGGACCGCGACCGCGGCGACGCGGCGCGTCGCCGCCGATGCTCTCGCGCTCGTCGGCCGCCGCGCCCAGCTCGCCGAGCTGAACGAGGTCTGGCGTCACGTTGCCGCCGGCGCCGGGGCGCTAGCGCTGCTGAGCGGCGAGGGTGGCATCGGCAAGACGCGCCTCGCCGCCGAGCTGCTCGACCACGTCACCGCCGCGGGCGGGCGCGTGGCCGGCTGTGGCGCGCTCGGCCTCGGCGGCGGCGCGCCGTTCACCCTCTGGGCCGAGCTGATCCGCGACCTCGCCGACTGCCTCCCGCCGCCGCCCGAATCCGCGACCTGGCCGGAGGAGCTCGCACGCCTCGTGCCCTCGCTGCCCGAGCGGCTGGGCCGCGCCCCGCACGCCGCCCGCCCCGCGGGCCCCCCGGAGCTCGAGCGCGCGCGGCTGTTCGAAGCGACGGTCGAGCTCGTCGAGCACGCGGCGCCGGCAGCGCTGCTGTTCGAGGACGTCCACGCCGCCGACGCCGCGAGCCTCGAGCTCGCCGCTTACGTCGCGCGCCGGATCGGGCCGCGCCGCGTGCTGCTCGTCCTCACGCGCCGGCCGTTCCCCCGCCGCGAGGACGTCGATGCGATCGTGCATGCCGTCCGCGCCCGGCACGTCACGGTGATGGAGATCGAGGTCGCTCCGCTCGCCCACCGCGAGATGGGCCAGCTCGTGCGCGCCTTCGCCCCGCTCGATGACCCGGGCGTCGACCAAGTGGTCGCGGTCGCCGACGGCAACCCGCTGCTGGCGATCGAGGCCGCCCGCGCCGTGCGCGACGGCGCCGACGGCCCGCCGCCCGGGCTGCGCGCCGCGATCCGCGCGACGACCTCCGCGCTTGCGCCCGACGCCCGCCGCGTGGCCGCGCTGGCCGCCGTCGCCGGCGGCGAGCTCAGCGCCGCCGAGCTGGCCGCGCTCGCGCACGGCGAGGCGATCGGCCAGGCGTTCGACAGCGGGCTGTTCGTGAGCCGCGGGGGCAGCCTCGGCTACCACCACGCGCTGCTGCGCGAGGCGGCGTATGAGGATCTGCCGGCCCCGCGCCGCGCCGAGCTGCACGCCGCATTCGCCGCCGTCTGCGAGGGCACTGCGGCCGAGCGCGCTTACCACCTGCGGCTCGCCGGCCGCGGCGACCTCGCCGTCGCCGAGCTCGCGCGCGCAGCCGACGACGCGTGGGAGGTCAGCGCGCTCGACGCCGCCGCGAGCTTCCTGCGCGAGGCGCTCGAGCTCGCCCCGGATGACGTCGCGCTGTGGCTCCGTCTGGCCGACACCGAGGCCTGGCTCGGCCACCGCGAGGCCGCCGAGGAAGCGTTCGACCACGGCCTCGCACGGCTCGACCGGCGCGACGCGCGCAGTCACGCGGAGGCGTGGATCAGCCGCGCGACGTGGGAGCGCGGCTCGCTCTGCAACCCGCTCGGCGTGCGCGACGCCGCCGGCCGGGGGCTCGCGCTGCTCACCGAAATGGGCGACGGCGACACGGCCGTCGCGTCCGGCGCCGTCGCGTCGCTGTCGTGGTCGAAGGCCGTCACCGGCGACGTCGACGAGGCCGAGCAGCTGATCGAGGCGATCGAGGCACCGCCCACCGGCGTGCTCGCCCACGACGTCGTCTTCGCCCGCGGGCACATCGCGGTCGGCCGCGGCGACCTCGCCGGCGGCCAGGCGGCCTTCACCGAATCGGCCGTGCTCGCCTCGCGCGCGCACCGCCCGGAGCTGGCCTGGGCCGCCTGGATCAGCGCCGCGTGCGCCGCCGCTGCGCTCGCCGACTTCGACGGCGCGCTCGGGCTGATCGACCGCTGCCTCGACGAGGTCGGCGGGCTCGGGCCGCTCGAGCTCTCGGCGCTGGGGTCCCGCGCATTCGTCCTGGGCCGGCTCGGCCGCCACGCCGACGCGCGCGCCGTCGCCGCGCAGGAGCGCGAGCTGGCGCAGCTGCTCGGCGAAGACCGCCGCATCGCGCTCGCCGAGCACGACTCGGGCATCGTCGCGCTCGCTGCCGGCGATTGGGCCGAGGCGGCCGATCGTCTCACCGCCGCGCTCAACGGCGGCGCCGAGGTCAGCCGCCCGCTGATCCTGCTCGCGCGCGCCGAGGCGCTCGCGCGCGCCGGGCGGCCCGACGAGGCGGAGGCCGACCTGCGCGCGACGACGCTGGAGCCGCTGCGGCCCGGCGACTTCCCGGAGGCGCTCGTCCCGCGCCTGACCCGGGTCCAAGGGCTGATCGCTGCCGCGCGCGGCGATGCCGAGCTCGCCCGCCGCCGGCTCGAGGAAGCCGCCGCCGGCTGGCGCCGGCTCGCCGCCGCGCCCGCCAGCCCCGCCGACGGCTGGCACGCCACGCTGATCGACTTCGGCCGCCCGCCGGTCGCCGGGCTGATCGAGCCCGAGCGCGAGCTGGCGGCCACCGAGGCCGACCTCGCCCAGACACGGGAGCTCGCCCATGCCGACCGTCGCTGACCACGCCACGAGCGCCGCACCGCCCGAGGACGTCTGGAAGCTGCTCTACGACCCGTCGCGCTTCCCGGAGTGGTGGCCGGGCATGCAGCGGGTCGAGCTCGGGGCAGACGAGGGCGACTTCACGTTCTGGTACGAGGAGTGGCCTGACGTCGCGATGCCGCAGAAGCTCGTCACCCAGCGCGGGGGTGCCCGCGTGACGATCTCCTGCCTCGTGTCGTTCATGGACATCCGCTGGGAGCTCTCCGAGGAGGGCGACGGGACGCGCATCGACGTCACCGCCGCCATCCCGGAGGCCGAGGCCGCCCGCTCGGAGCGGGTGCGCGGCTGGCTCGCGCAGTCAGTCCGCCAGTTGGCCGCGGTCGCCGCTACGGACGCGCCTCCAGCACGAGGTTGAACGGCGTCTCGGTCGCGCGGCGGAAGCGCGTGAAGCCGCCCTGCTCCACCACGGTGCGCAACCGCGCCTCGCCGGCCTGGGCGCCGAGCGCGAGCCCGACGTCCTGCGACAGCGACGCGGGCGTGCAGAGCTGCGTCGAGGCGGCGTAGTAGATCCGCCCGATCGGGTTCAGGTTCTCCTCGAGCCGGTCGTTGGCGAACGGCTCGACGATCAGCCACGTGCCGTCGGCGTCCAGCGTCGAGCGTACGTGCTTCGCCGCGCCGACCGGGTCGCCCATGTCGTGCAGGCAGTCGAACATGCACACGAGGTCGTACCCGCTGCCCGTGTAGCCGTCGGCGCCCGCGACCTCGAAGCTGACGCGGTCAGCCACGCCGGCGCGCTCGGCGGCGCGCCACGCGGCATCGATCGAGGCCTCGTGGTAGTCCGAGCCCACGAACGTCGACCGCGGGTAGGCCTGGGCCATGATGATCGTCGAGGCGCCGTGGCCGCAGCCGACGTCGGCGACGCGCGCGCCCTGCTGGAGCTTGGCCTGCACGCCCTCGAGCGCCGGGAGCCAGCTCGGCACGAGGTTGGCGGTGTAGCCCGGGCGGAAGAAGCGCTCGGTGCCGTGGAACAGGTCGTGGTCGTGCTCGTGCCAGCCGAAGCCCTCGCCGGTGCGGAACACGCGCTCGATGTGCGGCGCGTCCTTGACGACCGCGGCGGCGAGCTGGAACGCGCCCGGCAGGTAGGCGGGGCCGTCCTCCTCGGCGAGCGCCAGCGCCTGCTCGGGGGTGAGATGGAAACGCTCGCTCTCGGCGTCGTAGGTCACGTAGCCGCCGGCGGCGAGCGCGGAGAGCCACTCGCGCACGTAGCGCTCGGTGGTCTCGGTGCGCTCGGCGAGCTCGGCGGGCGTCACCGGCTCGCCCTCGGCGAGCGCGCGGAACAGGCCGAGGCGCTCGCCGATCACGATCAGCGGGAAGCTGACCGCGGCGCCGAAGTCCTCGACGAAGCGACCGAGGAGGGCGTTGAGCTTGCCCTCGTCGATCACGGGGGGTGTGGTGGTGGGGGTCATGGCGCGCACGATCCACGCGGCGCGTGAGAGCACCGTCAATCGCGCGTCAAATAGATGAACACCCTGATGACGGCAGGCGGCACGGTCGGGAAACTGCCCAGTCATGAGCACTGACAACGGCATCCACCCGGCGGTCCGCGTCGGCCACGTCCACCTGCACGTCTCCGACATCGACCGCGCGCTCGCGTTCTACCGCGACGGCCTCGGCTTCACGCTCACCGGCGACGGCCGCCCGCTGGGCCTGCCGATGGCGTTCGTCGCGGCCGGCGACTATCACCACCACGTCGGTCTGAACACGTTCAAGCCCTCCGGGCTCTACCACGTCGCGTTCAACTACCCCGACCGCCGCGAGCTCTCGAAGGCGGTCGCCCGCCTGATCGAGCACGGCTACGCGATCGACCACGCCACCGACCACGGCGGGACCGTCGCGGTCTACCTCGAGGACCCCGACGGGAACGGGATCGAGCTGTCCTACGACCGCCCGCGCGAGACCTGGTTCGACAGCGCCGGCAACCCGATCCTGAGGAACGACCGGATCGCGGTCGAAGACATCTAGTCGGAGGCGATCGTCACGTTGCGGCCGCTCTCCTTGGCGGCCGCCAGCGCGTCGTTGGCGCGCACGACGAGCAGCTCGGCCGGCTCCTCGCCGTCCCAGCGGGCCACGCCGGCCGACGCGGTCTGGCCGCGCGGCGTGGCGGCGCGCACGCGCTCGAGCACGTCGACGGCCTCGCCGAGGCCGCAGCCCGGCAGCAGGATCCCGAACTCGGTGCCCTCGAGCCGCGCCAGCGTGTCGACCTCGCGCAGCTCGCCGCGCCAGCGCGCCGCGGTCTCCTTGATCAGGCGGTCGCCCTCGCGCTCGCCGCGCAGCATGTTGAACGCGCTCATGTGGTCGATGTCGATCACGGCCAGCGTCAGCGGGCTCTCGCCGCGACGGGCGCGCGCCATCTCGCGCGGCAGCTCCTCGTCCCACAGCCGGCGGGTCGAGAGGCCGGTCAGCGAGTCGCTGAGCGCGAGCGCGTTCATGCGGCTGCGCAGCCCGGCGTGCTCGATCGCCACCGCCGCCTGCGCGGCCAGCAGCCGTAGCACGCCGGCGGGAGCGTCGGGCAGCGCCTCGAGCGGCACCTGCCAGACCACGATCAGCACGCCGGCCACCCGGCCGTCGCGCAGCACCGGCTCGAACACGGCCGAGCGGGCGCTCGTGGCCTCCACGAGCGGTGCCGCGAGGGCCGGGTGGGTGCGGGCGTCGGCGACGAAGTATGTGTCCTGGGACGTGAACGCGCGGCCGTGGCCGGGAGCGGCGTCGGCGCGCGGCTGAATCGTCACGGGCGCGATGTCGACCCCGGCCATGGCGGTCGACACGAAGTCGCGCCCGGCCGGCTCGAGCAGGAACGCGACGGGCGCGCCGGCCACCTCGCAGGCGGCCTCGCACACCGCAGTGCGGGCGTCGTCGGTGCCCGCGAGGGCGCGGGCCACCCGGCCGATCGCGCCCATCCCGCGGGCCTGGTCGCGCAGCATGTCGTTGAAGCGCCGCAGGTCGCGCTCGTTGCTCTCGCGCTCGAGCTCGGAGGCGAGCACGCGCGCGAGCATCGAGAACAGCTGCTCGTCAGCGTCGGTGAACGGGTCGACCGAATGGCGCAGCGCGGCGAGCGAGCCGACCCGCGTGCCGTCGGAAAGCTCGAGCGGTACGCCGAGGTAGGCGCGGGCGCCGACGCGCTCCTGCATCGGCAGCGCGCTGTAGATCGGGTGGGCGCCGACCGCGTTGCACAGGCGCGGCGCGCGGTCCTCGGCCATGTGCGAGCAGAACGCGTCGCCGAGCGGGATCGCGAGGTTGGAGCGCAGGCCGATGCCGGCGCCGTTGCGGGCGTCGACGATGCGGTGGATGAACTGCCCGCGATCGAGGTGCGCGAGGTAGAGCACCGCGTCGGGCATCGCGCGCTCCAGCAGATCCAACACCGACCGGGTCGCGTCGGCGAACGAGCGGTACGTCGCCGAGGTCGCGGCGGCCGCCGCCTTGATCGCACTTGCGTCCATCGAAAACCATTGTCGGCCCCGTCCGCCGACCTGCAATGGTCAATGTGTCTAGGCTGCCGCGTTTATGCGGCTAGCCACGTTCATCCCGCCCGGCGGGGAGGAGCCCAGGGCGGGGGAGGTGCGGGGCGAGGAGATGCACGCATTCGCCTCCGGCACCGTGCTCGACCGCCTGGCCTCGGGCGACCTCACGCCCGCCGACGGGCGCGCGTACCCGCTCGACGCGGTGACGCTGCTGGCGCCGGTCCCGCGGCCGCGCGCGATCTTCGGCATCGGCCGCAACTACGCCGCGCACGCCGCCGAGCTGGGCAACGTGCTGCCGAAGGTCCCGCTCGTGTTCATGAAGTTGCCGACCTCCAGCGTCCCGCCGAGCGGCCCGGTGCGGTGCCCCGCCGTGGTCGAGCAGCTCGACTACGAGGCCGAGCTGGCCGTCGTCATCGGCGCCGGGGGGAAGATCGCCGGCTGGGCGGTGGCCGACGACGTCAGCGCGCGCGACCTGCAGGACGCCGAGGAGCAGTGGACCCGCGCCAAGGGGTTCGACACCTCGTGCCCGTGGGGCCCGTGGATCACGACCGTCGACGAGCTTCCCGACCCGCTCGGGCTGCGCATCGGCTCATGGGTCAACGGCGAGCAGCGCCAGGACGCCAGCACCGGCGACCTGATCTTCGACCCGCAGACGCTCGTCGACTTCATCGCGCAGACCTGCACGCTCGAGCCGGGCGACCTGATCCTCACCGGCACGCCCGACGGCGTCGGCAAGGCCTTCGACCCGCCGCGCTACCTCGAGCAGGGCGACGTGGTGCGGGTCGAGGTCGAGCGCCTCGGCGCGATCGAGCACGTCATCGAGGCCCAATGACTAGTGCTCATGGATCACGCGGTCGATCAGGCCGTACTCGGCGGCCTGGGCGGCGGTGAAGAAGCGGTCCCGCTCCATGTCGCGGTTGACCTGCTGCTCCTCCTGCCCGGTGTGCTTGGCGTAGATCTCGTCGACGCGCTTGCGCGTCTTGAGGATCTCGGCCGCGTGGATCTCGATGTCGGTCGACTGGCCCTCGAAGCCCGCTGACGGCTGGTGGATGAGGATCCGAGAGTTGGGTAGCGCCATCCGCTTGCCCGCGGCGCCGCCGGCCAGCAGCAGTGAGCCCATCGACATCGCGATGCCGACGCACATCGTCGCCACGTCGGGCTTGATGAACTGCATCGTGTCGTAGATCGCCAGCCCGGCGTAGATCGAGCCGCCGGGCGAGTTGATGTAGATCGAGATGTCCTTGTCCGGGTCCTGGGACTCGAGGTGCAGGAGCTGGGCGACGATGAGGTTCGCCACCTGATCGTCGACCGGGCTGCCGAGGAAGACGATCCGCTCGTTGAGCAGGCGCGAGTAGATGTCGAACTCGCGCTCGCCGCGCGCCGTCCGCTCAATCACCATCGGGACGAGAGGCATGGCCGGTGATACTAGGACAACGCGGGCGTGCGGCTCTGCCGCAGGCGGCCGAGCAGGCGCTCGATGCGCCGGCCGACCTTGCGCCGGTCGAGCCGCAGCGTATCCGCGGCGTCCCAGGCGGGCGTCCCGTCGACCAGCATCGCGAGCAGCGCGAGATCCTCGGGATCGATCTGGTGGGCTGCGGCGTCGAGCTGCTCGGGCTCGAGCGGCGGCAGCGCCGAGCCGCCGCGGACGACCACGCGGATCGCCTCGAACAGCTCGCGCGGATCGGCCGACTTGTCGACCAGGCCGTCGGCGCACGCGACGCGGGCGAGCAGCACGAGCTCGCCGTCCGGGTCGGCCGTGTAGATCACCACGCGCGGCGGGCGCGCCAGCGCCTTCAGGCGCCGGCACAGCGACAGGCCGTCGCCGTCGAGCAGGTGATGCTCGAGCAGCACGACG
>DATDKF010000270.1:0-13447 GCA_036520135.1 Solirubrobacteraceae bacterium
TGGAAGAGCGTCTACGGCGAGGAGGTCGACCAGCAGCGCGGCGACGACGACTCGGGCGGCGACCAGCTGCTGCCCAAGCTCGACCAGGGCGAGACCGTCCAGACGCTGTCGATCGAGTCGATCCGCAAGGAGACCCAGCCGCCGCGGCGCTTCACCGACGCGTCGCTGCTGGGCGCGATGGAGACCGCCGGCAAGGAGGTCGAGGACGCCGAGCTGCGCGAGGCGATGAAGGACTCGGGGATCGGAACCCCGGCCACGCGCGCGTCGATCATCGAGCTGCTCGTGAACCGCGAGTACGTGGAGCGGGAGGGCCGCTCGCTGGTGGCGACCGAGAAGGGCATCCAGGTGATCCGCCTGCTGAACGGGCACCGGCTCACCTCACCCGAGCTGACCGGCAGCTGGGAGAAGCGGCTCGGCCTGATCGAGCAGGGCGAGGACAGCCGCGAGTCGTTCATGCGCGACATCGCCAAGTTCACCACCGAGACCGTGCAGGAGCTCGACAAGCTCAAGGGAGTCCAGATCGAGCGGGCCAAGCTGGGCCCGTGCCCGGTCTGCGGACGCGAGATCGGCGAGAACCGCAAGGGGTACTCGTGCTGGTCGCGCGAGGATCCCGGCTGCGGCTTCGTGATCTGGAAGAGCAAGGCCGGCAAGACCCTGCCGATGGCCGTCGCGAAGGAGCTGATCGCCACGGGGCGGACGGCGAGGCCCGTCACCGGCTTCAAGGGCCGCTCGGGCCGCTCGTTCCGCGCGCGCCTGGCGCTGATGCAGAGCGAGGACGGCAAGTGGCGCGTCGAGTTCGACGAGCCGTGGGCGCGCGAGGGCGCCAAGCCGCCCGAGGGCGAGGAGCCCGCGGCCGCCGAGCGGGGCGAGCGCGCTTCCGCGGAAGCGGCCTGAGCTACCGGCAACTGCGCATTGAGGGGAGGCACCGAGGGGGTGGCTTACGTTTGTCCGCTCCCGGGGGACAAACGTCGTCCACCCCCTCGATCCCGCCTCCCTACAAGCCCGAAGTTCGTGCCGCCGCAACATCTCGGACCGCACCGAGCAACGCAACCGTCGAGGGCCGCGCCGCATCGGCAGCACGACTAGCCGCGAACACGGCCCGCGTAACCGGCCCGCCCGCGATCGCGCGGGCCGCCACGCCGGGCATCCGCTCGGGCAGCGGCAGCGCCGGCAGCAACGTCACCGCGAGCCCGCGCGCCACGAGCGCGACCGCGACCGTGGCGTCGTTGGTGCGATGGCGGATGTCAGGCGCGAAGCCGCCGCGCTGCCGGCACGTGCCGTGGGTCATCGCGTCCCAGCCCATGCCGGCCTCGCCGGCCGCCCACGCCGCGCCGGCCAGTGCTTCGAGCGGGACCGTCTCGGGGTGCCGGCGCGCCGCCGGGTGCCGCGCGGGGAGCAGCACGCGCACGGGATCGTCGAACAGGTCCTCGCGCGCGACGCCGGCCGGGAGCCGCACCGGCTGCTGTTGCCACTCGTCGCCCAGCACGAGGTCGAGGTCGCCCAGCGCGAGCGCGGGCAGCGCCTGCTCGGGCTCGGCCTCGACGATCTCGCAGCGCAGCCGCGGCGCCGTGCGGGCCAGCCGCTCCATCGCCGGCAGCGCGAGCTGCAGCAGGACCGACTCGAAGCCCGCGATCCGGCCGCGGCCCGCGACGTCGCCGGCCGCCGCGGCCAGGTCGGCCTCGGCGACCGCGGCGCGGTCGAGCAGTGCCTCGGCGTGACCGGCCAGCACGAGCGCCGCGTCGGTCAGGCGCACACCGCGGCCCGCCCGCTCGAGCAGGCGCACGCCGGTCTCGCGCTCGAGCATCGCGAGCTGCTGGGAGACGGCCGACGGCGTGAACTGCAGGGCGTCGGCGACCGCGGCGATCGTCCCGCGCTGATTGAGCTCGCGCAGCAGGCGCAGGCGGCCGAGGTGGAGCATCGTGAAGGAACGCTACCGAATCATCGGTGAGAATCGGAATCGAATCTGACTCGCGCCGTCTGACAGGATGCCCCTCGTGCGCTCCTCCGGGACCCTTCTCTGCCTCGCCTCCGCCGCCGGCTTCGGCGCGATGGCCGCGTTCGGCAAGCTCGCCTACGAGGAGGGCGCGACGGTCGGCACGCTGCTCGCGGTCCGCTTCACGCTCGCCGCGGCCCTGTTCTGGCTGCTGACGCCGGTGCGCGAGGTCCGCGCGCTGAGCCGGCGCGACATCGGCATCGCGCTGGGCCTGGGCATGTGCGGCTACGCGCTCCAGGCCGGCTGCTACTTCGCGGCGCTCGACCGGATCGACGCCTCGGTGCTGGGACTGCTCGTCTACACGTACCCGGCGATGGTCGCCGTGGCGGCGTTCCTCATCGGCCGCGAGCGGCTGGACGCGCGGCGCCTCGCCGCGCTGGCGCTGGCGTCCGGTGGTCTCGTGCTCGTGCTGGCCGGCTCCGGCGGCGGCTCGCTGGACCCACTCGGGGCGGCGCTCGGGCTCGGCGCCGCGGCCGTCTACTGCACCTACATCCTCGTCAGCGACGGCATCT
Organism: Solirubrobacteraceae bacterium; assembly: GCA_036520135.1. Taxonomy (GTDB): domain Bacteria; phylum Actinomycetota; class Thermoleophilia; order Solirubrobacterales; family Solirubrobacteraceae; genus DASSUW01. Next base: position 2,506 of record DATDKF010000270.1, read on the forward strand.
CGACGCGGATCCGACCCCAGGTGCTCGCCACGATCGTCTGCAGCGGGGCGGCGGTCACGCTCACCGCCGGGTCGGCCGCGCTGGGCGAGCTGCGCCCGGGCGACCTGACCGTCGCGGGCTGGGGCTGGCTGGCCGGGCTCGCGGTGGTCTCGACCGTCGGCGCCATCAGCCTGTTCTTCGCCGGCCTCAAGCGGGTCGGGCCGACGATGGCCGCGATCCTCTCGACCGCGGAGCCGGTCGTGACGGTCGTGCTGGCGTTCCTGCTGTTCGGCGAGGCGCTCGGGCCGATGCAGCTGATCGGCGGCCTGCTCGTGCTGGCGGCTACGCCGACGGTTCGGCTGTCCGGCTCGCCGGACCGCTCTGCGGCGCCGACGGCGCCGCGGCGTGCCGCGGCCGGCGACGGAGCGCGCGCCACAGCCCTGCGAAAGCGGCTGCAATGGCGGCCGCGAACCCGGCCAGCGGATTGAGCGGGCGCTGCTCGACGAGGATCGCCTCGACCTCCGGGATCGCGCCCGGACCCGTCTCGTAGCTCCAGGTGACGTAGAGATCCTCGCTGCCGACGATGTCGGCCAGGTTGGCCGCCAGGACGAGGTCGGCGTCGGTGTGATCGAGCGGCAGGTGGAGGTGCGGCATCTCTGTGTCTCCCGTGGCGATGCGGCCGTTACAACCGGAGTAACGGCAGCCAGCCTTTCAACTTGAGGCATTTGTCACTGCCGTACATCCGTCCAGTTGTGGTGAATAGCGGCGCGCCGCCGCTCGCGGGTGGTCAGGACGTGAACCCCGGGTCGGACCGTCGGGTGCGTTCGGAAGACTGTTTCGCGTATGCCGCTCACTCTGATCACCGGGCCCGCGAACGCCGCCAAGGCAGGCGCCGTGCTGGAGCGTTTCCGCGCCGCGCTGCCGCGCGAGCCGGTGCTCGTGGTGCCGACGCCGGCCGACGTCGAGCACTACCAGCGCGAGCTGTCCGCGGAGGGGATCGTGGTCGGCGCCGAGGTCTCGACGTTCCAGCGGCTCGTGGGCGCTCTTGCCGCCGCCGCGGGGGTGCGGGCGCGCGTGCTGGGCGCGGTCGCGCGGCAGCGCCTGGTGCGCGTCGCGGTCGCCGACGCCGGCCTGGAGGTGCTCGCGCGGTCGGCCCGGGCGCCCGGGTTCGCGGCCGCGGCCGAGGCGCTGTTCGCGGAGCTCGGGCGGTCGCTGGTCGGCCCGGCGCGGTTCGCGCGGGCGGTCCGGGACTGGGAAGAGGCTCCCCCGCACGCGGCCGAGCTGGCCGCGCTCTACACGGCCTACCACCGGCGCCTCGAGGGCGTGGGCGCCGTCGACCTCGAAGGGCTGGCGCGCGCGGCGCTCGACGGCCTGCGCAAGCGCCCCGCCGCCTGGGGCGGCCGGCCGGTGTTCCTCTACGGCTTCGACGACCTGACGGCGCTGCAGCGCGACGCCGTCGAGACGCTGGCCCGGCACGCCGACGTTTGCGTCGCCCTCGCCTACGAGCCGGGCCGGGCCGCGTTCGCCGGCCGGGCCGCGACGGTCGAGCTGCTCAAGCCGATGGCGGAGCGTCACGAGCTGCTCCACGATCGCTCCGAGCACTACGCGCCCGCCGCGCGGGCGGCGCTGCACCACCTCGAGCGCGAGCTGTTCGAGCCGGCGCCGGTGCGGCGGCCGCCGAACGGCGCGGTGCGGCTGCTCGAGGCGGGCGGCGAGCGCGCCGAGGCCGAGCTGGTCGCGGCGGAGGTGCTCGAGCTGATGGGCGACGGCGTGCTGCCGGAGGACATCGCCGTCCTCGTGCGGGGCGGCGCCGAGGCCGGCGACGTGCTGGCCCAGGTGCTCGAGAGCTACGAGGTTCCGGTGAGCCTCGACCGCCGCCCCCCGCTCGCCGGAACGCGCCTCGGCGCCGGCGTCCTCGCCGCCGCGCGGGCCGCGCTCGGCGACGGGACGGCCTCCGACGTGCTGACCTGGCTCCGCACCCCCGGCCGCCTCGCCGACCCGGACACCGTCGACGCGCTCGAGACCAGCATCCGCCGCGCCGAGCTGAGGACCGCCGCCGACGCGCGCCGCGCCTTCGCCCGACTGGCCGCCGACCGGGCTCCCGCCGTCGGCTCGGCCGCCGACTCGTCTGTCGCCGACGGGTCGTCGGCGGGCTCGCCCGCCGCCGACTCGTCCGCCGACGCGTCCGTCGCCGCCGACTCGCCCGCTGACGCGTCTGTCGCCGCCGACTCGTCCGCCGCGGCGGTCCTCGCCACGCTCGATGCGCTGGCGGACGCGGCCGCGGCGGGGCCGGAGGCGTTCCTCGCTGCGCTGGTGGCGGAGGCCGACGCGATCTGGACCGCGCCGCATCGCCGGGCCGCGGCCGTGCTCGGGCCCGATGAGGCCGCCGACGCTCGCGCGGCCGCCGCCTTGCGCGCCGGTGCGGCCGAGTTGCGCGCCCTCGCGGCCGCCGAGCCAGCGCTCGCGGGGTCGCCGCACGAGCTGCTCGAGGCGCTGGGCGGCCTGCGGGTGCGGGAGCCGTCGGTAGACGGGGCGGTGCTGGTGGCAGACCCGCTCGCGATCCGTGCCCGGCGCTTTAGGGCGGTGTTCGCGTGCGGCCTGCAGGAGGGCGTGTTCCCGCGCCACCCGGTGCCGGAGCCGTTCCTCGACGACGCCGCGCGGATCTCGCTGGCGAAGGCGAGCGGGATCGTGCTCCCGCGCCACGAGGACGTACTCGCTCGCGAGCGGTACCTGCTGTACGCGGCGGTCTCGCGCCCCGAGGAGGTGCTGTTCCTCTCGTTCCGCTCCTCCGACGAGGAGGGCGACCCGGTGCAGCCGTCCGCGTTCGTCGACGACGTGCGGGCGCTGTTCACCGACGAGCTGTGGGAGCGGCGCGGGCGCCGGCTGCTGGCCGAGGTCACGTGGCCGGCCGCCGCCGCCCCGACGCCGCACGAGCTACGGCGGGCGCGCGCCGCCGAGCAGGATCGCCCCGAGCCGCCGCCGCTCGGCGCGCCCGCGACCGCGCCGGTGCTCGCGAGCCTGGCGGCGCGCGACACCGAGGCCGCGCGCGGACTGGAGACGTTCGCGGGCTGCGGCGTCAAGTGGCTGATCGAGAGCGTCCTGCGCCCGCGCCGCGCGGAGCCGGACCCGGAGCCGATGCGCCGCGGCTCGATCGCCCACGCCGTGCTCGAGCAGACGCTGCGCCGCTCCGGGCGCCTGACCTCCGACTCGCTGCCCGCCGCACTCGAGGCGCTCGGGGCGGCGATGGCCGAGCTGCGCGCGACCGTGGCCGGCACGCGCGCCCAGGCCTCGCTGCGCGAGCTCGAGGTCGACCTGCGGCGGCTGCTGCGGAACGAGGCCGAGACCGGTGCCGGTCTCGAGCCGCGTTTCCTCGAGTGGAGCTTCGGCGGCGAGGACGACGAGCACGGCCCGCTCCGGCTGCCCGACGGCACGGGCGTGACCGGCCGCGTCGACCGCATCGACGTCGATCCCGCCGGCCGAGCGCTCGTGCGCGACTACAAGGGCCGCAATGTGTCGGCCGGCGCGCGCTGGGCGCAGGACCGCAAGCTGCAGGTCGCCCTCTACGCGCTCGCCGCCCGCGAGCTGCTCGGGCTCGAGCCGGTCGCCGCCCTGTACCAGCCGGTCGGCGCGCGCGACGTCCGCGCGCGGGGGATCGTCCGCGACGACGTCGCCGGCCGCTACGTCAACGGCGACGTGCTGGACGCCGACGCGTTCGACGCCGCGCTCGACGAGGCTCGCACCGTCGCCGACGAGGCGGCGACCGCGATGCGCGCGGGCCGGATCCGCGCCTGCCCCGACGGCTGCCTCCCCTCCGGCAGCTGTGCGTATCCGGCGATCTGCCGCGCGGGCGACGGCGAGGTGACGGCGCCATGACCGCGTCCGGGGCCGCGACCAGCCGCGCCGGCCACGGCGAGGTGACGGCGCCATGACCGCGTCCGAGGCCGCGACCAGCCGCGCCGGCCACGGCGAGGTGACGGCGCCATGACCGCGTCTGGGGCCGGGACCAGCCTTGCCGGCGGGCGCGGGGTGCCGGTATGACCGCGCTTGCGGCCGCTCCGAGCGCGCGGGCCGGCGTGCCCTTCACCGCCGATCAGCGGGCGGCCGTGGACGACCGGTCCGGGTCGGCGCTGCTGGCGGCCAACGCCGGGTCCGGCAAGACGGCGGTCATGGTGGAGCGGTTCATCGAGGCGGTGCTCACCGACGGGCACGCGGTCGGGTCGATCCTCGCGCTGACGTTCACCGAGAAGGCGGCAGGCGAGCTGCGCGAGCGCGTGCGGCGGCGCTTCGTGGCGCTCGGCGAGCACGAGCGGGCGCGGGAGACGGACGCCGCCTGGATCGGCACCATCCACGGGTTCTGCGCTCGCGTGCTGCGCGCGCGGCCGCTGGCCGCCGGCCTTGACCCGCGCTTCACCGTCCTCGACGAGGCCGCCGCGCGCCGGCTGGCCGAGGCGGCGTACGAGCGGGCGCTCGAGGCGTGGGCCGCGGCTCGCGGCGCGCCCGCCGTCGACCTCGCCGCCGCCTACGGGCCCGCCCTGCGCGAGCTCCTGCTCGCCGCCCACGAGACGCTGCGCAGCCGCGGCGAGTCGCACCCGCGGCTGCCGATCCCGCCGCCCCCGCCGCCGCCCGACGCCGGCGCGCTCGCCGCGGCTCGCGAAGCCGCCGCCGCAAGCCTGGCGAGCGGCGATGGCAAGAAGGTCGCCGCCGGCCGCGCGGCGCTCGACGCGTGTACGGCGATCCTCGCGGGCGAGGGCCCGCTGTGGCCGGGCGACCTCGATCCGGCGAAGCTGCCGACCGGCGCGAAGCTGCTCGACCAGCTTGCGTGCGAGGACTACCGCGCCGCCTTCGACGCCTACCGCGGCGCCTGCGCGGACCACCATGCCCGGGCGGCGCTCGTGCTGCTCGACGACCTGCTCGACCGCTTCGGCACGGCGTTCGACGAGGCCAAGGCGGCCCGCGCGGACGTCGACTTCGCCGACCTCGAGCTGCGCGTTCGCGACCTGCTCGCCGCCCCGGCGGCGCGCGCCGCCTGGGCCGAGCGGTTCGCGCTGATCATGGTCGACGAGTTCCAGGACACGAACCGCCTGCAGCTCGACGTCCTGGAGGCGCTCGAGCGCGACAACCTGTTCGCGGTCGGCGACGAGTTCCAGTCGATCTACCGCTTCCGCCACGCGGACGTCTCGATCTTCCGCGAGCGCCGCGAGCGGCTCGGCGCCGGCCGCGTGCGCCGCCTCGCCCACAACTTCCGTTCTGGCGAGGAGCTGCTGGACGTGCTCAACGGCGCGTTCGCGCCCGAGCTGGGGGAGTGCTTCGCGCCGCTCGTCGCCGGCGCGCCGGCCCCGCCCGCCGACGCCGATGGCGCGCTGCGCTTGTTCGACCCCGATCCGGCGGGCGGCGACCCGCCGGTCGAGCTGCTCGTCACCGATCAGCGCGGCTGGGAAGAGCCGGAGCTCGAGCGCGCGCTCGGGCTCGTCGCGCTCGCCCCGCAGCCGTGGCGCCGGGCCGAGGCGCGGCTGGTCGCCCACCGGCTGCGCGCGGAGATCGACGCCGGCCGCCGGCCCGGCGACGTCGTGGTGCTCGTGCGCGCGACCGCATCGCTGCGCCTGCTCGAGCAGGCACTCGAAGAGCAAGGCCTGCCGACCTACGTCGTCGGCGGCCGCGGCTACTGGTCGCAGGAGCAGGTCCGCGACGGGGTCGCCTACCTGGCGGCGCTCGCCAACCCCCAGGACGAGCAGGCGCTGCTCGGCGTGCTGGCGTCGCCGTTCTGCGGCGCCGGCACCGACGCGCTCGTGCTGCTCGCCGAGGCCGGCCGCGAGCGCGACGGCCTGTGGCCCGCCCTGCGCGACGCCGGGACCGCGCCCTGGATCGAGCACCTGCCCGCGGCCGAGCGCGAGCGGCTGACCGGCTTCGCGCGCGTGTTCGCGGCCGAGCGCGAGCGCGCCGAGCGCACGCCGGTCGAGGTGTTGCTGGAGCGGGCGATCGTCGCCACCGGCTACGACCTCGCGGTCCTCGCCCGCTCCGGCGGCGAGCGGCGGCTGGCCAACCTACGCAAGCTCATGCGCCTCGCACGCGACTACGAGCGCGCCGAGGGGCGCGACCTGCGCGGCTTCATCGAGTACGCGGCCACCCAGAACCTGATCGAGGCGCGCGAGGGCGAGGCGGCGCTCGAGTCCGAAGGGCTCGACGCCGTGCGGCTGATGACGATCCACCGCGCCAAGGGACTCGAGTTCCCGGTCGTCTGCGTCGCCGACCTCGGCCGCGCCGCGGGCGGCGCGCGCGACCGGCTGCTGATCGGCCGTGACGGGAGCGTCGGGCTCAAGCTCGCCCCGATCGGCGGCGGCGAGCCGGTCGCCGCGCTCGGCTGGCAGCGGCTGGCCGACGCCGAGCAGGCGGAGGAGGCCGAAGAGGAGCGCCGGCTCTTCTACGTGGCGATGACGCGCGCCTGCGAGCGCCTGATCCTCTCCGGGGGCGTCGACCGCGAGCGCTGGCCCGCGCCGCGCCCCGGCGGCCCGCCGATCGACTGGATCGCGCGCGCGCTGACCGGCGACCCGGCCACCGTGTTCACGGACACTGCGGCGGAGCGCGTGCTCGAGGGCCGCTGGGAGGATCGGCCGGCGCGGCTGCGATGCGCGCTCAACTCCCCGGCGACGCTCGATCTCGTGCTGCCGCGGACCGCGCTCGCGCCCGCCGGGCGGTCGCGGGCCGGTGCGCCCGGCACGGCGCTGCCCGACGCGCCGAAGGTGCTGCCCGCGCCCGCCGCGCGGCCGCGGCCGGCGCCGCAGCGCCTGTCGTTCAGCTCGCTGGCGCGCTACGCGCGCTGCGGCTACCGCTTCTACCTCGAGCGGCGACTCGGGATGCCGCGGGTCGACCCGCCGCCGCGCCCCGACGCCGAGGCCGCCGAGCCCGGGCTCGACGCGATGGTGCGCGGCTCGCTCGTGCACCGCGCGCTCGAGGCGCTCGACTTCGCGCACCCCGCGCCGCCGGCGCCCGACGACGTCCGCGCGATCGCCGAGGCGGCCGGCGTCGAGCTCACCGACGCCGACGTGACCGACATCCGCGACCTCGTCGCGTCGTTCGCGGCCTCGCCGTTGTGCGCGCGCCTGGCGGCTGCGCGCCGCATCCGCCGCGAGGCGTCGTTCGTGTTCGGGATGGAGCCCGGCGGCGGCGGGCCGCTGGTGGCCGGCATCCTCGACGCCGTGGCGGTCGAGCCCGACGGAGGGGTGCTGATCGTCGACTACAAGTCCCACCGGCTCGAGGGCGCCGAGCCGGCGGACATCGTCGAGCTCGAGTACTCCACCCAGCGGATCGTCTATGCGCTCGCTGCGCTGCGCGACGGCGCCCCGCGCGTCGAGGTCGCCTACTGCTTCCTCGAGCGGCCCGGCGAACCGGTGACGATGGCGTTCACCGCCGGCGACGCCGGGGCGCTGGCCGAGCAGCTCGCCGGTCTCGCGCGCGGCGTGATCGAGGGCGACTACCCGGCCGCCGCGGTTCCCCACCGCGACCTTTGCGGGGACTGCCCCGGGCGCGCGTCGATGTGCTCGTGGGGCGAGGACATGACGCTCCGCGCTCAGGCCTCGGCGGGATCCTTCGGGGGCAGCACCGGACCGTCGTAGCCCGGCGGCAGATGGTCGCTGCGGCGCTGGCCGACGACCACGTTGAGCTCGGCCCCGAGCAGTAGGACCATGCTCGCCAGGTTGAGCCAGATGAGCAGGATCACGACCGCGGCGAACGCGCCGTAGGTCGCCGAGTAGCTCGAGAACTTCGAGACGTAGAAGAAGAAGACGGCCGACGCGAGGATCGTCGCGCTCACCCCGAACACCGCGCCGGGGGTGATGTACTGCCAGCGGCGCACCTCCACGTTCGGCGCCGCGTAGTACACGATCGCGTAGATCAGCAGAGCTGACAGCAGCGCGGCCGGCCAGCGGGCGATCTGCCACACCGAGGCGACGTTGCCGCCGAGCCCGATCTTGCCGAGCGCATCGTCTGCCAGCCCGCCGCCGAGGAACAGCAGCACGGTCGTGATCACCACGAGCAGCAGCAGCACGATCGTCCAGACGAGGTTCTGCCCCTTCTTCTTGACGAAGCTGCGCCCCTCCTCGACGCGCCAGACCTGGTTCAGCGCCGACCCCACCGCTCCGAACGCGCCGGACGCGCCGTATAGGGCGGTCGCGGTGCCGAGCACGAGCGCGCCGATCGCGGTGCTGCGCTGGCGCTGCGCGGACTCGAGCGCCGAGGTCACCGCGTCGACGGTCTGGGACGGCGCGCCCGCGTCCTTGAGGTAGTTGGCGGAGTCGTCGACCAGACCCTGCTGGCCGAAGACGCCGAGCACGGCGGCGCCGACCAGCAGGGCCGGGAACAGTGACATCAGCGCGTAGTACGTCAGCGCAGCCGCGCGCTGCGTCATCTCGTCCTTCTGAAAGCGCTCGAACGCCCGTTTGAAGTCCCCCGCCGCGATGACGGGGCCCGGGCGTCCGCGCGCCTGTGTCAGACCCTGCCTCTGCCGCCGAAGCGGCTGCCGAAGCCGTAGCCGCCGGTCGGGATCCCGGCCAGCAGCACGAGGATCGCGGCGATGATGCCGACGATCGAGGGAAGGCCCAGCGCCAGGCACAGCGCGTAGACCAGAGCCGCCACGAGGATTGCGATGAGGATGCCGATCATGTTCGCAGCCTTCCCGGCGCGACGATCGCGCAATCCTACGGGCGTTTCGGCAGCAGCGCGTGCCCGTCCAGCACGGATTGCGAAACCTCGACGACGCGCCGGCCCGACGCCCGCGAGTGGTCGCGGAGCATCTCGAACGCGTCGCGATCGCCGACCGAGTGGCGCTCCATCAGGATGCCCTTCGCGCGCTCGATGACGCCGCGGCGCTCGAGCGCGCTCTCGAGCTGCTCGACCTTCTCGCCCAGCTGCGTCGCCTCGCGGTAGCGCCGAACCGCCACCTCGATCGCTCCCTGGATCGCCTCGGGGTCCATCGACTCCGCGTACGCCGAGATGCCGGCGTCGGCGGCGCGCGCGAGGAAGTCGACGTCGGCGTCCGGCATCTGGGCGATCACCGGCCCGGACGCGTACTCGACCGCCTCGCTGATCAGCGCCAGCGCGTGCTCGTCATCCGTGTGGACGACCACGATCGCCACTTGCGGGTCCTCGCGCGCGATCAGCTCGACGGCCTCGCCGACCGACACGGCGTAGGGCGTAACCTCGTGACCGAGCTCGACGAGCACGGCATGCAGGCCGCGCAGCGCCTCCTCGTTCTCGTCGGCGATGAGCACACGCAGGTGCCGTTCGTTGATCGTCGTCGCGCTCAAGTTCGTGACAGCTACACTACGTGAGCTGCGGTCCAGAGACCCGCCGCAGTTCCGACGCGCCCGTGACCCCGGCGCAACAAGCACCGCGAACGGGGACCGGCGTGGAGACAAGCGGACATCGGGCTGCGCATGGGGGATCGGGTTCAGCATATCCGCCCGGCAATGGAGAACGTGCGGCCCGGACGCGCGAGGATCGGCGACTTCTCGAGCGCTACCACCGCCACGGCGACCCCGCGGCACGGGAGGCGCTCGTCGAGCGATTCCTCCCGCTGGCGCGGCAGTTGGCGCGGCGCTACCAGCGCGGTGGGGAGCCACTGGACGACCTCGTGCAGGTCGCCTCTCTCGGCCTGCTGAAGGCGATCGACCGGTTCGAGCCGGACCGGCCGACGGCCTTTTCCTCGTTCGCGGTGCCCACGATCCTGGGCGAGCTCAAGCGTCATTTCCGAGACCGCGGGTGGTCGGTGCGCGTCCCGCGCGACCTGCAGGAGATGAGCGTGCGCGTCGAGCGCACGTCCGAGGAGCTCGGCCGCCAGCTCGGCCGCGCGCCGACGCCGGTGGAGATCGGCGAGCACATCGGCATCACGACCGAGCAGGTGCTGGAGGCCCGCGAGGCGGCGGGCGCCTACCGCGCCGTTTCGCTCGACCGCCCGCGCGATGACGACGAGGACGACTCGGCGGCCGATTGGATGGGCATCGAGGACCCGGGCTTCGGCCTCGCCGAGGACGCCGCCACCGTCGAGCGCCTGATGCTCGTGCTCACTGACCGCGAGCGCGAGGTCCTGCGCCTGCGCTTCGGCGAGGACCTCACGCAGTCGGAGATCGGGGCGCGCGTCGGTGTCTCCCAGATGCATGTCTCGCGGCTGATCCGGCAGGCGGTAGCGCGGCTACGCGCCGCGGCCGAGGACGAACGCGACGTCGCGTAGCGCGTTTCCCCCGCTGACGAGTACGATCGCGCCCATGGAGCACTGGGACCTGCGGGCGCTCGACGTCGAGCCGCACCACCCACGCATCCTGCACTCCGCGCGCGGCGAGGCTCGCTCGATCGCCATCGAGCTTCCCGCGGGCGAGTCGCTGCAGGAGCACGAGGTCCACGAACGAGCGTATGTCGTGGTCATCGATGGTGACGTGGAGGTCGGCAACGGCGGCGAGACGATCAGCGGTGGCGCAGGCTTCGCGGCGGTGTTCGACCCGCACGAGCGGCACGTGGTGCGGGCGACCTCCGACGCGCGACTGCTGCTGGTATTGGCACCCTGGCCGGGGGACGGCCATCCCGGGGCACGCGACTAGGGGAGGAGAGACCACATGGCTGAGATCCAGTTCAAGGAGATCACCAAGCGGTATCCGGACGGTTTCGAGGCCGTCAAGGCGATCGACCTGGACATCGGCGACGGCGAGTTCATGATCCTCGTCGGCCCGTCGGGTTGTGGCAAGTCGACAGCGCTGCGGATGATCGCGGGGCTGGAGGACATCACCTCGGGCAAGCTCCGCATCGGCGACGAGGTGGTCAACGACGTCGACCCCGCCCGCCGCAACGTGTCGATGGTGTTCCAGAGCTACGCGCTCTACCCCCACATGACAGTGCAGCGGAACATCGAGTCGCCTCTGCTCGTCCGCCGCTATCGGGCCGACGGTCCCGACCGGCCCGCCCGCAAGCTCACCCGCGC
>DATDKF010000271.1:0-5623 GCA_036520135.1 Solirubrobacteraceae bacterium
TGACGTTCACGTCCTGCACCCGCTGCCACGCCTCCAGCGACGTCTCGAGCACCGAGCCGTCGTCGTTCGGCGAGATGCCGGCGTTGTTGAACAGCACGTCGAGCTTGCCGAACGCCTCGCGTGCGCGCGCGTACATGGCGCTGACTGCCGCCTCGTCGGCGACGTCGCAGGCGAGCGCGAGGTCGACCTCCGGCGAGTCGTCGCGCAGGTCGACGCCGACGACCTTCGCGCCCTCCGCGCGGAACAGCGCCGCGGTCTCGGCGCCGATGCCGCTGGCGGCGCCCGTGATCACGCACACCTTCCCCGCGAGCCGGCTCATGTCGCGTAGTACACCGACTTGATCTCGGTGTAATGGTCGAGGGCGTGCGGCCCCAGCTCGCGGCCGTAGCCGGACTGCTTGAAGCCGCCGAACGGGGTCGAGACCCGCACCGACGTGTTGGAGTTGATCGACAGCACGCCGGTCTCGATCGCTCGCGCCACCCGCAACGCCTTCGCGCCGTCGCGCGTCCAGATCGAGCCGGAGAGGCCGTAGATCGTGTCGTTGGCCAGCGCGACCGCCTCGGCGTCGTCGCGGAACGGCACGACGACCGCGACCGGCCCGAAGATCTCCTCGCGCACCGCGCGGTCGCCGGGGTCGACCGGGCACAGCACGGTCGGCGGGAACCAGTAGCCCGGGCCGTCGGGCGCGCTGCCCTGGATCGCCACCGGCGCGCCAGCCGGCACGAACGACGCGACGGTCTTGCGCTGGTCGGCCGAGATCAGCGGCCCCATCTGCGTGGACTCGTCGAGCGGGTCGCCGACGCGCAGGCTCTCGACGTGCTCCTCGAGCGCCTCCATGAATGGGTCGAGCGCCGAGCGCTCGACGAGGATCCGCGACCGCGCGCAGCAGTCCTGCCCGGCGTTGCCGAACACCGCGCCGGGCGCCGCCGCCGCCGCGGCCTGAAGGTCGGCGTCGGCGAACACGACGTTGGCCGACTTGCCGCCGAGCTCGAGCGTCACGCGCTTGATCGTGGCGGCTGCGCTCGCGGCGATCCGGCGGCCGACCTCGGTCGAGCCCGTGAACGCGACCTTCGCGACGTCGGGGTGCTCGACGAGCCGCGCCCCGGCGGTCGAGCCCGGGCCGACCAGCACGTTCACGACGCCGTCGGGGATCCCCGCCTCGAGCGCGATCTGCTCGAACTCGAGCGCGGTCAGCGGTGTCAGCTCGGCGGGCTTGAGGACGACCGTGTTGCCGGCGGCGAGCGCCGGCGCGAGCTTCCACGACGCGATGCACAGCGGGAAGTTCCACGGGGTGATCAGCGCGACCACGCCGAGCGGCTCGCGGAACGTCATCGCCACGCCGCCGGCGACTGGGATCGTGTCGCCGAGCGCGCGCTCGGGCGCCGCGGCGTAGTAGCGGAACGTGTCCGCGACCATGTCCATCTCGCCGCGCGCGTCGCCGATCGGCTTGCCGGCGTTGCGCGCCTCCATCACCGCCAGCTCCTCGCGCCGCTCGGCGAGCAGGCTCGCGAGCGCGTGTAGGACCCGCGCACGGTCGGCCGGGGCGACCGCGCGCCAGGCCGGGTAGGCGGCCTTCGCGCGCGCGACCGCCGCGTCGGCCTCCTCGGCGCCGGCGCGCGGCAGCTCCGCCAGGACCTGCTCGGTCGCCGGCTCGAGGACGGTGAGGGTCAACTACCCCGCCGGAGTTGTTGCCGGCGGCGGCTCGGTCGGCTCGACGGGCTCCTCCTCGACGATCCCGGCCGCCTCGTCCCATTCGATCGTGCGCACTGGACCCGTGAACGAGTTCTTCGCGCTCACCAGCCACCACACGCCCACGGCGATCACCAGCGCGCCCACCATCAGCGGCGCGTAGTTGACGGCCTTCCAGTCGAAGTCGTCCGAGAAGAAGACGGCGGCGGGGGTGAACGGCAGGGAGAAGATCACGACGCAGATCGCGACCCAGACGACGGACAGCGTGCACATCCAGCGGTATTTGCCGCCGAGCGTCCACGAGCCCGGGACGAACGAGTCGCCCGCCCGCAGCCGCAGGTAGACCGGCGCCACATACGCGATGTAAAGGCCGATGACCGCGATCGACACGACGGCGAAGAACGCCACCGGCAGACCCGTGCCGCCGACGTCCCACAGCGCCGGGATCGTCATGATCAGCGCGAACAGGCACACGCCGGTGACCGCCGCCACCGGCACGTGGCGCTTGTTGACGGAGCTCCAGATGCGCCAGCCGGGAACTGCCCGGTCACGCGAGAACGCGTAGAAGGTGCGCGAGCAGCTCGTCACGCACGCCATGCCGCAGAAGAACTGCCCGATCGTGGAGATGAGGATCACGAGCTCGGCGGCGCCGGCGCCCATGGAGCTCTGGAAGATCGGGATCGCGCCGCCGGCGGCGGCCTCCGTATCGGTCGCCGCGAACGTGATCGCCAGCAGGACGAACCAGCCGATGATCGCCGAGTAGAAGACCGATTGCCAGATGCCGCGCGCGGCCGCCATCTCCGCGTCGTGCGTCTCCTCGGACACGTGCGCGGACGCGTCGTAGCCGGTGATCGTGTACATCGTCAGCAGGAAGCCGAGCGGCAGGACGTAGAACCAGAACATGCCGCCGTTGCTGAAGCCCGAGTTGTTGATCCGGTCGGTGAAGACGAAGTCGGCGCTCTGGTGGTGGTCCGGGACGAAGACGAGGATCGCGATGATCACGGCCACGCCGGCGACGTGCCAGAACACGGAAATGTTGTTGAACAGCGCGACGAGGTGCGACGAGTAGATGTTGATCAGCGCGTGGAGCACGAGGATGACGACGAACACGACGAAGACCTCGGAGAGCGACGCCGCGTCTGCGAAGTCGATGACGCCGAGGTCGAGCGACCAGGAGTTGAACAGCGCCGACGCGAAGTTCGCCGCCGCGTAGTCCACCGAGGCGACGACGGCGATCAGGCCGATCACGTTGAACCAGCCGGTGAACCACGCCCACGCCGGCCCGCCGAGCTTGGCGGCCCACCAGTAGGGCCCGCCCGCCGTCGGATACGCCGACACGAGCTCGGACATGCAGAAGGCGATCACGAGGATGATCGCGGCGATGATCGGCCAGCCCCACGAGATCGCGATCGGGCCGCCGTTGTTGAACGCCTGCCCGTACGTCGTGAAGCACCCCGCCAGGACGGAGATGATCGTGAAGGAGATCGCGAAGTTGGAGAACGAGCTCCAGACGCGAGTGAGCTCCTGCTTGTACCCAAGCTCGGCGAGCTTCTGCTCGTCGCGGTCGACCGTCGGATTCGTCATCCCTCACCCCTCAGTGAAAGGTCTGCTCCTCCTGCCAAATTCGACTGTACGGGCGGTCCCGGACGGAAGTCAAGCTATAGCCGCTCGAACCCCCGGAAACGTTCCCAATCGGTCACGGCGCTGTTGAACGCCGCGAGCTCGACGTTGGCGTAGTTGAGGTAGTGATCCACCACCTCCTGGCCGAACGCCTCGACGGCCACCTCGCTCCCCGCGAACAGGTCGCGGGCGTCGCGCAGCGTCTCGGGGACGCGCGGCTTGTCGGACTCGTAGGCGTTGCCCTCGTACGGGGGCTCGAGCGAGAGCTGCTTGTCCATGCCGTGCAGGCCGGCCGCGATGATCGCGCTCAGCGCGAGGTACGGGTTGACGTCGGCGCCCGGCAGCCGTAGCTCGAGCCGCTTGGACTTGCCGTGCCCGACCACCCGCAGCGAGCACGTACGGTTGTCGTTGCCCCAGGCGACGGCGGTCGGCGCGAACGAGCCCGCCACGAACCGCTTGTACGAGTTGACGTTCGGGCCGAAGAACAGCGTCAGCTCCCGCATGCAGGCGAGCTGGCCGGCCAGGAACGAGTCGTGGAACACCGGGTTGTCGTCGCCGTCGCGCACCGACAGGTGGATGTGGCACGAGTTGCCCTCGCGCTCGTCGAACTTCGCCATGTAGGTGATCGCGCAGCCCTCCTGGTGGGCGATCTCCTTGGCGCCGGTCTTGTAGATCGAGTGATGGTCGGCGGTCTGCAGGACCGGCCCGTAGAGGAAGTTGATCTCGTGCTGGCCGAAGTTGCACTCGCCCTTGGCGTTCTCGACGCTCATGCCGGCGGCCGCCATCGAGTTGCGGATCCGGCGCACGAGCGGCTCCACGCGGGCTGTCCCGATCATCGAGTAATCGACGTTGTAGTAGTTGGCGGGGTCGAGGTCGCGGTAGGCCTTGTTCCAGGCGTCCTCGTAGGTGTCGCGGAAGACCATGAACTCGAGCTCGGTGCCCGCCCAGGCGGTCATGCCGCGCTCGGCGAGCCGGTCGATCTGGCGCCGCAGGATCTGGCGCGGCGAGGCGAGGACCGGGCTGCCGTCGCTCCACGCCAGGTCGGCGATCACGAGCGCGGTGCCCTCGTGCCACGGCACCGGCCTGAGCGTGTCCATGTCCGGCTTCATCTCGAAGTCGCCGTAGCCCAGCTCCCACGAGGACATGGCGTAGCCGCTGACCGTGTTCATGTCGACGTCGACAGCCAGCAGGTAGTTGCATCCCTCCGCGCCGTGGTCGACGACCGAGTTCAGGAAGAACTCGGCGGTCAGGCGCTTGCCCTGCAGTCGGCCCTGCATGTCGGTGAACGCGAGCAGCACCGTGTCGATCGTGCCGTCCGTCACCTGCTTCTTGAGGTCGTCGAGCTGCATGGTTGCGGAACGTATCCGGGTTTGGCGGACCCGTCCAAAATTTCGGCGGGTTCTGGCGACCCGCCGAAATCCCGGACGGATCCGCTACAGCTCCACCGCCAACTGGACGAACCGGCGCCAGGCCTCGTGCTCGCGCTCGCGCCACGCGTCGTCGCGCTCGGGCTCGACGCGATCGGTCGTCGGCACGAGGTCGGCGATGTCGGCGACCGAGCCGAGCAGACCGGCGCCGACCGCGGCCAGCGCGGCGGCGCCCGCGGCGGTCGCGTCGGCGAGCCCGCGCTCGACCGGGACGCCGATCGCGTCGGCCTGCAGGCGCAGCAGCGCCGGCTCGTTGGTGAGGCCGCCGTCGACGCGCAGCCTGTCGACTGGCACCGCCGCGCGGACGGCGGCGACGACGTCGGCGACCCGCCACGCGATGCCCTCGAGCGCGGCGCGCGCGACCTGCGCGCGCTTGGTCCCGGCGGTGAGGCCGGCGATCGTGCCGCGGGCGTCCGGCCGCCACCACGGCGCGCCGACGCCGGTGATGCCCGGCAGGATCCGCACGCCGTCGGCGCTCTCCGCGCCGCGGGCTAGCTCGCCGAGCGCGGCCGGCTCGGCGGCGAGGCCGAGCTCACGGCACAGCCACTCGAGCATCTCGCCGGCCGCGAACACGCCGCCGTCGAGCGCATACTCGGTGCGGCCGCCGATCCGCCACGCGGCCGTCGGAAGCAACCCGCCCGCGGCCTCCGGGACCGCGTCGCCGACGTGGGCGAGCACGAACACGCCGGTCCCGTAGGTCGCCTTTACGCGCCCGGGGACGACGCAGCCGGCGCCGGCGAGCGCCGCCTGCTGGTCGACGACGCGGGCGGTCAGCGGCAGGTCGACCGGCCAGCGCTCGTGACTGAGCGTCCCGAGGTCGCCGACGCTGTCGCCGACCGGCGGCAGCGCGCCCGCGGGCACGCCGAAGCGCTCGCACAGCCACGGGT
>DATDKF010000272.1:0-9155 GCA_036520135.1 Solirubrobacteraceae bacterium
CAGCTCCACTCCGGCGGGCAGTGGACCCCCGGTCGCCGGCAGCAGCGCCGCGAACGCCCCGAGCGGGATCGACCGCGCCGAGCCGGACGCCCGCACCCACTCGACCGCGCAGCCCTCAGCGCCCGCCAGTTCCGCGGCCTCAGCCGTGAGCCGCGTCTTGCCGACGCCGGCTGGCCCGGCGATCACGACACCGCCTATGGAACCGCCCGCCACCGCCTCACCGACGAACCGCAGCTCGGCGTCGCGCCCCGTGAACGGCCACCGCATGTGCGCAGTGTGATCGACCGCGCGCCGGTTGAGTAGTCGTTGCTCATGCGCGCCGCCGGCGCCGGATCCACGATGCCATGCATGCATGACGTGAACGCACACGACGCCGCGGTGTTGGTCGTCGGCGCCGGCCCGGCCGGACTGGCCGCCGCGATCGAGCTGACGCGGCACGAGATCCCGGTTCTGCTCGTCGAGCGCCGCATGCGGCTCTCCTCGCACCCGCGCGCCACGGTGCTCAGTCTGCGCTCGATGGAGATCGCCCGCTCCTGGGGCCTGGAGGCCGACATTCGCGCGCGCAGCGTCGACGTCGACTGGCGGCTGCTCGAGGCCGAGACGCTCGCCGACGCCGCCGCCGGCACGCCGTTGCCGGTCGGGTACCCGAGCCCGGAGCAGAGCGCGATGATCAGCCCGACGGCGCCCGCCTGCGTGGCGCAGGACGACGTCGAGACGGTGCTGCTGCGGCGGCTGCGCGCGGCGCCGGGCGCTCGTGTCGAGCTCGCGACCGAGCTCGCCGGCGTCGTCGTGCGGCCCGACGGCGCCCGCGCCGAGCTGCGCGACGTGCGCACGGGCGCGCGGCGCACGGTGCGAGCGCGCTACGTGGTGGCGGCCGACGGCGCCCGCAGCACGCTGCGCCAGGCCCTCGGCATCCCGCTCATCGGCCCCGACAACGTCATGGCGGGCGCGACCACGCTGTTCCGGGCGCCGCTGTGGGAGGTGCTGGGCGAGCACCGCCACCTCCTCTACTCGGTGACCGCCGGCGGGACGCTCATGACCTTCCTCCCCGCCGGCCTCCCGGACCGCTGGCTGTTCGGGGCCCGGGGCGCCGACGGCGACAACCCGGACGCGCGCCACGTCGCTGCGCTCATCCGCCGCGGCGCGGGCGTGCCCGACCTGCCGGTGCGGATCGAGCAGACCCGGCGCTTCTCGGCCGCCGCGCAGATCGCGGAGCGCTGGCACAGCGGCTGCGTGTTCCTCGCCGGCGACGCCGCGCACCGCGTGACGCCGCGGGGCGGCACGGGCCTGAACCTCGCGCTGCACGACGGCTACGACCTCGGCTGGCGGCTCGGCTGGGTGCTCCGCGGCTGGAACTCGTCTGCGCTGCTGGACGGCTACGAGGCCGCGCGCCGCCCGGTCGCCGAGTACACCGCCGCGCGGTCGGCCGACCCGAACGGCTCGATCCGCTCGGCGGACCGCGAGGTGCGGGCGGACGTCGGCGCCCGCATCACCCACGCCTGGACCGGCGACGGCCGCTCGACGCTCGACCTGCTCGAGCCGGGGCTGACGCTGTTCACCGCCCGCGACGAGCCGGGCCGGCAGGCGGCGGCTCTGCCGACCCGGGCGCCGGTCGCGGTCCGGCTGCTGGACCCGATGACCGCGCGCGCGATCGGCGCTCCCGGTGGCTCGGCGCTGCTCGCCCGCTCCGACGGCACACCGGTCGGCCTGCTCCCCGCCGGCGCGGATCTCGGCATCGTGGATCACCCGCGGCGGGTGAGCCTGGTGCGCGCGGCGCCGAGTACGGGTACGGTGGTCTAACGAGGGAGCCCAGCCTGCCGTCGCTCGTTCCGTGCAGGCGCACGTGTCGAGCGCGTAACGCCACCTGATCTCCGCCAGCGATCCCGCGAGGAGCCGGGTGGTACGACGTACCCCATCGACGCAGGCACGCCGCCGCAGCGTGCTGACGACGGTCGCCGGAGCGGTCGCGGTGACGGCGGCGCTCGCGTACGTGCTCGCGGACCGCCGCGACGAGTTCTCGACCGCGCTCACCGCGGCGCCGATGTGGATCCTCGTCGTCGCCACCGCGCTGCAGCTGCTCGCGCTCGTGTCCCGGACCGAGGCCTGGCGGATCTGCGTCCTGGCGGCGGGCGGCACGGTCGGTCGCCGCTGCCTGTTCCGCGCCGCGAGCACCGGCTACGTCGGTAGCCAGCTCAACAGCCAGATCGGCACGGCGGTGCGCATCGGCGCCCTCCGGCGCGCCGCCCCGGACGAGTGCCCGCGCGTGCCGGCGCTGATCGCGGCCGAGGTGCCGATCCTGACCGTCGAGGCGGTGCTGGCGGCGCTGGCCTCGTTCACCCTCGTCGGTCCGCTGGGGCTCCCGTGGTGGCTGCCGCTCGTGTTCCTGGCGGTGGCGGCACTGCTCGCCGCCGTGCTGCGCAACGCGGCGAGCCGCTGGCGCGAAGGGTTCTGGAGTGGACTCGCCGTGCTCCGCAGCCTGAACGGGCGCACCGGCGTTATCGCGCTCGTCATCGTGGCCGTGCTGGCGCAGATCGCGCGCAACTGGCTCATGCTCGAGGCCGTCGGCGTCCACGCGTCGCTGTTCGACGCCACCGCCGTGCTGATCGCGATGGTCACGCTCAGCCAGCTGCCGATCGGCCCCAGCGTCGGCGCCGCGGCGGTGGTGCTGATCCTCGGCGCCGACGGCGCCGCGCTGACGGCGGCCGCCGGCGTCCTGCTCACCGCCACGGGGACGGCCGGCGCGCTGGCCTATGCATCCTGGGCCGGGATCGACCGCCTGTGGACGCTGCGACCCGGCGCGCCCCGGCCGCGGGCCCTGCCTTCGGTGCCGAGGCCGGCGGCCGAGCTCACGCACTGAGCTGGTGGATCCGTCCGGAAGTTCGGCGGGTCGACTGGCGTAGTCCCGGTCGTCTCTGCCGGTGCACGGCATCCGCGAGCATGCTGGTAGCACGTGACCGGACGCCGGGTGCCGGCAGAGGCGGGCGGGGCCCGCCAGAACCCGTCGAAATTTCGGACGGGTCCACTAGCAGGCCCCGGGCCGGCCGAGAGCGTCGGACATCGCGGTGTGCAGCGCTCCGCCGCGCAACTCGTCGACCCGCTCGGGCGCGGGGTTGGTGTCGGCCATCACGGCGGCCTGGTGCTTGCCGTCTTCGCTGTTCATGAAGGTGTTGCTGTATCCGGCGATGTCGCCGCCGTTCCCCCAGATCGATCCGCAGGCGGTGCGGTACGGCATGATCCCGAGGCCGTAGCGCAAGCCCTCCCAGGCGGGGACCGTGGTCTTCATCGCCCTCAGCTGGGCGGGGGCGAGCAGCTTGCCGCCGAGCAGCGCGCGCCAGAAGCGGGCGATGTCGGGAGCGCTGCCCACGAGGTTGCCGGCGCCCCACGTGCCGGACGGGTTCAGCACGGTGACGTCGAGCAGGTCGCCCTCGACGAGCGCGTAGCCGTTGACATGGGCGCCCGCGATCGTCGACTCGTCGGTCGGGAAGGATGTGTGACGCAGGTGCAGGGGGTCGAAGATCCGCCGCTGGAGCTCGTCGCCCAGGCGATGACCCGTCACGCGCTCGACGACCAGGCCGGCCAGCACGTAGTTGGTGTTGGAGTACGCCCACGAGGTGCCGGGCGCGAAGTCGGGCTTCTTGTCGGCGACGAGCGCCACGAGCTCGCGCGGCGACCACGACTTGGTCATGTTGCCCTTGAGCCACTCGGCCTCGACCGGGCCTTGGTTGTCGGGCACGCCGCTCGTGAGCTGGAGCAGCTGGCGCACGGTGACGTGATCGCCGTAGGGGAGGATCCCTGGCAGCCAGCGCTCGACGGTATCCGAGAGCCGCAGCTTGCCCTCGCCCACGAGCTGCAGCGCGACGGTCGAGACGAACGACTTCGTGGTGCTGCCCGCGCGGAAGCGGTCCGTCGGATGCGCCGCGCCGGCGGCGTGAAGCCGGACTGTATGGCCGTCGTTGACGAGCGCGATCGCGCCGGGAGCGCCTGCGTCGACGACGTCCTGGAGCTGCGACGTCAGCGTCGGCGGGCTCGCCGCGGGCTTCGCGGCAGCGGGGCGCGAGGCGGTGCCGGAGTCGCCGCAGCCGGCAGTGAACGCGGCGGCCGGAGCGATCAGGGCGGCGGCGAGGATAAGGGATCTGGGGTGGAGGCGCATGGTCGTTGCAGCATCCCCAGCGCCCGGCGCGCCGGACAGGGTGCTCGCTGGGGGATCACGGTGCTCGTTTGGGCACCCGATCGGGGTTAGAGTGGGTCCGTGACCCCGTCGAGCCGCTTCACGGCTCCACGACGCAGCGCCGGGTTCTGGGTCGGGATGTGGACCCTGGCGATCGCCGCCGAGTTCGGCGCCCTGGTGCCGATCATCTTCGCCGAGGACGCCCCGGTCGAACCGGCCGATCTCGTGTACCGCCTGGTCGGCGGTTCGTTCGCCGCGTTCGGTCTCGTCGCCTGGCACCGGCGGCCCGACAGCCGCAGCGGGGCGCTGATGACCGCGACCGGGTTCGGCCTGCTCGTCTCGCTGTTGCTCAAGCAGATCCACACGGGCGTCACGCTCACGGCCGGCGAGCTGCTGGAGGACATCTGGGAGCCGTTCTTCGCGGCGCTGATCCTCTCGTTCGTCACCGGCGGGCGGCTGCACGGCCGGATCGACCGGGTGATCGTCGCCTGGGTGTTCGTCGTGGCGTTCGTCATGGACGTCGTCTCGATGCTGTTCTCCGAGGAGCCGGACAATGTGCTGCTCGCCTTCCCGAGCGAGAAGCTCTACGGCGTCGTCGACACCACGCAGCGCTCGCTGACCATCGTCCTCTGCGTCGCGATATGCGTCGTGATCGCGAGACGCTGGCACGCGTCGTCCCCCGCGCGGCGGCGGGCGTTCCTGCCAAGCATCGCGGGTGCCGTGTGCCTGCTGCTGTTCGTCTGGCTCCTCGTGACCGACCTCGTGGAGGGGCCGCGCTCGCAGTTCATGATCGTCCTCGCCTACTCCTCGATGCTCGTCGTGCCCGCGGCGTTCCTCGCCGGTCTGCTGCGCTCGCGGCTCGCCCGCGGCGGGCTCGCTCAGCTCTTCAGCGATTTGAGCGGGATGCGGGGCGCAGCGCTGCAGGCGGCGCTCGGACGCACCCTCGGGGACCCGACGCTCGTGCTGGCCTACCGGCTCCCGAATTCCCCGGGACACGCCGATGCGGCCGGCCGGGCCGTGCTCGTGCCGCCGGTCACGCCAGACCGGGCGAGCGCGCCGATCGAGATCGACGGCCGCGAGCCGGCGGCGATCGTCTACGACGCCTCGCTCGACGACGATCCGGAGATGATCGACGCCGTGCGCGCTGCGGCGGCGATGGCCCTGGAGAACGAGCGCCTGCTGGTGGAATCGGACGCCCGGCTCGCCGAGGTGCAGGCGTCGCGCCAGCGCATCGTCGCGGCCGGCGACGCCGAGCGCCGCAGGCTCGAGCGCAACCTGCACGACGGAGCCCAGCAGCGGCTCGTCGCGCTCTCGCTGCAGCTGCGGATGCTCCGCTCCGACATCCGGCGGGACCCCGACCAGGCGGAGCAGCTCGCGGCCGCCGCGAGCGACGAGCTGGCCCAGTCGCTGCAGGAGCTCCGCGAGCTGGCGCGCGGCATCCATCCCGCCGCGCTCGACCACGGCCTTGTCTCCGCCCTCGAGTCGCTGGCCGGCCGCTCGACCGTGGCCACCGCGGTGTCGTGTGACGCGCCGGCGCACATGCCCCAAGCGGTCGAGCTGGCCGTGTACTTCGTGGCGTGCGAGGCGCTGGCGAACGTCGGCAAGTACGCCGGCGCCACGGCGGCGTCGGTCCGCCTCTCGCGCACGACGGCCGGTGTGGCGATCGAGATCGCCGACGACGGGGTGGGCGGCGCGAACGCGGCGGACGGATCCGGCCTGCACGGCCTGGCCGACCGTGTCGCGGCGCTGAACGGACAGCTTCTCGTCATGAGCCCACCCGGCGCGGGAACCGTGATCACGGCGGAGCTGCCGTGCGTGTCGTGATCGCCGACGACAGCGCGCTCATGCGCGAAGGCATCGCCGCGTTCCTCGGGCGTGCCGGGATCGACGTGGTCGCGCAGGCGTCGTCGGCCGACGAGCTGCAACGCGCGGTCGAGCAGCACGAGCCCGACGTGGCGATCGTCGACGTCCGGATGCCGCCGTCGTTCACCGACGAAGGGCTGCGCGCAGCACACGAGATCCGCGCCCGCCATCCGCGGATCGGCGTCGTGATCCTCTCGCAGCACGTCGAGACCGGGGTCGCGGCGCGGCTGCTCGCGGAGAACCCGCGGGGGCTCGGCTACCTGCTCAAGGACCGCGTCGGGGAGATCGACGAGTTCACCGCCGCGCTGGGTCGGGTGGCCGCGGGCGGCTCGGCGCTGGACCCGCAGGTCGTCGCGCGGCTGTTGGCGAGCACGCGCGACGACGGCCGGCTGGCATCGCTCACGCCGCGCGAGCGCGAGGTCCTCGAGCTGCTCGCCGAGGGGCGGTCGAATCGGGCGATCGGCGAGGCGCTCGACCTGAGCCGGCGCGGCGTCCAGAAGCACGTCACCGCCGTCTTCGGCAAGCTCGGCCTGGCCGAGGACGAGGACGACAACCGCCGCGTCCTCGCCGTTGTCGAGTACCTCCGGCTCGAGACCGCCGCGGGCTGAGAACCGACCATGGCGGGGTGCTCATTCGGGCACCCGCACACGCCTGCCGACCCCCTGTCGGGTCACGCTGCCGCCTGGGACGGTCGACCCATGCAAACACTCCTCCCCGAGATTCACCCCACTCCGGTCGCGACTTCGGTCGTCACGGCGAGCGATGTCGTGCGCCGCTACGGCGACGGCGACACCGCGGTTGACGCGCTGCGCGGCGTGTCCGTCGACATCGCGCGCGGCCAGCTGACCGCGGTCATGGGCCCTTCGGGCTCTGGCAAGTCCACGCTCATGCACATCCTCGCCGGCCTCGACCAGCCCACGGCCGGCGACGTCACGGTCGCCGGCGTGGACCTCACCGCCCTCGACGACACCGCGCTCACGCTCCTGCGGCGCGACCACATCGGCTTCATCTTCCAGTTCTTCAACCTGCTCCCGATGCTCACGGCGGCCGAGAACATCGCGCTGCCGCTCAAGCTCGCCGGCCAGACCCCCGACCCCGCCTGGCTCGCCGAGCTCGTGGAGACCGTCGGGCTCACCGACCGCCTCGGGCACCGCCCGTCCGAGCTCTCCGGCGGCCAGCAGCAGCGCGTCGCGGTCGCCCGCGCACTCGTCTCGCGCCCGACCGTGATGTTCGCCGACGAGCCGACCGGCAACCTGGACTCCACCACCAGCGGCGAGATCCTCGCCCTGCTGCGCGACTCCGTCGATCAGCTCGGCCAGACCACGGTCATGGTCACCCACGACGCCAACGCGGCCGCGATCGCCGACCGCGTGCTGTTCCTCGCCGACGGCCACATCGTGCGCGACATCGGCCGCTCCAGCGCGCACGAGATCCTCGCGACCCTCGAGGAGGTGTCCGGCCGATGATCGCCGTCGCACTCAAGGGCCTCGCGGGCCGCAAGATCCGCGCCCTGCTGACCGCCTTCGCGATCGTCATCGGCGTCTCGATGGTCAGCGGCACACTGATCCTCACCGACACGATGCAGAAGTCGTTCGACGGGCTCTTCGCGGAGACGTCGGCGCATACCGACGCGGTCGTCCGCGGCAAGGAGATCGTCAAGAACTCGACCAGCGGCAGCGGCGTCACGATCCCGGCGGCGATGCTCGAGAAGGTCCGGGCGCTGCCCGAGGTCGAGGCGGCCGCCGGCGACGTCAACCCGACCGAGGCGAACGTCGCCGACATCATCGGCGCCGACGGCAAGGCCGTCGCCAAGGAGAGCGTCGGCGGGAGCTATGACGCCGCCAACGCCCGCTTCAGCCCGCTCAAGTTCAAGACCGGCGAGCCGCCGCACGGCCCCGACGAGGTCGCGATCGACGTCGGCACCGCCGGCAAGCGGCACTACAAGGTCGGCGACGCCGTCGTGGTGTCGACGCTCGGCAAGAAGCACACGTACCGCGTCAGCGGCACGGTGTCGTACGGCAGCGTCGACTCGCTCGGCTTCGCGAGCATCGCGGCGTGGGACGTGCCGACCGCGCAGACCCTGCTGCATCGCGAGGGTCGCTACGACGGGATCTCCGTCGCGGCGAAGGACGGCACGTCGCCCGCGCAGCTCGTGCAGGCGATCAAGCCGATTCTGCCCGCCGACCTGGAGGTCCAGGACAGCGCGAAGCAGGCCAAGGACGACGCGAAGTCGGTCAACGACGGGATGTCGATGATCCGCTGGGTGCTGCTCGGCTTCGGCGGCATCGCGCTGCTGGTCGGCGCGTTCGTGATCTTCAACACCCTCTCGATCACGGTCGCCCAGCGCACGCGGGAGTTCGCGACGCTGCGGACGCTCGGCGCCTCGCGCAAGCAGGTCATGCGCTCGGTGCGCCTGGAAGGTCTGGTGATCGGTCTGCTGGCCTCGGTGATCGGCCTCGTGATGGGGCTGGCGATCGCCAAGGGCATGGTCGCGTTGTTCAGCGCGCTGGGCATCGAGCTGCCTGACGGCGGCACGGTCGTCGCGATGCACACGATCACGACGTCGCTCATCCTCGGCACCGGCGTCACGCTGCTGGCGAGCATCCTGCCGGCGAAGCGTGCGACGCGGGTGCCGCCGATTGCGGCGGTGCGCGAGGGCGCCGTGCTGCCGCCGTCGCGGTTCGCGAACCATTCGGCCAAGGCCGGAATCGGCGTGCTGCTGGCGTCGCTGGCGGCGATCACCGTGGCGATGTTCGCCCACGGCGTGAGCGGGGCGCTCGTCGCGCTGCTGCTCGGCCCCGGCGTGCTCGGGCTGTTCATTGGCATCGCGCTGCTCGCGCCGCGCATGGTGAAGCCGCTCGCCCGCGTCGTCGGCTGGCCGGCTCGTCGCGCCGGTGGCGTCGCCGGCGAGCTGGCAGGAGCCAACGCCGTGCGCAACCCGGGCCGGACCGCATCGACCGCGGCAGCGCTCATGATCGGGCTGACGCTCGTGACCGTCGTGGCCGTGCTCGGCGCCGGCATCAACGCCGGGAACAAGTCGGCGATCACGAAGCAGCTCCACGCCGGCTACGTGATCGACGGTGCCGACGGCCTGCCGTTCCGGGCCTCCGAGGGCGACAAGCTC
>DATDKF010000273.1:0-35857 GCA_036520135.1 Solirubrobacteraceae bacterium
CCTTGTACCCGATCCAGGTCGTCCCGGCCGCGATCGTGCCGGCGACGAGGCCCCAGAAGCCCGCCCACGGCGTCATCCGCCTCCAGAACATGCCGATGATGAACGTCGCGAACAGCGGCGCGTTGAAGATCGAGAACAGCGCCTGGACGTAGTTCATGAGGTTGTCGTACGTCGACGCGATCAGCGCCGTGCCCATCGCGATGACGAGGCCGCCGATCGTCGCGAAGCGCCCGAACCTCACGTACCACTCGTCCGACTCACCCGGGCGGATGTACGGCTGCATGAGGTCCGTCGTCACCACCGTGTTGAAGGCCGAGACGTTCGCCGCGACGCCCGCCATGAACGACGCCATGAGACCGGTGATCGCCAGACCCAGCATCCCGTTCGGCAGGTATTTGTTCATCAGCAGCGGCAGCGCGTTGTTGAACGCGAGGTTCGGATCGCTGGTGCTCCCCATCTTCGGGATGACCACGAGCGCGATCATGCCCGGCAGGATCATGATGAACGGCAGCACGAGCTTCGGGAACGCGCCGATCAGCGGCGTGCGCTGGGCGGCCGAGAGGTTCTTGGCCGAGAGCGCGCGCTGGACCTCGGCGAAGTTCGTCGTCCAGTAGCCGAACGAGAGCACGAAGCCGAGCCCGAAGACGAGGCCGATCCAGCTCGACCCGATCGGGTTGGTCACGTTCCCCGGCTCGGTCCCCTTCAGCGCGTGCAGGCCTGCCTCACCGATGTTGGACTGCTTGATGCCGTCCATCACCCCGTTCCAGCCGCCCACGTCCACGAGGCCGATGATCACGATCGGCAGCAGCGCCGCGACGATGATGAAGAACTGGAGCACCTCGTTGTAGATCGCCGACGAGAGGCCGCCGAGGCTGATGTAGACCATGACGATGACGGCGGCGACGACGACGCCGGCGATGATCGGCCACCCGAGCAGCAGCTTGAGCACGAGCGCGAGCGCGTAGAGGTTCACCCCCGCGATCAGGACCGTGGCGAGCGCGAAGGTCCACGAGTTGAACTTGTGCGCCGAGTCGTTGAAGCGCAGGCGCAGGAACTCGGGGACCGAGCGGATCTTCGAGCCGTAGTAGAACGGCATCATCACCAGGCCGAGGAAGACCATGGCCGGGATCGCGCCGATCCAGTAGTAGTTGACCGTCGCGACGCCGTACTGGGCGCCGTTGGCCGACATCCCGATCACCTCGAGCGCGCCCAGGTTGGCCGAGATGAAGGCCAGGCCGGTGATCCAGGCGGGTAGCGAGCGCCCCGACAGGAAGTAGTCGAGGCTGCTCTTGATGTAGCGCTTGGCGGCGAAGCCGACGCCGAGGACGACGCAGAAATACGTCGCCAGGATCGCGTAGTCGACGAAATCGGTGTCGAGCCGGAGATCCGTCATGGGGCAGGTCGAGGCCTACCCCGAAACGGCTGCCGCAAATCTATGCCACGGAAGCTGCGGCGGCGCCGAGGCCGGCGGCCGCACGCAGCGCGTCCGCCTTGTCGGTCTTCTCCCACGTGAAGTCGTGGTCCTCGCGCCCGAAGTGACCGTAGGCCGCCGTCTTCTGGTAGATCGGACGGTGCAGCCGCAGGTACTCCCGGAAGGCCCCCGGGCGCAGATCGAAGTGCTCGTCGATGAGCTGCAGGATCTTGGCGCGACCGACCTTCTCGGTCCCGAACGTCTCGACCATCACGGACACCGGGTGCGCGACGCCGATCGCGTACGCGACCTGGACTTCGCAGCGGTCGGCGAGGCCGGCGGCCACGACGTTCTTGGCGACGTAGCGCGCGGCGTACGCCGCCGAGCGGTCGACCTTGCTCGGGTCCTTGCCGGAGAACGCGCCGCCGCCGTGGCGGGCCATGCCGCCGTAGGTGTCGACGATGATCTTGCGGCCGGTCAGGCCGGCGTCGCCCACCGGGCCGCCGATGACGAAGCGGCCGGTCGGGTTGACGAGGAAGTGCTTGCGCAGCTTGCGCGGGTCGTAGAGCTCGCGCGGCAGGACGGGCTCGACCACGTGCTCCCAGAGGTCGTCCGGGATCAGCGTCTCGGCGCCCTCCTTGTGCTGAGTCGAGATCAGCAGCTTCTCGATCTCCACCGGACGGCCGTCGCGGTAGCGGACGGAGACCTGGGTCTTGCCGTCGGGCCGCAGGTACGGGATCAGCTCGGCGTGGCGGACCGCGGCGAGGCGGTGCGCGAGCTTGTGGGCGAGCGAGATCGGCAGCGGCATCAGCTCGTCGGTCTCGTTGCTCGCGTAGCCGAACATCATGCCCTGGTCGCCCGCACCGGCGACATCGAGCTCGTCGTCGTCGGACGCATCGGTGCGCGACTCGTACGCGTTGTCGACGCCCTGGGCAATGTCGGGCGACTGCTTGTCGATCGCGTTGATGACGGCGCAGGAGTCGGCGGAGAAGCCGAGGTCGGCGTCCGTGTAGCCGATCTTGCGGATCGTCTCGCGGGCGACGTCCTGGATGTCCACGTACGTGGTCGTGGAGATCTCGCCGGAGACCACGACGAGCCCGGTGTTCACGAGCGTCTCGCACGCCACGCGGCCTGTCGGGTCGTCGCGCAGCACGGCATCGAGGACCCCGTCGGAGATCTGGTCGGCGATCTTGTCGGGGTGGCCCTCGGTGACGGACTCCGAAGTGAACAGGTACTCGTTGTCGGTCTGGGTCATGAGACGGGAGAGCGTAGCGAGTCTGCCCTTGCCGGCATCCGGCCGGCGCTCTGATGAGGACGACCGCATCCGTGCCGTAACCGGGCTCCGCCCTTCAGCCGCGTTCCCGCTGCTTTCGCTCGTTGAAGTCGATGATGACCGGGATGCCTTCGAGCGCGTAGCGCTCGCGCAGCCGGTTCTCGACGAAGTACGCGTACTCGCGCGTGACGCGGGTGCGGCTGTTGACCTGGATCGCGAAGCGCGGCGGGCGCACGCCGATCTGCGCCATGTAGAGCATCTTCAGCCGGTGGCCCTGCTTGGCCGGCGGCTGGCGCGCGGCGGTCACCTCGGCGAGGAAGCGGTTGAGCTCGGGCGTCGGCACGCGGTGCGACGCGCGGTCGGCGAGCGAGAGCGCTTCCTGCAGCAGCCGCGGCACGTTGCGGCCGGTCGTGGCCGACGCGGTGATCACGCGCGGGCGCAGCCGCAGCTTCCGGTTCACGCGCGCGCGCTCGCGATCGAGCTCGGCGGGGCCGACGCCGGCGCCCGGGCCGCGCGGGTCGCCCTCGCCGCCGGTCACGTCCCACTTGTTGAGCACGAGCGCGGTCGCGCAGCCGGCCTTCATCGCGAGGTCGGCGATCCGCATGTCTTGCGCGGTGACGCCGTCCTGCGCGTCGGCGACGACGAGCGCGACGTCGGCGCGCTCGGCCGCGCGCTGCGAGCGCAGCGACGTGTAGTACTCGACCGACTCGCTGACCTTCGCGGCGCGGCGGATGCCGGCGGTGTCGACGAGCAGCATGCGGCGGCCGTCGACCTCGATCGCGGTGTCGATCGCGTCGCGCGTCGT
The DNA here is from genome assembly GCA_036520135.1 of Solirubrobacteraceae bacterium. GTDB lineage: Bacteria > Actinomycetota > Thermoleophilia > Solirubrobacterales > Solirubrobacteraceae > DASSUW01. The sequence goes on from DATDKF010000273.1 coordinate 3,490, forward strand.
GCCGGCGGCCTCGGAGACGATCACGCGCTCGCGGCCCAGGAACGCGTTCACGAGCGACGACTTGCCGACGTTCGGGCGGCCGATCACGGCGAGGCGGACGACGTCCTCGTCCTCGTCGGGGCCGTCGTCGGCGTCGGGCGCGACCTCGACGAGCCGGTCGAGCAGGTCGCCGGTGCCGAGACCTTGCGCGGCCGAGACCGGCAGCGGGTCGCCGAGCCCGAGGCGGTGGAAGTCGTGGATCAGGGCGATGTCGCCCGGCGTGTCGACCTTGTTGGCGGCGACGACGACCGGCAGCTCCCCGCCGCGCAGGATCTGCGCGATCTCCTGGTCGCCCGGGCGCAGGCCCGCGCGCGCGTCGACCACGAGCAGCGCGACCTCCGCGTCGGCGATCGCCTCGCGCGCCTGGTCCTGGATCGAGACGGCGAGCGGGTCGTGGTCCTCGAGGTCGACCCCGCCGGTATCGATCAGCGTCAGCCGCCGGCCGTTCCACTCGGTGCTGAGCTCCTTGCGGTCGCGCGTGATGCCCGGACGCTCGTGCACGACCGCCTCGCGCGTCTGCGTGAGCCGGTTGACGAGCGAGGACTTGCCGACATTGGGGTAGCCGACGACCGCGACCTTCATGAACTCGTCTTTCGCCTGCCAGGCGAACGACGTCCAAGTCTTTCGCCTTCGGCGACGTTACGTTCGACGGCCAGCGTCACGACCTGGCCGACGACCTCGTCGAGCGAGAGCCCGGTGGTGTCGAGCGGAATGGCGTCGGGCGCGGGCTCGTGGACGCTGCGGTCGGCGCTGGCGTCGCGCCGGTCGCGCTCGTCCTGGTCACGCCGGACCTCGTCGGGATCGCCGCCGCGCTGCTGGAAGCGGCGCCGCGCGCGCTCGTTCGGGTCGGCCGTGAGGAAGACCTTGACCGCGGCGTCGGGTGCGACGACGGTCGCGATGTCGCGGCCCTCGGCGACCCAGTCGCCGTCGGCCATGATCGCCTGCTGTTTGGCGACGAGCACCGCGCGCACCGCGGGGTCGGCGGCAACACGCGAGGCGGCCTTCGAGACCTCCGGCGTGCGGATCGCGTCGGTCACGTCGCGGTCGTCGATGAACACGCGGTCGCCGCCCTCGATGCCGACGCGATGCGCGATCTCGGCGGGCGCTCCGCCCTCCTGCGTCGAGGCGAGCCCGACGGCGCGGTACATCGCCCCCGTGTCGAGGTAGGTGAAGCCGAGCTCGCGCGCGACGGCGCGAGCCACCGTTGATTTGCCGGCGCCCGCCGGGCCGTCGATCGCGATGACCACGGCGCGAGAGCTTAGTTAGCGCACGTACGACGGCTGGGGAATCCCGGGGCGCAGCTGCGGGTCGGGCTCGGCCGGGTAGGCGGTGAGGCGGAGCGGCACGACGCCGGCCCAGGCGTCGAGCGCGTAGTCCTCGTCGTCGTCGATCGGCGGGCCGGTCCGGATCTTCGCCGAGCCCTCGGTGATGGGGAGCGCGAGCACGGTGGTGCCCTTGAGCTCCTTGGGGGTGGGCCAGCGGACGTCGTTCCAGCGGTCGGGCACGAGCTTCTCGGTGAACGCCTCGAGCGCCTGCTCGAGCCGGTCGTCGCCGGCGAGCGGGCGCGCCTGGCCGTAGAGGACGACCGAGCGGTAGTTCATCGAGTGGTGGAACGCCGAGCGGGCAAGCACGAGCCCGTCGATCAGCGTCGCGGTCAGGCACACGTCGACGCCCTGACTGAGCGTCCGCAACATCCGGCTCGCGGCCGAGCCGTGCAGGAGCACCTCGTCGCCGACGCGGGCGTGCAGCGTGGGGATCACCGCCGGCTTGCCATCGTGGACGAACCCGACGTGGCTGATCAGCGCCTCGTCGAGGATCGCGTCGACCGTCTCGCGGTCGTGGAAGCCGCGCTTGGGCACGCGGCGGAGTTTGGTTCGTGGCGTCTGGAGCACTGTTCTGTTACAGTTAGATGACTGTGCCGGAACAGTATCAGCCCGAGCTGTCGGCGTCCAGCGACACCGCGCGGGGCGGCGAGACCGGCCGGGGCGCAGCGGCGATCGCCGGGTCGTCGGCCGGCGAGATCGCGGCGAGCGTCGAGGCGTCCGTCGCGGCGGGGCGGCTGGCGCCGGGCGCGGCGCTGCCGTCGGTGCGGCGGCTCGCGGACTCGCTGGGCGTGAGCCCGACGACTGTCGCGGCCGCGCTGGCCGAGCTGCGGCGCCGCGGCGTGGTGGTCTCGCGGCCGCGCAGCGGCACGCGCGTGGCCGAGCGGCCGCCGCTGCGGCCCGTGCGCGCCGCGTGGCCCGTCCCCGAGAGCGCGCGTGACCTCATCACCGGCAGCCCGGATCCGGCGCTGCTGCCCGAGATCACGCCCGCGCTGCACGCGCTCGACGCCCCGCACCGGCTCTACGGGCGCGACCCGATGCTGCCCGAGCTCGCGGCTGTCGCCCGCGCAGCGCTCACCGCCGACGGCGTGCCCGCCGACCGCCTGTGCGTCGTCAACGGCGCGCTCGACGGGATCGAGCGCGTGCTCACCGCGCACCTCGCGCCCGGCGACGCCGTCGCGGTCGAGGACCCCGGCTGGCCTGGCGTGCTCGACCTCGCGCGCATGCTCGGCCTGCGGCTCGTCGGCGTGGCCGTCGACGAGCGCGGGATGGTGCCGGGCGCCCTGGCCGCCGCCCAGCGGGCCGGGGCGCGCGCGGTCGTGCTCACCCTGCGCGGGCACAACCCGTGCGGCGCGGCGATGGACGCCGAGCGCGCGGCGGAGCTGCGCGCGGTGCTGGCCGACGACGTGCTCGTGCTCGAGGACGACCATCTCGGCCCCGTGGCGGGGACGCCGTGGCACACGCTCGTCGAGCCGGGCCGGGCGCGCTGGGCCGCCGTCCGGTCGGTCTCCAAGTGGCTCGGCCCCGATCTGCGGCTCGCGGTGGTGGCCGGCGACGAGACGACGCTCGCGCGCGTCGAGGGCCGGCAGTCGCTCGGGCCGGGCTGGGTCAGCGGCTTCGTCCAGCGGCTCGTCGCGGCGCTGTGGGCCGACGACGCGGTGATGGCGGTGGTCGCCCGCGCAGCCGAGGCGTACGCGGAGCGCCGCGCCGAGCTGGCGCGGCTGCTCGACCTCCCGGTGCCGCCCAGCGGCATCAACCTCTGGGTCCCGGTCCCCGACGAGGACGCCGCCGTCCGCGCGCTGCTCGCTGACGGCTACGCGGTCGCCGCGGGCCGCGCATACCGCTTGTCCGCCGGCGCCGCGATCCGCATCACCACCGCGGCGGTCGCCGTCGACGAGGCGCCGGCGCTTGCGGCCGCGGTGCGGCGCGCGGTCGCGCCGCCGCGGCGGACCCGGGCCGCGTGAGGGCGCCGGCGAACGTCAACTGCGGCTCGGTAGGGAGGCGGGGACGGGGCGTGGGTTTCGTCTCACTCACGCTCGGCGGCGCGATCGTTGAGACGAAACCGTCCTGTGGCGTGGGTTTCGTCGCAACGCAGACCGGCGCGACGATGAGTGCGACGAAACCCACGCTGGCTGCCCCGCTCCCTTACCCAGCCGGGGTTGACGTTCGCCCGCCCAACTCCCCCACGATCACGGCGAGATCGCGCGCCGACCACGCCACGGCCGCCGCAAAGCCGGCATCGCCCAGCCACCCCAGCTGCTCGTCGACCCGGCTCGGCATGTCGTAGCCCTCACTCAACGGCGTGATCGCGTCGGCGGGGTCGTCGGGGACGACGACGTCGCCGATCACGAACCGACCACCGGATACCAACACCGCGGCGACGCGGCGGAAGAGGTCGGCCTTGCCCGGGCCGTCGAGGTGGTGGATCGCCAGGACCGAGAAGACGAGGTCGAACGGGCCGGACGGGAGCGGGTCCTCGAGCCGGGCGACGCGCAGGTCGGCGCCCGGGAGGCGATCGCCGGCGACGGCAAGCATGTCGGCGCTGACGTCGATCCCCACCAGCGCGGCTCCGGGGTGGCGCGCCAGCACGCGCAGGGCGGTCTCCCCCGTGCCGGTCCCGAGCTCGAGCAGCCGCCGGGCGCCTGCGCCGGTCGCGGCCGCCGCCTCGTCCTGTAGCCGGAAGTAGTCCGGCAGCTCGGACGTCATGAGCTCCATGTACGACCCCGGGTGGAAGTGGAACTGCCCGCCCTCCTCGGCCATCAGCGCAGCCCCGCGAGATCGGCCTCGAAGCCGGGGTAGGACACGGCGGCGGCGTCCATGCCGATCACCTCGACGCCGTCGCGCGAGGCGAGGCCGGCGATCGCCCCGAGCATCGCCAGGCGGTGGTCGCCGCGCGCGTCGATCGCCCCGCCGCGCAGCCCGCCCCCGCCCTCGACCGCGAAGCCGTCCTCGGTCGCCTCGATCGTCGCGCCGAGGCCGCGCAGCCCTTCGACCACCGCCGCGATCCGGTCGGTCTCCTTCAGCCGCAGCTCGGCGGCGCCGCGCACGAGCGTCGGCCCCTCGGCGAAGCATCCGAGCAGGGCGACCAGCGGCAGCTCGTCGATCGCCAGCGGCACCTCGTCCGGCTCGACGACCGTGCCGACCAGCGGGCCGTGGGCGACGTCGAGCTCCACGACCGGTTCGTCCTCCGGGATCCCCTCGCCGGGCTCCTCCAGCGGCCCGACGACCACCGCGCCCATGCGCTGCAGGATCCGGAAGAAGCCCGTCCGCGTCCAGTTCGCGCCCATGCCCTCGAGCACGATCCGCGAGCCCGGCACGAGCACGGCGGCGGCGGCGTGGAAGGCGGCCGACGACGGGTCGCCCGGCACGTGCAGGGCGCCGAGCTCGAGCTCGTCCTGCGGGGCGACCGTGATCCGGTCGCCCGCGCGCGCGATCCGCACCCCGGCCGCGGCGAGCATCCGCTCGGTGTGGTCGCGGCTCGGCGCCGGCTCGATCACGGTCGTCGGGCCGGAGGCGGTCAGCCCGGCGAGCAGGACGCACGACTTGATCTGGGCGGACGCGACCGGCAGCTCGTACTCGATCCCGCGCAGCGCGCTCCCGGCCACGGTGAACGGCGGGTAGCGCCCGTCGGTGGCGTCGATCCGCGCGCCCATCTCCGCCAGCGGCGCCGCCACGCGATCGACCGGCCGGCGGCGGATCGACGCGTCGCCGTCGAGCGTCCAGGCTCCGCCCTCCTGCCCGGCCAGCCAGCCTGGCAGCAGCCGCATCAGCGTGCCGGCGTTGCCGACGTCGATCGGCCCGGCCACCGGTGCCGCCGCGCGCAGCCCGGCGCCGCGCACGACGAGCGAGTCCGCGCGGCGCTCGACCAGCGCGCCGAGCGCCTGCACCGCCGTGAGCGTCGAGTTCGTGTCGGCCGCGTCGAGATAGCCGGTGATCGAGACCGGCTCGTCGGTCATCGCCGCCAGCAGCGCCGCGCGGTGCGACAGCGACTTGTCGGGCGGGACCGCGAGCGTGCCGCGCAGCGGCCCGTCGGGCGAGAAGCGGGCGTTCATGCCCGCGCCACCGTCAGCCCGAGCCCCTCGACCAGCCCCTGCGCCTCGACCGCATGGCGCTCGCCGGCGATCCACAGGGCGATCGTGCCGGTCGAGTGGTCGGGCGCGGGATACAGGGCCATGTCGAGGATGTTGACGCCTGCGCGCCCGAGCGCGAGCGCCACCTCGGCGACGACGCCCGGCCGGTTCGGTACCGCCACACGCAGCTCGTGCACCTCGCCGCCCGCCAGGTCGGCCTCGAGCAGCCGCCGGCGCTCCGCGCGCGCGCCGTCGTTCCAGGCCGCCACGGCGTCGCCGTCACGCGCCGCCAGCGCCGCGCGCACCTCACCCAGCCGCGCGACCGTGTCGTCGATCGCGGACACCAGCGCGTCGGCGTTCGCGAGGTAGATGTCGCGCCAGATGCCGGTGTTGGCGCCGGCCACGCGCGTCGCGTCGCGGAACGATGGGCCGGTTGCCGGCAGCCGCTCGCCCTCGTCGGAGAGCACCCGCGCCGCGCGCGCGACGAGCACGTTGGCGAGCACGTGCGGCAGGTGCGAGACCGTCGCCAACAGCGCGTCGTGGGTGTCGGCGTCGAGCGCCGCAGGGTGCGCGCCGAGGTCGACGAGGAAGCGGTGCAGGCGCTCGTAGAGGATCCCGCCGGTGCGCGCGGTCGGCGTCAGGTACCAGGTCGCGCCGTCGAACAGATCCGCGCGCGCGTGCTCGACGCCGGCGGTCTCGGCGCCGGCGAGCGGGTGGCCGCCGATGAAGCGCGGGTCGTCGACCGCCGCCACCACCGAGCGCTTGGTCGACCCGACGTCCGAGACCACGCAGTCCGGCCCGGCCGCCGCCAGCACGTCGCGCACCACCGTCGGCAAGGCGCCGACCGGCGCGGCCACGAACGCGACGTCCGCGCCGTCGAGCGCGTCCGCCGCCGAGCCGCAGCCGTCGGCCACCGCGCCGAGCTCGACCGCGCGCGCCAGCACCCCGTCACCGGGGTCGAAGCCGCGCACGCGCGCTCCGAGGCGCTCGCGCGCGGCCAGCCCGATCGAGCCGCCGATCAGGCCCACGCCGACCACGGCCACGACAGGCCGGCGCGGACCGTCGGCCATCAGACGACGTTGGAGAGCACCTTGCCGGCGACCGCCGCGGCGCGCTCGACCTGCTCGGCGTACTCGGCGAAGCGGTCCGCGTACAGCTGCTGCGGGCCGTCGCAGATCGCCTCCTCCGGGTGCGGGTGCACCTCGACGATGATCCCGTCGGCGCCCGCCGCGGCCGCCGCCAGCGACAGCGGCGTCACCAGCGCACGCCGGCCGGCGGCATGGCTGGGATCGACGATCACGGGCAGGTGCGTGAGCTCCTTGAGTACCGGGATCGCCGTGAGGTCGAGCGTGAAGCGGTAGGCGGTCTCGAACGTGCGGATGCCGCGCTCGCACAGGAGCACGTCCGGGTTGCCTTCCTTGAGCACGTACTCCGCCGCCATCAGCAGCTCCTCGAGCGTCGAGGACAGGCCGCGCTTGATCAGGACCGGCCTGCCGGCGCGCCCGATCTCGGACAGGAGCGGGTAGTTCTGCATGTTGCGGGCGCCGATCTGGATGACGTCGGCGACCGTGGCGACGGCCTCGATGTCGCGCGCGTCCATCACCTCGGTGACGATCGGGAGGCCGGTCTCCTCCTTGGCCTCGGCGAGCAGCCGCAGCCCCTCCTGCCCGAGGCCCTGGAAGGCGTACGGCGAGGTGCGCGGCTTGTACGCGCCGCCGCGGAACAGCGACGCGCCGGCGGCCGCGACGGCGCGGGCGGTGGTCAGGGTCTGGTCGCGCGACTCGACGGTGCACGGCCCGGCGATGAGCGAGAAGTGCTCACCGCCGATCTTTCGTCCGTCGACGTCGATCACCGTGCGCTCGCCGGCGCGTACCTGCGTCGAGGCGAGCTTGTACGGCTTGAGGATCGGTACGACCTGGGCGACGCCGGGTGCACCCTCGAGGCCGAGCCGGGCCACGTGCTCGCGATCGCCGATCGCGCCGATCACGGTGACTTCCTCGCCGCGCGAGGGGTGAGCGCGGGCGCCGACCGACTCGATCCGGTGGATGACGGACTGGATCTCCGCCTCGGTCGCACCCGCCTTCATCACGATCATCATCTGCTGCTTCTCCTGGGTCTTTGCACACTCTACGAACGACTGCCGGTCCCGGCGCTCGACCCGAAGGCCCCGATGCGGTGGCGGTGCGCAAGCACCGGCCGAGCGCCTAGCTAAATCGCCAGGTGCGGTAGGAGAAGTAGGCGTAGCCGAAGCCCCGCGGCGCGGTGTGAAGCGTCAGGTGGGCGGGGCGATCGGACATCGCGGTCCGAGATTTGTAGCAGGCGCGCAATCGAATTGCGAATGCGGCTTACTCGCACTCGCAAGCTCGCGCGAGCGCCTTAGTTACGGAACGGATCGTAGGTCCCGAAGCTCCACACGTTGCCCTCGGGATCGCGGGCCGTGAACTCGCGCGAGCCGTAGTCCATGTCCTCGATCTCGCGGGTGATCTCGGCACCGGAGGCCTTGGCCCGCCCGTACGCGGCGTCGGGATCGGCGACGACCACGTAGATCGAGCTCTGCCGGGTGTCGAACTGGGGGTCGCCGGTCCCGGCGCTGCCGATCATCACCATGCCGCGCCCGTATGTGAGCTCGGCGTGGGCGATCGTGCCGTCCTCGTTCTCGTGGTGGATCTTGCCGTCGAAGCCGAAGGCGCTCTCGAGGAAGTCGATGGCGGCCCTGGCGTCCTTGTAACGAAGCGTGGGAATGACCATGCGGACACCGTACGCCGCGCGCGTGAATCCGTCTTGGACGGATGTGACCGCGCCGATCACGCTCCGATCACGGTGGATCAACGGCCGGCGCGGACACTCGCCGCATGACCGCGCTCCGCATCCGTGACGTGCGCCTGGTCGTCACCGCCGTCGGCGTCTCGTCGTTCGGCGACTTCCTCCTGTGGGTGCCGCTCGCCCTCCACGTCCAGGCGACCACCCACTCGGCGCTCGCCGTGTCGGCGTTCTTCCTCTGCCTGTTCGGCCCGATCGTCGTGCTCGGCGGCGTCGCCGGCCGGCTCACCGACCGCTTCGAGAACGCCCGCCTGCTGCGCACGGTGTCGCTGCTGCAGGCCGTCGCGGCCGGCGTGATGGCGCTGCTCACCGGATCGCTGGTCGCGATCCTCCTCCTCAGCGCGCTCGTCGGCGTCGGCGCGTCGCTCGCCCAGCCGGCGGAGTTCGCGCTCGTGCCCGCGGCTGCCGGCGAGGACCGGCTCGCCGCGGTCAACGGACTGGTCGAGACCGCCCGCTATGCCGGCATGACGCTCGGCCCGGTGGCCGGCGGCGCGCTGGCGGCGGCGGGCCACGTGGAGATCGCGCTGGCCGTCGACGCGCTCACGTTCGCGGTCGTCGCGGTCGCGGCGACGCTGCTGCGCGCCCGCCGCGTCCCCGAGCGGGCCGCCGGCGACAGCGGCCGCGCCCGCGAGGGACTCGCCGTCCTCACCCGCGATCCGGTGCTGCGCGTGACGCTCGCGACCGCGGTCGCCGCGCTGCTGTTCTTCTCGATGTCGATCACCGCCGAGGTCTTCTACGTCAAGGACGTGCTCGGCGCGGGCGACGCCGCGTTCGGCCTGCTCGGCACCTGCTGGACGCTGGGGATGGTCGCCGGAGCCGTCGGCCTCGCCGGGCGCGTCCCGCGCCGCGCCCTGGCCGTCGCCGCGCTGGCGAGCATCGCGATCCAGGGCGTCGGCATCGCCACCGCCGCGGCGGGCGGGCTGCTGACGGTCGCGTTCGCCGGGTTCACGCTCGGCGGCGTCGCCCACGGCGTCAAGAACGTGGTCCTGCGCACGCTGATCCACGAGCGTGTGCCGGACGCGCTGCGCGGCCGCGCCTACGCCCTCTACAACGCCGCCCGCAACGGCGCCGAGATCGGGGCGCTCGTGCTCGCCGGCGTGCTCGTCGGCGCGATCGGCGCCCAGACCGCCCTGCTGCTCTCCGGCGCGATCCCGCTGGCGATCGGCGTCGCGTCACTGCTGCTCATCACCACCCCCACGAGGAGGACGACCCATGCCTACGAAGGCTGAAACCGCGATCGCCGGCGCCGCCATCGACGACCTGCCGCAGCTCTGGGACGGCTTCGCCAAGCTCGTCCGCGACGGGCTGGACATCCGCGCCTTCGGCGTCCAGATCATGGACCTGCCGCCGGACTACACGACCGGCGCGCACGACGAGTCCGACACCGGCCAGCAGGAGCTGTACGTCGCCCTGCGCGGAGCGGGCGCCGTGGTCGCCGGCGAGCGGCGCCTGCCGCTCGACGCCGAGCACCTCGTCCGCGTCGACGCCGGCGTCGAGCGCGTCCTGACCAGCGGGCCGGACGGCCTGCGCGTGCTGTGCGTCGGCGGCGTGCCCGGCGCGGCCTACGCGGCGCCCGACTGGACGAGCGCCGGCTGACGGAGCTCGGTCGGCGTCGCGTCCGCGAACGCGCGGAAGTCGCGGTTGAAGTGCGCCTGGTCGTAGTAGCCGCAGTCGAGCGCCAGCTCGGCGAGGTCGTCGCCGGCGCGCAGCCGCGCGACCGCGCGCTCGAAGCGCAGGATCCGGGCGACCGCCTTCGGCGGCATCCCCAGCTCGGCGCGGAAGCGGGCGGCCAGGTGCCGGCGGCTCCACCCCAGCTCCTGCGCGAGGTCGCCGATCGGCGCGGCGCCATCGGTCTCCAGCAGCCGCTGCCAGGCCCACTCGAGCTCGGTCGCGACCGGCGGCGCCGCCAGCACGCGGGTCGCGATCGCGCGCTCGAACAGGTCGATCCGCGCGGCCCAGCCGGGCGCGTTCGCGAGCCGCTCGGCCAGCTCGTCGGCGACCGGGCCGATCAGGTCCTCGAGCTCGACGACCTGGCGCGTCAGCTCGCCCATCGGCATGCCGAAGAAGCGGCGCGCCCCGAGCGGGGACAGGTAGGCCTGGATGCCGTACCCGAGCCCGCCGTGCGCGGTGTGCGCCGGCGTGTCGTGCAGGCCGGCGGCGAACGACGTGTAGGTGCGCCCGTCGATGTCCATCCGCGGCCCGAACGAGACGACGAGGACGACCCGCCCGCCGGGCAGCTCGTTGCGGTGCACCGGGCCGTCGGCCCGCTCGTGCCAGCCGGTCAGCGTGCGAATGTGGGACCGCAGGGCGGGGTGCGGTGCGCGGCCCGCGAGCTGCATCAGAGCAAGGCGCGCAGCGCTTCCAGGAAGCGCTCGTTCTCGGCCTGGGTGCCGACCGTGACGCGCAGGGCCCCATCGCGCCCGAGTGCGGCGCCGGCGCGCACGAGCACGCCGCGCTGGGCCAGCCCGCGCACGATGTCGGGCTCGTCGCGGCCCTCGCCGAGGTCGAACCAGACGAAGTTGGCGTGCGACTCGGCGGGCTCGATGCCCAGCTCGCGCAGACCCTCCTCGAGCCCGATCCGCTCGGCCAGGTTGCGCTCGACGCGGCGCGCGACCTCGTCCTGGTGGTTGAGCGCCTCCAGCGCGGCGGCCTGGGCGGCGGCGTTGCAGAAGAACGGCTGGCGCACCTGGTCGACGGCGGTGCGGAACTCCTCCGAGCCCGCCAGGCCGTAGCCGACGCGCAGGCCGCACAGCCCGTAGACCTTCGAGAACGTCCGCAGGAGCACGAGGTTGGGGTGCTTGTCGAGCAGCGCGAGCGACTCGTCGGGGTCCTGCAGGAGGCTGAACTCGACGTACGCTTCGTCGAGGATCACGCAGACGTGGCGCGGGACGTCGGCGATGAACGCGGCGACCTCGTCGAGCGGCAGCGCCGTCGAGGTCGGGTTGTTCGGGTTGCAGACGATCACGAGCCGCGTGGCGACCGTGACCTCCTTGAGCATCGCCTCGAGGTCATGACGGTGCTCGGCGTCGACCGGCACCTCGATCGCTCGCGCGCCGGAGGCGGCGGCCAGGTGCGGGTAGATCGAGAACGACGGCCACGCGTACACGAGCTCGGCCCCCGGCTCGAGCAGCGCCTCGCCCGCCGCGAGCAGGATGTCGCACGAGCCGTTGCCGATCGCGATCCGCGTCGCGGGCACGCCGTGGCGGTCGGCGAGCTTGCGGCGCAGCGCCGCGTTCGTCGGGTCCGGGTAGCGGTTAAGGCCCGACAGTGCCTTCGTGATGGCCTCGACGACCGCCGGCACCGGCGGGTACGGCGACTCGTTGGACGCCATCATCGCGATCTCGCCCTCCGACGCGTAGCCGTCCGCGGCCGGGTAGACCGGGATGCGCCGCACCTTGCTGGCGAACTCGAGGGCCATGGAGGGCAGTCTATTGAGCGCCTTCGAGGTCCAGCCGCAGCGCGCTCGCGTCGCCGAGGTAGACGTGCTGGGGGTCGACCCCGACCGGCGGATAGCAGTGCATGAGCACGCGGATCACGCGCGGGAGCGAGCCCGGGACCGGGATCTCGCGGGTGCACAGCAGCGGCACGCGGCTGAGGCCCATCTCCCGCGCGGCGACCGCCGGGAACTCGGCGTCGAGGTCCTCGGTGAGCGTGAAGATGCAGCTCACGATCGAGTTGGCGTCGAGCCGGTTGCGCGCGAGCAGCTCGGTCATCAGCTGCTCGGTCGCCGCGAGGATGCGGTCGGCCTCATTGGCATCGACCGTGGTGGCGCCGCGAAGGGCGATCAGCCGCATGGGCCCTGACCTTATCGGCCGCTGCGCCGGAGCTTCTCGACCTCCGGCGCGGTCAGCCGGCGGTGCTGGCCCTCCTCGAGCTTGCCGAGCCACAGCGGGCCGAAGCGCACGCGCTCGAGCGCGATCACCGGGTGGCCGACGGCCTCGCACATGCGGCGCACCTGGCGCTTGCGGCCCTCGTGGATCGTGATCTCCAGCCGGTCGGGGGCGAGCCGCTTCGCGCGCGCCGGGGCGGTCCTGCCGTCGTCGAGCTCGACGCCGGCGCGCAGCCGCTGCAGCGCCTCCTCGCGGACCGGCGGGTGCCGGACCTTGGCGTGGTAGGTGCGCGGGACCTCGAACGACGGGTGGGTGAGCCGGTGCGCGAGCTCGCCGTCGTCGGTGAGCAGGATCAGGCCGGTGGTGTCGGCGTCGAGCCGGCCGACCGGGTAGAGCCGGCGGGCGCTCGGCACGAGCGAGACGATCGTCGGCCGCCCCTGCGGGTCGCGCGCAGTGGAGACCACGCCGCGCGGCTTGTGGACGACGTAGACCGCCTTCTGGCCGGTCGAGACGCGCACCGCCCTGCCGTCGACGGTGACCGGCACGCTGCCGTCGACGTCGCGCGCCGGATCGCGCACCACCTCGTCGCCGACGCGCACGCGGCCGGCGAAGATGAGCTGCTCGGACGCGCGCCGCGACGCGACGCCGGCATGGGCGAGGTACTTGGCGAGCCGCATGACTGTGGACCACTTGCCACCATAGGGCCGTGGACCTCGCCCTGCTCGACGAGACGCTGACCGCCGCCGGCCAGCCCGCGTTCCGCGCCCGCCAGGCGTGGAGCTGGGCCGCGCGCGGCGCCGCGGGCTACGAGCAGATGACCGACCTGCCGGCCGCGCTGCGCGCGCAGCTCACCGAGCAAGTGCCGTTCTCCTCGCTGGAGACCGTGCGCGAGCTGCGCTCGGCCGACGGCACGGTCAAGGCGCTCTTCCACACGCACGACGGCCGCGCGGTCGAGGCCGTGCTGATGCGCTACCGCGACGGCCGCCGCTCGGTCTGCGTGTCCTCGCAGTCCGGCTGCCCGCTCACGTGCACGTTCTGCGCGACGGGCGCGATGAAGTTCGGCCGCAACCTGACCGCCTCGGAGATCCTCGACCAGGTGCTGCACTTCCGCCGCATCGAGCCCGTCGACCACCTCGTGTTCATGGGCATGGGCGAGCCGATGATGAATCTCGACAGCGTTCTCTCGGCCGGGCGGCGGCTGCCGGACGTCGGCATCACCCATCGCCGCACGACGATCTCGACGGTCGGCTGGGTGCCGGGGATCCGCGCGCTGACCGACACCGACATGCCGATCCGGCTCGCGTTCTCGCTGCACGCGCCGGAGGACGAGCTGCGCTCGCGGATCATGCCGATCAACGACCGCCACCCGATCGCGTCGGTGCTGGAGGCGTGCGAGGCCTACTACGCGCGCCGGCGCCGGAAGGTGTTCATCGAGTACGTGATGCTCGACGGGGTCAACGACACCTACCGCCAGGCGGTGGCGCTCGCCAGGCTGCTCGACCCGCGGATCTACAAGGTCAACCTGATCCCCTACAACCCGACCGGGATGTACGACGGCTCCTCTCCGGGCGCGATCGGCGCGTTCAAGGCGGTGCTCGAGGAGCACGGCCTGCGGGCCACGGTGCGGCTCACGCGCGGCCGCGACATCGACGCCGCCTGCGGCCAGCTCGCCGCTAAGGCTGCGTAGAGCGCGCCTCGCCGGCGCGGAGCAGGCGCTCGCGCAGCGCCGCCTCGTCCTCCGGGCTCGGGTCCCACTGCTCGATCTCGGGCAGATCGTCGAGCGTGTTCAGCCCGAACAGCTTCAGGAACAGCGGCGTCGTGCGGTAGAGGATCGCGCCGAACTGCGAGCGGCCGGACTCCTCGATCAGCCCGCGCTCGACGAGCGCGGCGGTGGCCGACTCGGAGGCGACGCCGCGGATGCGGGCGACCTCGGGGCGGCTGACGGGCTGCAGGTAGCCGACGATCGCCAGCGTCTCGGCCTGTGCGGGCGTGAGTGCGGGCGTGCGCGGCCGCGCCAGCAGCCGGCGGGCGGCCTCCTCGGCGTCGGGGTGCGAGGCGAGCGCCCAGCCGCCGGCGACCTCGCGGAGCACGACGCCGCGGCCCTCCAGCGCTTCGCCGAGCTCGCCGATCGCCTCGCGCACGGCCTCCTCCCCGCCCTGCACGGCGTCGGCGAGCTCGTCGACCGGGACGGGCTCGGGGCTGAGGAAGAGCAGCGCCTCGATCTGGCGCGCGAGCTCGGTCATGGGGCTCCCTGGATCGTGATCGGCCCGAACGGCTCGTCCTGCTCCCAGGCAGCCTCGCCGCGCTTGTAGAGCTCGAGCAGCGCGAACAGCGTCACCGCGACGGTCACGCGATCGGCGCCCTGGACGGCCTCGTCGAAGGAGAAGCGCCCGTTGCCGCGCGCGAGCAGCCCGCGCAGGTGCGCGAGCCGGTCGGCGACGGACACGCGCGGCGTCGCCATGTGGCGCAGGTCGAGCGGCGGCGGCGTGCGCAGCAGCGAGCCGATCGCCTGGCCGAGGGCGACCGGATCGTAGGCGCGCTCGGCGATCTCGACCGACACGCGGCGCAGCGCGGCCGGCAGCGGCGCGGAGCGATGCAGGTAGGCCTGGCCGGCGGCGTGCGCCTGCGCCGTCCAGCCGCCCGCGCCGCGGAAGCGCGCGTACTGGAGCATCCGCTCGAGCAGCTCCTCGGCGGCCTCGGCGGGCGCCAGCTCGTCGAGGTCGTCGAGCGCCTCCTCGCCGGGCAGCATCAGCCGCGACTTGAGCTCCAGCAGCGCGGCGATCAGCACCAGGAACTCGGTGGCCGCCTCGAGGTCGAGCTCTCCCTCGGCCTCCAGGTGGTCGATGTAGGCGATCACGATCTCCGCCAGCTCGACCTCGAGCAGGTCCAGCTCCTCGCGGAGGATCAGCGAGAGCAGCAGGTCGAACGGGCCCGTGAAGGCGTCGAGGTCCAGCTCGAGACGGTGGGCGATCGTGGCCACGCGGACCCGGAACGCTAGGCGGCAGGCCCGACGGACCGCCGGACCGGGCCCACGCCCATCGCCGCGCGGACGTCCGCCAGCGTGCCCGAGGCGATCGCGCGCGCCTTGTCGGCGCCGGCCTCGAGGCTGCTCTCGAGCCGGTCGTCGTCGCCGCGCAGCTCGTTGTAGCGCTCGCGCACCGGCGTCAGCCACTCGACCACGGCCTCGGCGACGGCGATCTTGAAGTCGCCGTAGCCGGAGCCGTCGAACTCGCGCTCGACCTGCTCGGGCGCGATCCCGCGCGCGACGGCCATGATCTCGATCATGTTCGAGATGCCGGGCTTGTCGGCGGCGCGGACGACCTCGCGGCCCGAGTCGGCGACCGCGCGCTTGAACTTGCGGCGGATCGTGTCCGGCTCGTCGAGCACGTAGACCGTGCCCTGGTCGGAGCCGCCGGTCGTCGACATCTTGCGCTCGGGCTCCTGCAGGTCGGTCACCCGCGCCCCGACCTCGGGGATCCGCGCCTCGGGCACCACGAGCAGCTCGCCGAAGCGCTTGTTGAAGCGCTCGGCGGCGCGGCGCATCACCTCGAGGTGCTCGCGCTGGTCCTCCCCCACCGGCACCTCGTGGGCGCGGTAGGCGAGCACGTCGGCGGCCATCAGGACGGGGTAGAACAGCAGGCCCGAGGTCACCATCTCGCGCTGGGCGGCCGACTTGTCGCGGAACTGGTGCATGCGGTTGAGCTCGCCGAGCGGGATCACGCTCGACAGGAGCCACGTGAGCTCGGTGTGCTCCTGCACGTCGCCCTGGCGGAAGAGGATGCAGCGGTCGGGATCCAGTCCCGAGGCGATGAGGATCGCCGCCGTGTCGTACGAGCGCTCGCGCAGCTCGACCGGGTCGTACGGGACCGTGAGCGCGTGCAGGTCGACGATGCAGTAGATCGCCGGGTCCGCGCGGTCCTGGCCCGCGACGTACTGGATGATCGCGCCGATGTAGTTGCCGAGGTGCTTGCGCCCGGTGGGCTGGATGCCGGAGAAGATGACCACGGAAGGCGCAGTTTAGGCGCGCGGCGAGCCGGGGACGGGCGACCCTCCCGCGGTCGCCCTGCCCGCCGGTCAGCGACGGGACCGCTCTGCGCACGTCCCCGGCTCGCCGGGTCCATTGAGTTCCCGGCCAGGCGGGCTCGCTAACTCGCGAACGCCACGCGGGCGGCCTGCGGGCGGGTGCGCCACGCCTCGAAGGCGAGCACGAGCGCGATCGCCGCGACGACGCTGCCGAAGATCTCGAACGTCGTCTGCAGCCCCAGCGGCGTCACCAGGATGCCGGCCAGGACCGCGGGCACCGAGAGTGACGCGTAGGCGACGACGTAGAACGCCGACATCACCTCGGCGCGGTGCTCGTTCGGGATCGCGCCGGTGAGCTGGCGCAGGCTGCCGAGGAACGCGACGCCGAAGCCGGCGCCGCCGATCAGCGCGCCGGTCAGCAGCAGCGGCGCCGACTCTTCGGCCGAGGCGAGCACGATGACGAGCAGCCCGGTCGCGAGCGCGATCGATCCCAGCGACGCGCCGATCCACGGCGCCGTGCGCCCGAGCAGGAGCTGGGCGACCGCGGCGGAGCCGGTCAGCACCACGACGCCGAGCGCGGTGACGAGGTGGTTGCTGGTGTGGAACACGACCGCGCCGAGCGCCGGGCCGAGCGAGAAGAACAGCCCGCCGATCGACCACGAGCTCAGCACGCCGAGGCCCGCCTGCAGGAACTGGCGGCGCACCACCGGCGGCACGCCGGGGCGCTGCGGGGTCAGCCGCAGCGGCTTGCGCTCCGCGACCGGCTCGGGCATCAGCAGCGCGCCGGTGAGGGCGATCGCGAACAGGACGAACAGGACGACGTACGGCAGCACGCGCGGCGCCGGCAGGAACTCGACGATCGCGGCCGAGACCAGCGTGCCGAGGCCGAGCCCGGCGGCGCTGGCGACGCCGTTGGCGAGCGCGACCCCGGCCGCGTCGCGCGTGCGGTGCAGGTCGAGCAGCGCGGCGCTGGCGGCGGCCAGCGCGAGGCCGGTCGCCAGGCCCTGCAGGGCACGAGCGGCGAACAGCCACACGACGGACGCGGCGAGCATGTAGAGGACGGTCGTGACGAGCAGCGAGCCGAGGGCCACGAGCAGCACGGGCCGGCGGCCGACATCGTCGGACACCCGGCCGGCGAGGATGAGCGTCGTGAGCACGCCGAACGCGTAGGTGCCGAAGACCAGCGTCAGCACCGCGGGCGAGAACCCCCACAGGTCCGCGTACGTGCCGTACAGCGGCGACGGGGTGACCGACGCGAACAGCGCCAGGCCGATCACCGAGGCGGCGAGGGCGTAGGCAGCGCCCTGGGAGAGCTTTGTCGTGGTCACGGGGAGGACCTTCTCTCTTCTATATTTCCAAACTCATGGAACTTCAGAAGTTGTACCATGCCCCGCAAGTGACCGCATCCCCGATCGCCCCCGACAAGATCCGCCACCCAGACGTCGCGGCGCTCGACCTCGCGACGATCATGCGGACGGTCGGCGACCCGGTTCGGCTCGCGATCGTGCGCCTGGTGGCCGACGGCCGCGAGCACAGCTGCGGCGACCTGCAGGCGGCGCTCAACATCCCGGCGTCGACCGGCTCCTACCACCTCCGGCTGCTGCGGGAAGCGGGCGTCACGCGCACGCGCGCCGAGGGCACCGCGCGGCTGATCTCGCTGCGCAGCGAGGATCTCGAGGCCCGCTTCCCGGGCCTGGTCGCCGTGTTGACCAGCGGCTAGGGCAGCGGCACCGCCAGCGTCCGGGTGAGGATGTTCTGGTCGTTCGCGACGGCGGCGTTCGTCGCCGGCATCGTGCAGACGGCGGGCGGTGAACCGCAGGCGAAGAGCTCCGGGTCGCGGGTGTCGCTCCACATCGGGTGCGCCGCCTCGTCGGCGCTCAGCCCGCTGTAGTCGCCGAAGAACGTGCCGGCGAACTCGGTCGGCGGCGGCATCGAGCCGGTCGTCACGCGCACGGTCGCGAAGTCGCTGCTGTTGCGGCTGCCGGACAGGCTGTAGTCCGAGAAGCCCGTCCGTTCGTCGTTCCCGTAGGCACGGTCGTAGAACGAGACGGCCAGGCGCCCCGCGCGGTCGAAGTCGGCCCACTGGAACCACTGGTCGGCGCGCGGGTCGTCGTCGCGGGCAGTCGGGAGGTTCCGGACATCGGTGGTCGCGCCGCTGAAGTGGCGCCCGCGGTCGGTCGAGCGGCTCACGACGATGTCGTTGTTGCAGGCGCCGGCCGTCTTCACGCCGTCGTAGAGCGGCAGGGCCGTGTCCTCGTTGAACCCCGTCGGGACGCAGCCGTTGCTCTCCTTCGAGTGGCGATTGATGTAGGAGCCGAACGTCACGACCACGTCGCCGTCGCGCGGGTCGACGGCGCCCGAGGCGTAGTTGGCGGCGCGGAAGAACGAGTTGGTGGTGTCGCCCTTCTCCGGCACGCAGCTCGAGCCGGCGCCGTTGCCGCCCTGGTAGGTCTCGCAGTCGGGCAGGTCGTAGAAGTCGGCGACCTTGACCGGCGTGGAGAACGACGCGCCGCCGTCGGTCGAGCGGGCGAGCAGGATCTGCGCGCGGTTGTCCTCCGCCGGGGCGGCCCGCAGGCTGTCGCCGCCCTCGTCGTCGTCGCCGCCGCGGGGCTCGCCGGTGGTGTTGAAGTTGTCGAAGGCCACGTACAGCGTGCCGTCGGGCGCCGTGAACGGCTGCGAGAACTGGTTCGTGTTGCACGAGCCCGTCGGGAGCTCGAAGTCGAGCGTGCAGACGTCCGGGTTGTCGCCGCTGACCAGCGTCGGGTCGCTGAACGTCTCGCCGTAGTCGCTCGAGTAGGCGAGGTAGATGTTCGACGTTCCGTCGGCGTCGAACAGCGTCCAGCTCACGTAGATGCGGTCGCGGAAGCGGCTCGCGCGGCTGGTGTCGATCGCCATGTACTCCTTGTCGAGCAGCACCAGTCCCTCACCCGCCGGATCGCTGAACTCGGCGACGGGGCGGCCGGGGAAGTTCCACGACGCGCCGCCGGTGCCCGTGGAGCGGAACACATAGAACGCGCTCGAGGCGTCCGGGTTCTGCGAGACCGCTTCACCGCGGTCGAAGAACAGGCACGTCAGGTACGCGTTGCCGCGGGTGTCCCAGGCGACGGTCGGGTCGCCGCCGGCCTGCCAGTACTTGCGCGGCTTGGCGCTGAACGCGGTCCCGCGAGTGAAGCTCGCCGGCACCGTCGAGTCCTGCCAGCTGCGGCCGCCGTTGGACGAGTGGTACGTGTAGCAGGAGCTGTCCCCGCGGCGGTAGTCGTTGGCGGCGCCGAGGAGGTTGCCGCTGTCATTCGGGTCCTGCGCGACGGCGGTCTCGTTCTGCGCCTCGCCGCGACCCGCGAGGTCGGGGTCGGTGAGGTTCTGGCAGTCCTGGTTGACCCGGACGTTGGAGCCGCGGTCGCGCGGGCAGCCGGTCGCGTCGGTGCGCGTGAGCGCTTGGGCGGCGAGCGGCGTGGCTCGCTGCTGGGCGCTCAGCTGCAGCGCGTCCTTCGCGGTTCCGGACAGCAGCCGCTGCTGGAGCGGCGTGAGCTGGTGAGCCCGTGCGGCCTCGGCCGGCGGGCCTCCGGATCCGATGCCGGCAACGGCGACCCCCGCGCCGAGCGCTGCCACTGCGATGACGGCCAGAACGAACCGCGGCATGATGCCCCCCTCCTGCAGGTGGCTGACCGCCGGACGGTATTCCTTATGCGGCCTGAATGAGCGCCACCCCGGCCAGAAGCGTCACGATCCCGACCAAACGGACGCGGGTGACGGGCCGGCGCGGGAGCCGGAGCAGGCCGTGGCGGTCGACGAAGACGGACGCGACCTGCTGGCCGGCGACCGTGAGTCCGATCGTGGGCGCGACCCCGATCTCCGGGATCAGCAGGAACACCGACGTCACGTACGTCGCTCCGCAGAGGCCGCCGAGCCCGCCCCACCACGGCACGCGGCCGAGCCGGCCGAGCTCCGGCGTCCCGCGGTCGAGCGCGAGGACGGCGAGCATCGCGGTCGCGGCGACGACGAAGCTCCACGCGCCGGCGGTGATCGGCGCGTCGAGGTCGGCCCGCAGGCGGGCGTTGACCGCGCCCTGGACCGGCAGCGCTGCGCCGGCGACCAGCGCGAGCGCGATCCAGTGGGCGGCTGCGCCGCCGAGGCCGCGGGCGCCGGCCTGGCCGCGGACGACCAGCGTGATGCCGGCGAGCACGGCGGCGGCGCCGGCGATCGCCGCGGCGTCCACCGGCTCGCGCGCGACGCCGAGCCAGCCCGCGCCGTCGAGGATCAGCGAGGCGAGCATCTGGCCCGCGACGAACAGGCCCACAGTCATGACCGCCCCGAGCCGTGGGAACAGCAGGATGCCCGCGGTGATGTAGATCGCGGAGCCGAGCCCTCCGAGCAGGTGCCAGGCGTCGACGTCGTCGAGCACCGCCGCCGCGCCGATCCCGCCGGCGAGCGCCGCGAGCGCGATCAGCAGCGCCGCACCGATCGTCAGCTGCAGCGCCGAGGCGCCGATCGGGCTGTTGAGGGCGGCCGCGAGCTGCACGTTGGCGCCTGCCTGGACGGCGAGCAGCGCGCCGACGAGCAGTAGGAGCGGGATGGCGAGGGCGTCCATGGGTTCGACTCCAATTTGACTGTGGTCAAGTTCTTACTGTAGCGACAACTTGTCCGGGGTCAAGTTGCTACGGTTGACGCATGAGCGAGCTGCCCGTGGCGGGCACACCGCGGCAGGAGCGCGCCGACGCCGCCCGCAACCGCGAGCGCGTGCTGGCGGCCGCGCGGGCGCTGTTCGCCGAGCGCGGCGTCCGCGAGGTCACGATGAGCGAGGTCGCTCGCAAGGCCGGCGTGGCCAAGGGCACGGTGTTCCATCGCTTCGGCGACCGCGCCGGGCTCGCGCTGGCGCTGGTGGACGAGCACGAGCGGGCGCTGCAGGACGCGATCCTGCGGGGTCCGCCGCCGCTCGGCCCGGGCGCTCCGCCGCGCGAGCGGCTGCTCGCGTTCCTCGGCGCGCTGACCGAGCTGACGGTCGCGCACCGCGAGCTGCTGCTGGAGGTCGACGGGGCGGCGCCGGCGGCGCGCTACCGCACCGGCGCCTACCGGGCGTGGCTGCAGCACGTCGTGCTGCTGCTCGGCGAGCTCGACGTCGCCGGCGATCGCGCGCTGCTCGCCCACCTGCTGCTCGCGCCGCTCGCCGCCGACCTCGTGTCGTTCCTGCGCGAGGACGAGGGCGTCGGCGCGGACGCGCTCGCCGCCGCCGTGCGCGAGCTCGCGGCCCGGGTCGTGGGATGAGCGAGGTCGCGGTGGTCGGGGCCGGCATCGTCGGCCTGGCGACGGCGTTCGCGCTGCTCGAGCGCGGCGACGCGGTGACCGTGTACGAGCGCGGCGTGCCCGGTGGCGCGCAGTCGGGCGGCGAGTCGCGGATCTTCCGCCACGGCCACGACGATCCGCGGCTCGTCGCGCTCGCGGTCGAGTCGCGGGGCGTCTGGCGCGAGTGGGAGCGGCGGTTCGGCGTCGAGCTCGTGTCGGGCGACGGGTCGGTGCTGCTCGGGCCCGCCGCCGAGCGGCGGGCGCCGCTGCTGCGGGAGGCCGGGGTGCGCGTGCGGGAGGTCGCCGGTCATCCGCTCGCCGCGTGGGACGGCCCGGCGATCCTGGACGAGGACGGCGGCGTGATCCGCACCCGAGCGGCGATCGCCGCGCTCGCGGACGCGGTCCCGATCGCGGCCGACGAGGTGTTCGCCGTCGGCGCCGACGGCTCGGTGCGCGCCGGCGGCGTGGTGGCACGGTACGACCGCGTGGTGGTCTGCGCCGGCCGCGGCACGGCCGCGCTGGCGGCCGGCGTGGGACTGACGCTGCCGGTCGCCGAGTCGGTACACGTGCGGCTCACGTTCCCGGTGCGCGGCGCGCCGCCGGAGCGGCTGCCGTGCCTGCAGCACCCGGACGGCGCCTACGGCGATCCGTATCCGGGCAACGCGCGGTTCGCGATCGGCCTCGGCGATGTCGCCGCGGCCGCCGAGCTGGCCGCGTCGGCCGAGCGGACGCGGTCGTGGGTCGCGGTCTCGATGCCGGGGCTGGAGCCGACGGTGGTCGACGTGCGGCATTGCTGGGTGACCGAGCTGCCGTGGGGGCCGGACGGCGTCGCGGTCTGGGAGGCGGACCGGGTCCGGTTCGTTGCCGGCGGGAATCTGTTCAAGCACGCGCCGTGGATTGGGCGGGCGTTGGCGGCCGCGACGCTGCGCTCTGAGCTCCGGCCCGAGGCGTTGCTCGGGCGAACGTCAACCCCCGCTGGGTAGGGAGGCGGGGACGCCAGCGTGGGTTTCGTCTCACTCACGCGCGGCGGTGCGATCGTTGAGACGAAACCGTCCTGTGGCGTGGGTTTCGTCGCAACGCCGACGGGCGCGACGATGAGTGCGACGAAACCCACGTTGGCGGCCACCCTCCCTACCCAGCAAGCAGTTGACGTTCGCCGGTCCTACCCAGCCGCAGTTCTCGGCAGCGCGGCCGCGGCCGCCGAGATCCGCTCCCACGGATCGCCGCGCGCCTCAAGCCGCTCGGGCACGTCGCGCAGCGTGTACCGCCGCGGTGAGAGCTTCGGATCGGACAGCTCCTCCCACTCCAGCGGGCACGCCACCGGCGCGCCCGGCTTCGCCCGTACCGCGTACGGCGCCACCGCCGTCTGCGCGTACGTGTTGCGCGCCGCGTCGACGAGCACCCGCCCGCCGCGGCCCGCCTTGCGCCACGAGGTCGTGAGCTGGTCGGGCAGGCGCGCGGCGACCTCCTCGGCGAGATCGCCCGCGACGGCGCGGACGCGGTCGGAGTCCGGGCCGCGGCGCAGCGGCGCGACGACGTGCAGGCCGCGCGAGCCTGAGGTCATGGCGTACGGGGTCAGGCCGTGCTCGCGCAGCAGGTCGCCCATGGCGAGCGCCCCGGCGCGGATCGCCGGGAAGTGGTCGCCGTCGTCGGCGGGGTCGAAGTCGAAGACGATGCGGTCCGGGTGGTCGGGGCGGTCGCAGCGGGCCGTCCAGGCGTGCGGCGTGATGCAGTTCTGGTTAGCGAGCCAGACGAGCGTGGCGGCCTCGCCGCCGACCGCGTGCGTGATGTCTCCGCCGCGCCGGCGCGGCACCGTGACGCGCCGCACCCAGTCCGGCGCGCCCTTCGGGATCGCCTGCTGGACGACAACGTCCTTGTCGATGCCGTTGTTCCAGCGCCACAGGTTCAGCGGCCGGTCGCGGACATGCTCGACCATCGCCGGCGCGACCGCGGCGTAGTAGTTCGCCAGGTCCTCCTTGGTGATCCCGTCGGCGGGGAACAGGACCTTGCCCGGGTTGCTGATCCGGACGCGGCGGCGGCCGGCCTTCAGCGTCGTCTCCGAGGCCGCCACGACCCGCCTACAGCGCCTGGCGGATGACCGGGCGCTTGGCGGCGCCGGCCTCGTCGAGCCGGCGCACCGGCGTGTCGTACGGCGCGTTGCGCGCGATCGACGGGTCCTCCTCGGCCTCGCGCAGGATCTCCGCGACGGCCTCGGCGAACGCGTCGAGCGTCTCGCGCGTCTCGGTCTCGGTCGGCTCGATCAGCAGCGCCTCGTCGACCAGCAGCGGGAAGTAGACCGTCGGCGGGTGGAAGTCGTGATCGAGCAGCCGCTTGGCCAGGTCGACGGTCTTGATCCCCAGCGCCTTCTTCATCGGGCCGCCGGTGAGCACGAACTCGTGCATGCACGTGCGGTCGTAGGCGGCCGGGAGGTGCTCGCCGCACAGCTCGCGCAGCCGCGCCATCAGGTAGTTGGCGTTCAGCACCGCCACGTCGCTCGCCTCGGCCAGCCCGTCGGCGCCCAGCGACAGGATGTACGCGTACGAGCGCACGAAGACGCCGAAGTTGCCCTGGAAGCCGCGCAGGCGACCGATCGACTGCGGCCGGTCGAAGTCAAGGGCGAAAGAGGGTTTCGCCCTGCCGGACTCGCGAGCTCGTCCTTCGGGCGACGTTACACGCACCACCTGGGGCCGCGGCAGGAACGGCTCGATCCGGTCCGACACCGCGATCGGCCCGGCGCCCGGCCCGCCGCCGCCGTGCGGCTGGGTGAACGTCTTGTGCAGGTTGTAGTGGACGATGTCGAACCCCATGTCGCCCGGCCGCGCGCGGCCCATGACCGCGTTGAGGTTCGCGCCGTCGTAGTAGAGCGTCGCCCCCACGCCGTGCACGAGCGAGGCGATCTCCTCGATGTTGCGGTCGAACACGCCGAGCGTGTTCGGGTTTGTGAGCATCAGCGACGCGACGTCGTCGCTCAGGTTCGCCCGCAGGTCGTCGAGGTCGACGCCGCCGTCCGTATCGGTGCCGAGCTTGACGACCTCGTAGCCGGCCATCGTCACCGTCGCCGGGTTGGTGCCGTGCGCGGTGTCGGGGGTGAGCACCTTGGTCCGGTGCTCGCCGCGCGCCTCGTGGTAGGCGCGGGTCAGCAGCACGCCCGCCAGCTCGCCCTGCGACCCCGCCGACGGCTGCAGCGACACGTGCGGGAGGCCCGCGATCTCGGCCAGCGCGCGCTGCATCTCCCACATCAGCCGCAGCGCCCCCTGGGCGCGCGCCGGTGCCTGCAGCGGATGCAGCCGTGCGAAGCCCGACATCGCCGCCACGCGCTCGTGCAGCTTCGGGTTGTGCTTCATCGTGCACGAGCCGAGCGGATAGAAGCCCTTGTCGACGTGGAAGTTCTTCGTCGAGAGCGTCGTGTAGTGGCGGACGATCTCGGGCTCGGAGATCTCCGGCAGCCGCGGCGGCTCGCGGCGGCGGAAGCGCTCCGGCAGGGCATCGTCGGCGCGCGGGACGTCGAGCTCGGGCGCCACGAACGCGCGCCGGCCCTCGACGGACTTCTCGAAGATCGTCGCGGTCATGCGTGCACCGCCTCGCGCTCGGCCGCGACGGCGGCGCCGAGCACCTCGGCCAGCCGGTCGATGTCGGCCTTCGAGCGCTGCTCGGTGATCGCCACCAGCAGCCCGTCCTCGAACTCGTCGTAGTCGGCGCGCAGTGGGTAGCCGGGATTGACGCCCTGGTCGGCGCAGCGCTCGATCACGCGGTCCACCGGCGCGGCGAGCCGCACCGCGAACTCGCGCACCACCGGCTGGTCGTGCAGCAGCTCGACGCCGTCGAGCTCGGCCAACCGGCCCCGCGCGTAAGCCGTGCGGTGCAGCAGCAGCTCGCCGAGCTCGACGATCCCGCGCCGCCCCAGCCACGACAGGTAGACGATGCCCGCGAGCGCGTTCAGCGTCTGCGCCGTCGTGATGTTGTGCGTGGCCCGCTCGCGCCGGATGTGCTGCTCGCGCGTCTGCAGCGTGAGCACGAACCCGCGCTTGCCGTCGACGTCCGTGGTCTCGCCGGCGATCCGGCCCGGCATCCGCCGCAGGTACGCCTCCTGGGCGGCGAAGAAGCCGAACGACGGGCCGCCGTAGTCGAGCCGGTTGCCCAGCGACTGCCCCTCCCCCACGGCGATGTCGACGTCGAACTCGCCGGGCGGGCGCAGCACGCCGAGCGTCAGCGGGTCGCACTGGACGACCAGCAGCGCGCCGGTCTCGCGCGCGACCGGGGCGAGCGCCTCGAGGTCCTCGACCGCGCCGAGGAAGTTCGGCTGCTGCAGGAACACCGCCGACACGTCGTCGCCGAGGGCGCCCCGCAGCGCTTCCGCGTCGGTGACGCCGCCGCTCAACGACACCTTGTCCACCGCCGTGCCGTAGCCGGCGGCGGTCGTCGCCAGCGCCTCGCGCGAGTGCGGATGCAGCCCGCGCGAGACGACGAAGCGGTCGCGCCCGTTCTGCAGCCGCGCCAGCCAGCCCGCCGACGCCACGGCCGACGGCGCCTCGTACAGCGTCGCGTTCGAGACCGGCAGGCCGGTCAGCTCGCTGATCGCCGTCTGGTACTCGAACATCACCTGCAGCGTGCCCTGCGAGACCTCGGGCTGGTACGGCGTGTACGGCGTCAGGAACTCGGAGCGCGAGAGCAGGGCGTCGACCAGCGACGGCACGTAGTGGTCGTACATCCCTGCCCCGAGGAAGGAGATCTCGTCCTCCGTGGAGACGTTGCGCGCCGCGAGGTCGCGCAGGTACGCGTACACCTCCTGCTCGGGCTTGCCGGCCGGCAGGTCAATCGGCCGGCCGAGCCGGACGCTCTCTGGGATGTCGGCGAACAGCTCGTCGATCGAGCCGGCGCCGATGGCCTCGAGCATCGCCTCCCGGTCGGCGTCCGTGGCGGAGGTGTAGCGACTCAAGTGAGGCTGCCCTCGTAGGTCTCGCGGTCGAGCAGCTCCTCCACCTCGGTGGCGTCCGAAAGCCGCACCTTCACGAGCCAACCGTCGCCGTACGGGTCCTCGTTGATGTTCTCGGGCGCGTCGCCGAGCAGGTCGTTGACCTCGACGATCTCGCCCGACAGGGGCGCGACGACGTCCGAGACGGCCTTGACCGACTCGATCTCGGCGTATGGCTCGTCCTTGCTCACGGCCTTGCCGACCTCGGGCGGGTCGACGAACACGACCTCGCCCAGCTGGTCCTGGGCGTACCAGGTGATCCCGAACGTCGCGACGTCGCCGTCGATCCGGGCCCAGTCGTGCTCGGGGTGGTAGCGAAGGTCGTCGGGATAGCTCGCGTCGGCCACGTTCAGCGCTCCTTGGTGTACAGCGGCTTGGTCCTGACCTCGGCAGCCCGGAGCTTGCCGCGGACGTCGATCTCGAGTGCGGTGCCGGGCTCGGCGCGGTCGGCCGGCACGTAGGCCAGGCCGATCCCGATGCTCAGGCACGGGGACATGGTGCCGGAGGTGACCTCGCCGCCGTCCTGCACGCGGTTGCCCTGGCGGGCGATCCCCGGGCCGGTCATGGCGAACGGCACCAGCGTCTCGGCCGGGCCGGACTCGCGCACGGCGCGCACGGCGTCGGAGCCGATGAACCCGGTGTCCTCCTTGCAGCACCAGCCGAGGCCCGCCTCGATCGGCCCCCGCTCCTCCATGAGGTCGTTGCCGTAGAGGTGGAAGCAGACCTCCAGGCGCAGCGTGTCGCGCGCGCCGAGGCCGGCGGGCGTGGCGCCGCCCGCCACCACCGCGTCCCAGACCGCGGGCGCGTGGTCGGGCGCGACGAGCAGCTCGACGCCGTCCTCCCCTGTGTAGCCGGTGCCACAGACCAGCACACCGGGCGCGCCGGCCACGGTCAGCGTCGCGGTGCGGAAGCGCTTCGGCAGCTCGCCGTCGGCCAGGCCGGCGACGATGCCGCGCGCCTCAGGGCCCTGCACGGCGAGCATCGCATAGTCGTGGAGGCGGTCGTTGACCTTGACGTCGAAGCCGTCGGCGTGGCGCTGGATCCAGGCGAGGTCGCGCTCGTGGTTGGCGGCGTTCGTGACCGTGAGGAAGCCGTCCCCGAGCCGGTACGTGAAGAGGTCGTCGAGCACGCCGCCGTCATCGCGACACAAAACTGAGTACTGGGCGCCGTCGGCGGGAATCCTTGTCACATCGTTGGAGAGGACTCGCTGAAGGAACGCCTCGGCGTCGGGTCCGGTCGTCTCGACCTCGCCCATGTGCGAGACGTCGAACACGCCGGCGCTCCGGCGCACCGCTACGTGCTCCTCGCGGATGCCCGCGTACTGGACCGGCATCCCCCAGCCGGCGAACGGGACGAGGCGGGCCCCGGCCGCCACGTGGCGGTCGTACAGCGGCGTCCGCTTGAGCGTCTGCGCACCGGCGGCCATGCGAGGCCGGACCCTAGCAGTGCTACCAGGCGGTGGCTGGGGGTGGCGCTGGCCGTCCTCTGCCTCGCGCTGGCGGGCGGCTGCGGCAGCGAGGAGGCGCCCTCGACGGAGCTGCCCGACGCGCTCGGCTACGCGCCGAAGGACGCCTTCGCGGTCGTCCTCGTGCCGACGGACTTCGAGGGCGAGCAGCTGCGCCGCCTCGGCCACCTGGTCGGCCCCTGGCTGCGCGAGAACGGGGCCGAGAGCCTGCGCAGCGTGGTCATGGACGATGCGGACTTCGGGCGGCAGATCGACCCGCTGCTCGGTGGCACGCTCGTGCTCACGGCCTACGGAGACCCCGACGACCCGGCCGTGGTTGCGGCGCTCGACACGCCCGACGCGGAAAAGGCGCAGGCGCTCGCGGACAAGATGGAGGACGTCGACATGCGCGCCGACGGCTCCACGCTGGTGATCGGGCTCAACCACGGAGCCGGCGCCATCCGCGACGCCATCGCTCGCAAGCAGGCCGGCGACGGGATGACCGCCGCCGCGTTCGCGGACGCGTTCGGACCGGGCGCGGACGACGACGCGCTCGTCCGCGTGCTCGGCGACGCCAAGACACTGGCGCGCGAGCTCGACGTCGACGTCGACGTGCCGTGGATCCAGGCTCTGCGATGGGCCTCCGCCGGGCTCAGGCTCGACGACGACGAGATCGACGCGCATGCGCGCCTGAGCACAGACCCCGACGGCGTGAGCGAGGACGACCTGCCGCTGGCGACCGGCGACGACCCGCCGGAGGCCGGCGACCTCGACGGCCGGATCTCCGCCGCCAACCGCGACCAGAGCCGCACCACGGTCTTCCTGGCCACGCTCGCCCGCAAGGCCTACCCGAACTCGACCTTCGTGCGCGAGGTCGAGAAGCTCGAGGCCGACCTCGGCATCTCGTTCGAGGACGAGGTGCTCGCGCAGTTCAACGGCCCCAGCGCCAGCATCGCCACGCCGGACGGCGACTTCGCCGCGGTCAGCGACGTCGCCGACCCTGACGCGATGCGCGCGCTGCTGCCCAAGCTCGCCCCGCGGCTGCCGTCGATCCTGCGCGGCCTGCGGGGCCTCGGGAACACCGGCCTGGTCGCGCTGCTGCTGATGGCGCCGGACGCGCCGCTCGTGCCGGGGGCGCTCCCGGCGCTGGGCGGCGGCATCGAAGTCCGGCCGGTCGCGCGCGAGCCGGACCTCTACGAGATCACCGGGCTCGACACCGAGCGCCTCGGCGAGCCCGAGTTCGCGGTCCCGAGCGTCGTCTTCGGGATGATCGGCGACCGCTTCGTGGTCGCCACGACGCTCGGCGAGGCCCGCCGGGTCGCCGACATGGACGTCTCCGAGGTCGACGGCGCGCGCGGCGCCGCGGTCCTGCGCACCGACCTCGGGAGCTGGGCGCGCGACCAGCTCGAGCGGGCGTACGGCGTCAAGACGCTGCCGATGCGCGAGGTGACCGGCGACCTACAGGCGTCGCTCGACGGCATCGAGGGCCGTCTGCGCGTGGAGATCCCGGACGGGCTCGACTAGTGGATCCGTCCGGAAATTCGGCGGGACCCGCCAGAACCCGTCGAATTTTTGGACGGGTCCACTAGCTGATCGGGCTCAGCGCGCGTGCCGCATAGGCGGCGCACCAGGCATCGACGACGACCGGGTCGAACTGCGTGCCCGCGGCGCGCCGGAGCTCCTCCAGCGCGTCGTCGGGCGTGCGCGCCGGCCGGTACGGGCGGCCGGCGAGCATGGCGGCGAACGCGTCGGCGACCCCGACGATCCGGGCGCCGACCGGGATCGCCTCGCCGGCGAGCGCGTCCGGGTAGCCGGTGCCGTCCCAGCGCTCGTGGCTGGAGCGCACCAGCGTGGCCACGCGGGCCAGCGCGGGCGCCGCGAGGATGATCCGCTCGCCGATCAGCGTGTGCCGGCGCACGAAGCGCCACTCCTCGGCGGTCAGCGGGCCGGGCTTGCCGAGGATCGCGTCGGGGATCGCGACCTTGCCGACGTCGTGCAGCTCGCTGGCGTGGCGCACCTGCTCGACCACATCGGGCGGCAGGCCGAGCGCCTCGGCGGTCGCGGCGGCCAGCGCGACGGTCTCGGCGTGCGTGCCGAGGTGCGGGTCGCGCTCGGCGAGGGCGCGCAGCAGCACGTCCTTGCTCTGACGGCCCGCCGACGCGCGGCCGGCGTGCTTGTTGGCGTACATCCGCTGGTCGGCGATCCGCAGCGCCTCGACCGGCTCGGTCGTCTCCAGCGGCAGCGCGATCGCGCCGTGCGAGCAGGTGATCGAGAAGCCGTCGCCATGCTCGGACAGGGCCGCGGCGGCGCCGTGCACCATCGGCTCGGACGGCTCGCCCGCGGTCTGGAACAGCGCGCAGAACTCGTCGCCGCCCATCCGGAAGGCGCGGCCGCGGCCGTGCAGGAAGGCGGAGAGATTCCCGCCCAGGCGCACGAGCAAGGCGTCGCCCGCGGGGTGGCCGAAGGTGTCGTTGTACTGCTTGAAGCCGTCGAGGTCGAACAGCGCGAGCACGAGCGGTCGCTCGGGGTCGGCCAGCGGCAGCAGCTCGTCGAGCGCGCGGGCCAGCGCGCGGCGGTTGCCGAGGTCGGTCAGCGCGTCGGTCAGCGCCTCGTCGCGCGACGTGCGCAGCATCGCGACGTTCTCGCCGAACGTGAGCGTGGCGCGGGCCATGACCGCGATCAGCGAAGCGGCGGCGAGGCCGACGGCCAGCAGGTTGACGTTGGCGACGGCGCCGTAGACGAGCAGGCCGAGGCCGGCCGCGCCGAACGCCAGCGGCACGGCGATCACGCGCACGCGCTCCTCGGACGGGCGCCGCTCGCGGCTGGGCGCGCGCTGCCACGCGGCCGCCGCGATCAGGGCGAGCCCGGCCCACCAGCCGGCGTCGAACCAGCCGCCGGATTCGTAGACGCCCTGCGCGGTGCGCACGAGGTACAGCGAGTCGGCCAGCCAGAACGTGCTCACGCCGGCGGCGAGCAGCATCCAGGTGCGGTCGAGCCGCCAACCGGTGCTGGCCAGCGCGCCGACCGTCAGGCCGAGCAGGAGCAGGTCGAACAGCGGGTAGGCGAGGCTGGTGAGGGTGGCGAGCGAGCGGCCGTCGACGCTGTCGAGCACGGTCTCGAAGACGATCGCCGCGCTGAGGGCGGCGACGCCGAGCGCCGCGGTCAGGCCGTCGACCCACAGGCTCCGCGGGATGCCGCGGGCGCGGGCCCGCAGCAGCGCGAGCGCGCCGGCGAGCATCAGCGGCGGGAAGAGCAGGTAGCCGGCGTCGGCGAGCGACGGGATCGGCGGGTCGGGGTCGGTCCACAGGACCGCCGTGTAGTAGATCTCGCCGAGCGACCAGGCGAGCACGCCGCCACCGATCAGCGCCCAGGCGAGCCGCTCCGGGCCGCGCACGAACGGCACGCGGGCGAGGCAGACCACCGCCGCCGCGATGAGCACGACGTCATGCGCGAAGCGCGAGAAGACCACGCCGGCGTCCAGCCCCGGAGCCAGCACGACGTGCAGCTCGTACAGGGCGAGCCAGCCCGCGCAGGCGGCGAGCAGGAGTCGAAGTGGACGCGGAGCGGCCATACACGGCCTTATCGGCCCGCGGCCGCCCCTTCCTGAGGCTCAGGTTTGCGCTCTTACCGGAGGAACGGCGGGATGTCGAGATCGTCGTCGCTGATCTCGAGCGACGAGCGCTGCCGCTCGTCGATCCGCGGCCCGCGATCGCGCGGCCCCCGCTCGCGCTGCTCGCGCGCGGCGCGGATGCCGCCGCGGTCGAACCCGGTGGCGATGACCGTCACGCGGATCTCGTCCGCCAGCCCGTCGTCGATCACCGCGCCGAAGATGATGTTCGCGTTGGCGTCGGCCGCCGAGTGGATGATCTCGGCCGCCTCGTTGACCTCGAACAGCCCGAGGTCCTTGCCGCCGGTGATGTTGAGCAGGATGCCGCTGGCGCCTTCGACCGACTCCTCCAGCAGCGGCGAGGACACCGCCGCCTTGGCCGCCTCGGCGGCGCGCGACTCGCCGGTCGCCAGGCCGATGCCCATCAGGGCCGAGCCGGCGTCCTGCATGATCGTGCGCACGTCGGCGAAGTCGAGGTTGATCAGGCCGGGGATCGTGATCAGGTCGGTGATGCCCTGGACGCCCTGGCGGAGGATGTCGTCCGCCTGTCGGAAGGCCTCGAGGACGCTGGTACGGCGCTCGACCGCCTGCAGCAGCTTCTCGTTGGGGACGATGATCAGGGTGTCGACGTTGTTGCGCAGCTTCTCGATCCCCTCGAGCGCCTACTGCATCCGCCGTTTGCCCTCGAACTCGAACGGCTTGGTCACCGCGCCGACGGTCAGGGCGCCGATCTCCTCCTTGGCGATCTCGGCGATCACCGGGGCGGCGCCAGTGCCGGTGCCACCGCCCTCACCGGCGGTGACGAAGACCATGTCGGCGCCCTTCAGCGCCTCCTTGATCTCGTCGCGACTCTCCGCCGCGGCGCCAGCCCCGACCTCGGGGTTGCCGCCGGCGCCAAGGCCGCGGGTTAGCTCCTGCCCAATCGAGAGCTTGATGTCGGCGTCACACGCCTGCAGCGCCT
>DATDKF010000274.1:0-4668 GCA_036520135.1 Solirubrobacteraceae bacterium
ATCCCGACGACGACGAGGTTGTGCGCGTCGTGGGCGACCGTCGAGGCGAACGCACCCTCTCGGAGCCCGAAGCCGCGGACCAGGCCGCGGCCGATGCGGCCGGTCGCGTGGTGGCGCTCGATCACGGCGATCTTCGCGAGGTCGCGCGCCGGGTCGGCGACGACGTCGCCGTCGGCCACGGTCGGCTCCTCCTCGCACGCGCGCGTGATGAGCTGGCCCGGGACGATCTCAATGACGCGGACGCGCGCGGACTCGGCCGGGATGCGGAACGCGTCCGCGCCCAGTGGGGCGGATCGCATCGTGCTGCGCACCCACCCGGGGATCGGCGCGCGGTCGAACGGCTCGGCGCGGCCGGCCGCGGCGACCAGCCGGCCGTCCTTGTAGACGCGCACGGGCCGGAACGTCTCGAGCTCGTCGAGCAACACGAGGTCGGCGCGCAGGCCGGGGGCGATCGCCCCGCGGTCGAGCAGCCCGTGGCAGCGAGCGGGGTGCAGCGTGGCCATCAGCAGCGCGTCCGCGGGCGCGATCCCCTCCGCGACCGCGATCCGGCACATCTGGTCGATGTGGCCCTCGCGGTAGAGCAGGTCCGGCTCGCGGTCGTCGGTGCAGAACGCGCAGTGCTCCGGCCCGTAGCGCTCGACCAGCGGCAGCAGGTCGCGCAGGTTGCGCGCGTTGGACGCCTCGCGGATCAGCACCCACATCCCGCGGCGGCGCTTCTCGAGCGCCTCCTCGAACGTCGTCGCCTCGTGGTCGGAGCGGATGCCGGCCGCGACGTAGGCGTTCAGCGCGCGCCCCATGACCCCCGGGGCGTGGCCGTCCACGTGGTCGGCGACGATCCGCGCGAGCACGTCCGGGTCACCCGCGATGACGCCCGGGAAGTTCATCATCTCGGCCACGCCGAGCGCCCGCGGATGGCGCAGGATCGCCTCCATGTCGGCGGGCGAGAGCGGGCCGAGGGGCGACTCGAAGCCGGACGCCGGGACGCACGACGGCGCCATCGCGAACACGTCGAGCGGCAGCCCCTCCGAGGCGTCGAGCATCCACTCGACGCCCGCCGGCCCGAGCACGTTGGCGACCTCGTGCGGGTCGGTGACAACGCCGGTGGTCCCGTGCGGCACGACCGCGCGGGCGAACTCGGCCGGCGTCAGCTTCGAGGACTCGATGTGCACGTGCGCGTCGATGAACCCCGGCACCAGCCACTGCCCGCGCGCGTCGACCCGTTCGCCGCCCTCGTAGTCGCCGAGGCCCGCGATGCGCCCGCCGGACACCGCCACGTCGAGCTCCAGCCACTCGCGCGTGAACACCGAGAACACGCGCGCGCCCGCGATCACGAGGTCGGGCGGCTCGTCGCCCCGCGCCACAGCCAGGGTCAGACCCCTTGAGTCGCTGGGGCTCAAGGGGTCTGACCCCGGGTGTCCGTGGGGGCTTCGAGGCGGACGTCGATCCGGTGGGCGTGGGCGTCGAGGGCGGCGGCGACGACGTCGCCGAGCGTGGCCAGCACGGCGGCGCGGCTGCCGGAGAGCAGCGTCTCGCCCGGCCCGCCCTCGTGCGCGATCCCGGACGGGGCGGCGACGTCGGCCGCTGCCTGCAGCGCCGCATCGGGGCCGGCGATCGTGAAGTGCGCCGACAGCTCGGCGGGCGGGACCGGCACTAGATCCCCACGATGTCGTCGGGCCGGACCGGGACGCGCGGCAGCGCGGCGCCGGTCGCGGCGCGCAGCGCCGAGACGATCGCGGGCGTCGAGGAGATCGTCGGCGGCTCTCCGACACCGCGCAACCCGTACGGCGCGCCCGGGTCGGCCAGCTCGAGCACGTCGAGCGCCACCGGCGGCATGTCGAGCACCGTCGGGATCAGGTAGTCGGTGAACGAGGCGTTGCGGACCTTGCCGTCGACCACCTGGATCTCCTCCATCAGCGCCAGGCCGAGGCCCTGCGCGATCCCGCCCTCGATCTGCCCCTCCACCGCCTGCGGGTTGATCGCCTTGCCGACGTCCTGCGCCGTGGCGATCTCGACTACGCGCACGAGCCCGAGGTCGACGTCGACGTCGACGATCGCGCGGTGGGCGGCGAACGCGAACGTCACGTGCGCGTCGCCTTGGCCCTTCTCGTCGAGCGGGAACGTCTGGCGGTGGTGGTGCTCGCGGGTGACGTCGATCGGGTCGTCGCCGATCAGCTCGATGATGTCGCCGGTCCCGCGGCGCGCGAGCTCCTCGCGGACCGCCTCGCACGCGAGCTTGACCGCGCCGCCGGTCATGTACGTCTGACGCGACGCCGACGAGGAGCCGGACGACCCGACCTGCGTGTCGGCCGGGAGCACGATCACCCGCTCGACGCCCAGCTCGTGGCGCGCGATCTGCTCCTGCACGGTCACGAGCCCCTGCCCGACCTCGGCGGCGGCGGTGTGGACCTCGGCCAGCGGCTCGCCGCCCACCACCGACAGGCGCACGCGCGCGGTCGAGTAGTCGTCGAAGCCCTCGGAGTAGCCGACGTTCTTGTAGCCCACCGCGTAGCCGACGCCGCGCCGGACCCCCTCGCCGTGGGTCGTGTTCGAGTGCCCGCCGGGCATCCCCTCGGACGGGCCGGGCAGCGGTCGCGACGCGACGGTCGCCAGCAGCTCGTCGACCGGGGCGGGGCAGCGGATCGTGGCGCCCGTCGGGATGATCCCGCCTTCCGCGAGCGCGTTGCGGCGCCGGAGCTCGACCGGGTCCATCTCCAGCGCCGCCGCCAGCTTGTCCATCTGCGCCTCGTGCGCGAAGCACGTCTGGACGGCGCCGAAGCCGCGCATCGCGCCGCACGGCGGGTTGTCGGTATAGACGACATAGGAGTCGATCGTCGCGTTCGGGACGTCGTAGGGCCCGCACGCGAACGACGCGGCGTTCGAGCACACGGCCGTCGAGCTCGATGCGTAGGCCCCGCCGTCGAGCACGATCCGGCAGCGGACGTACACGAGGTTGCCGTCGCGGGTCGCGCCGTGCTCGTAGCGCATCCGTGCGGGGTGGCGGTGGATGTGACCGAAGAACGACTCCTCGCGCCCGTACATCATCTTCACCGGCTTGCCAGTGTGCAGCGCGAGCAGGCACGCGTGGATCTGCATCGAGAGGTCCTCGCGGCCGCCGAACGCGCCGCCGACGCCGGCCAGCGAGATCCGCACCTTCTCCGGCGGCAGGTCGAGGCTGGCGGCGACCTGATCGCGGTCGACGTGCAGCCACTGCGTCGAGACGAGCAGGTCGACGCCGCCGTCCTCGGCGGGGACGGCGAGACCCGACTCCGGCCCGAGGAACGCCTGGTCCTGCATCCCGACCTCGTACTCGCCGCTGACCACCACGTCAGCGGTGGTGGCCTGGTCGCCGTGCTCGATGCGCACGTGGCGCAGCAGGTTGCCCGACGGGTGCAGCGGCTCGGCATCGAACGCCGCGTCCATGTCGGTGACCGGCTCGAGCACTTCGAAGTCGATCTCGACCTGCGCGGCCGCATGGCGGGCGGTCTCCGGGTGGTCGGCCGCGACGATCACGATCGGCTCGCCCTGGTAGCGGACCTGGCCCCACGCCAGCACCGGCTGGTCGGGGATCTCGAGCCCGTACGTCTTGCGCCCCGGCACGTCGTCGTGGGTGAGCACCGCGTGCACGCCGCGCACGGCCAGCGCCGGGGCGATGTTGAGCTCGCGGATCCGCGCGCGCGGGTGCGGGCTGCGCAGCGTCGCGCCCCACAGCATGCCGTCGGCCCACAGGTCGGACGAATACGCGAAGTCGCCCTTGACCTTGGGGATGCCGTCGGGCCGGCGGACGGTCTCGCCGATGCCGCCCCGGATCGTGGTCTCGACGGTCATGACTGCAACCTCTCGCTCGCGCTGGCCAGCTCCCTGGCGATCGTCTCCTCGTCGCCCGTGGTCAGCCGCCCATCGTCGACGACTCGCCGCCCGCCGACCAGCAGGTGCCTCACGCGCGGGCGCGGGCCGAGCACGAGCGCGGCGATCGGGTCGGCGATGCCGGCGTGGTCGATGTCGCTCAGGTCCCACAGCGCGACGTCGGCGAGCTTCCCCGGCTCGAGCGAGCCGATCTCCTCCTCGCGGCCGAGGCAGCGGGCGCCGTGGATGGTGCCGAGCGCGAGCGCCTCGCGTGCGGTGAGCGCCTGCGGGCCGCCCCTCAGCCGCGCGATGAGCAGCGCCTGGCGCAGCTCGCCGGCCAGCTCGCCGGCCTCGTTGGAGGCCGCGCCGTCGACCCCGAGGCCGACCGGCGCGCCCGCGGCGGTGAGCGCCGCCACCGGCGCCATCCCCGCGCCCAGCCTGGCGTTCGAGGACGGGCAGTGGGCGACGCCGGTCCGGGTCTCCCCGAACCGGTCCACCTCGCGCTCGTCCAGGTGCACGCAGTGGGCGAGCCACACGTCGTCGCCGAGCCAGCCCACCTGCTCGAGGTACTCGACCGGGCGCACGCCGAACAGCTCGAGGCAGAACTCCTCCTCGTCGATCGTCTCCGCCATGTGCGTGTGCATCCGCACGCCCGCACGGCGAGCCAGCGCCGCCGAGTCGCGCATCAGCTCCGCGGTGACCGAGAACGGCGAGCAGGGCGCCACGGCGATCCGCACCATCGCGGCGGGCGCCGGGTCGTGCCAGCGGGCGATCGCGTCCTCGGTGGCGGTGAGGATCGCGTCGTGGTCCTCGACGACCTCGTCC
>DATDKF010000275.1:0-2625 GCA_036520135.1 Solirubrobacteraceae bacterium
CTCGGCGAGGGCGAGTGCCCGACCGTCTACAACCATGACTGACGGGCGCCGGCGCGTATTCGGCGCGGGACACGACGTGATGCGCGTCGTCCGGCTGCGTGCGCCGGGCGGTCCCGAGCAGCTCGCGGTCGAGGAGGCCGACCGGCCACGACCCGGTCCGCTGGAGGCGCTCGTCCGCGTGCACGCGGCGGCGATCACCCGCGACGAGCTGGAATGGCCGGTCGACCGCCTGCCGGCGATCCCGTGCTACGAACTTTCCGGAGTGGTCGAGGAAGTCGGACCCGGCGTCGCCGGCGTCGCGGCCGGCGACGAGGTGTTCGCGCTCACGCCGTTCGACCGCGACGGCGTCGCAGCCGACTACACGGCGCTGCCCGCCGAGCTGCTGGTGGCCAGGCCGCGGGCGCTCGGGCACGCCGAGAGCGCCGCGATCCCTCTGCCTGCGCTCGCCGCCTCGCAGGGGCTGTTCGACCACGGTCGGCTCGGCGCAGACGAGCGCGTGCTGATCCACGGTGCCGCGGGCGGCGTGGGCGGCTTCGCCGTGCAGCTCGCCCGCGCGTGCGGCGCGCACGTGATCGGGACCGGATCGGCGGCGAACCTGGGATTGGTCCGCGAGCTCGGCGCACATGAGGCCGTCGACGCGGCGACGCGCTTCGAGGACGCGGTGGAGCCCGTCGACGTCGTGTTCGACACCGCCGGCGGCGAGCGGTTGCGCCGGTCCCTCGCGGTGCTGCGCGCCGGCGGGCGACTGGTCTCGGTGGCGGCGGAGCCGCCCGATGGAGGCGTGTACTTCACCGTCGAGCCGAATCGCGACCAGCTCCGCTCGCTCGCGAGGCTCGTAGATGGCGGCGATCTGCGTCCCCCGCCCGTCGAGGTCTTTCCGCTCACTTCGGCGCCGGAGGCGTTCGCGCGCAGCCTGGAGCCAGGTCGGCGAAGCAAGGTGGTGCTGGCGGTCGCCGCGTGACGTCGCGTGATCGAGCGACCGGATCAAGCAATCGTCTCGCCGTCTCGCCGGCCCCGTTCAGCGCGTGCATCCTGAAGCAGATGCATCGCATCGAGACCACGATCGCGGGGATCGGGATCCCCGACAGCGCCCTCGCCCGCGAGGCGACCGAGTTCGTGCGGGAGGCGTCCACGCG
The DNA here is from genome assembly GCA_036520135.1 of Solirubrobacteraceae bacterium. GTDB lineage: Bacteria > Actinomycetota > Thermoleophilia > Solirubrobacterales > Solirubrobacteraceae > DASSUW01. Next base: position 1,137 of record DATDKF010000275.1, read on the forward strand.
GCTGCTGTTCGACCATTCACGGCGCGTGTTCCTTTGGGCCTCGCTGCAGGCCGAGCGGCTCAGCCTCGACTACGACGCCGAGCTGCTCTACGTCGGCGCGATGTTTCACGACGTGGGCCTGCTCGAGGGCCATCGCTCCGCGGACGAGCGCTTCGAGATCGACGGGGCGAACGCCGCCCGCGCCTTCCTCGAGCGGCACGGCCTGCCCGAGGAGCAGGTGATGACGGTCTGGGAATCGATCGCGCTGCACACGACCAGGCAGGTGCCGAACTACATGCAGCACGAGGTGCGACTCGTAGCCGTCGGCGTGCAGTACGACGTCAACGGCTCGGACTTCGACACGCTCACGGCCGAGCAGCGTGACGCGGTCCTGGCCGCCCATCCGCGGACGAAATTCAAGACGGGCATGATCGAGGCCCTTGCAGCGGGCGTCCGCGACAAGCCGGAAACCGCCGTCGGAACGATCCTGCCCGACATCCTCGAAGCGACCGTGCCCGGCTACGTGCGACCCAACGCCTGCGACGCCATCCAGAACTCTCCCTTCGAGACATGACGCCGCGAACTCCGGCGTGGGCATCGTCTCCTTGGACAGATTCACGCACACGGGCTGCGGCCGCCGTATCGGAAGGGCCGCCGCGCCGCTGACGCTGGTCGCGGCCGCGAGCGGCATGGCGCTGTGCCCGAATATGGCGACGCGACAGCGCGCTGCTGCGTCGGGCGCGGCGCGCCGCGACAGCAGGGAGCCGCGCATCTGCGCCGAAGCGCAGCTGCATTGCAAAGCTCCCGAGCGGAAAGTGCCAGAGTCGTCGTGGTCGTAGCTGGCGAGCACGTCGATTCGAGACTCGAGGAGGCACGAGGCGAGCGCGCTCTGGCGTCACCGAGTCGAAAACGGCAGCCGGGCGGCCAGCACCGTCCCGTCGCCGTCAGTGCTTTCGATCCGTAGCCGGCCGCCTAGCGCGTCGATCCGGTCGGCGATGCCCATGAGGCCGTGGCCGTCGGGATTTGCCCCGCCGACTCCGTCGTCGCGCACCTCGAGGGTGAGGACGCCTTCGTCGGCCGCAGCCCTCACCGTCGCCCGCGTCGCCCGGGCGTGCTTGACGACGTTGGTGAGCGCCTCGGCGACGATGAAGTATGCGCTGGCCTCGATGTCCGGAGGCAGCCGCTCGCTCGAGATGTCGAGGTCGACGGGGAGATCCAGTCGCGACACGAACGCGTCGACGCCGGCGCGCAGCCCGCCGTGGGTGAGGACCGAGGGCAGGATGCCGTGGGCGAGCTCGCGCACCTCGGCTGTCGCCCGCTCCGCGGTGCCGAGCGCCTCCGCGACGAGCGTCTCCGCGTCGCTGCGGTCCTCGTGAACCGACCGTTGTGCGAGCTTGAGCGTGATGATCGTGTGCACGAGCCGCTGCTGGGCGCCGTCGTGCAGGTCCCGGACCACGCGTCTGCGCGCGTCATCGCCTGCGGCGAGCAACCGGGCGCGCGACGCGGTGAG
>DATDKF010000276.1:0-3960 GCA_036520135.1 Solirubrobacteraceae bacterium
CGTCCTGCCGGAGCTGATCCGCGGCCATCCCTCCCCGCACGGGTTCGCGCGGACCGACGCCGCGGCGCTCTCGCGCGAGGTCGCACTTCCGGTGCTCGCGGGCGCGACGGTCCTCAAGGGCGCGCGCCTGATCGCCCGCCGTCCCGACCGGCGCGCGCTGGCCGCGCTCGGGACCGGCGCCGCGGCCGCCGCGCTCTCGACTGCCGCCGCCCTGCGCCTCGAGCGCGCGGCGACCCCGCTCGCGGCGTGGGCCGCGTACCGCGCCGCGCTCGCGGCCGCGATCCTCGTCGCCGATGGCCGGCGGCGGCGCTGATCGTCATGGTGGTCTGGCAGGATCGGAGCCGATGACCGACGCGTACGCCGCCTCGGGGGTCGACACCTCCGCCGCCGACCGCGGCGTGGCCGCGCTGGTCGGCGTGCTGCGCACGATCGAGACGGGCCGCTCGTCGCGCGCGGTGCCGCTGCCCGGCCACTTCGCGGCCGTGCTCGAGGTGGCGCCGAACCTGGGCATCGCGGTCGGGACCGACGGAGTCGGCTCCAAGCTGCTGGTCGCGGAGGCGACCGGGCGGCTGGACACCGTCGGCATCGACTGCGTCGCGATGAACGTCAACGACGTCGTGTGCGTCGGCGCCGAGCCGATCGCGCTGCTCGACTACCTCGCGGTCGAGCAGGCCGACGAGGAGGCCATGCGAGCGATCGCGGTCGGCCTCAAGCGCGGCGCGGAGCTGGCGGGCGTGGAGATCCCCGGCGGCGAGGTGGCCGTCCTGCCGGAGCTGATCCGCGGCCATCCCTCCCCGCACGGGTTCGACCTGACCGCGGCGTGCTTCGGCACCGTCGCGCTCGACGCGATCGTCACCGGCGCCGCCTGCGCGCCCGGCGACGCGCTGGTCGGCCTGCCATCTTCGGGCCTGCACTCCAACGGCTACTCGCTCGCCCGCCGCGCGCTGTCCGGCCTCGCGCTCGACGATCGGCCCGCGCCGCTCGGCGGCGAGACGATCGCGGACGCGATGCTCGAGCCGACCGTGATCTACGTGCGCGCCGCGCTCGAGCTGCTGCGCTCGGGCCTGCCCGTGCACGGGCTCGCGCACATCACCGGCGGCGGGCTATTGAACCTCACGCGGCTGAGCGGCGAGGTCGGCTTCGAGGTGACCGACCCGCTGGCCGTGCCGCCGGTGTTCGACCTCGTGCGCGACTTCGGCGGCGTCGCCGACGCCGAGATGTGGGAGGTCTTCAACATGGGCTGCGGCTTCTGCGCGGTCGTGCCGGAGAGCGCCGCGGACGAGGCGGCGGCGCTGCTCGCCGCCCATCACCCCGGCACGCGCCGGATCGGCACGGTCACCGACCGGGCCGGCCAGGTCGCGGTGCCCGCGCGCGGCGTCGCGCTCGCGAGCTGATCAGTCCTCGTCGCCGTCGCCGTCGGTGGGGGCGCCCGGCACGCTCGGGTCCTGCTTCTTGCGCTTCCAGTCCTCGCGGGCGTCGTCGATGTCGTCCTCGAGGCGCTCGGCGCGCTCCTCCATGTCCTCGACCTCGCGCTCAAGCGCGTCTGCCCGCTCCTCGTGCTCGCTCATCGCTGCTCGTCCTCCGACTTGGCCCGCTCGTCGAGCTTGGACTTCAGGTACGCCGCGCGGTCGGCCCGGCGCTCGTGCGTCTTCTCCTCAGCCGGCTCGACCGCATCGCCCGCCTGCTCGCGCTCGCTGCGCTCGCGCTGGATCTGCTCGATCCGCAGCTCCTCGGTTTTGGGATCCGGCATGGCTGCAGCGTACCCCGCTTCAAGGCCCGCGAACGGTGGCCGATGATCGGGACGTGAGGTCGTCAATTGCGTTGTGGCGCTTTAGGCTGCCAGAGGGCGCTGCGTAACTGCGTCGGCGCGAGGCCGGTGTGCTCCTTGACGCGGCGCGAGAGGTGGTAGACGGACCTGAAGCCGGCGCGCGCGGCGATGTCGCCGACCGGCAGGCCGGTGTGGGTCAGCAGGTCGATCCCCATCGCGACGCGGCGCTGCCACAGATAGGCCATCGGCGTCGTGCCGAGCTCCGCGCGAAAGCGGCGGACGAGGTGCGCGGGTGTGACGTGGGCGGCGGCGGCGGCCCGCGCGAGGTCGACCTCAGGGTCGGCGAGGTGGGCGTGGAGGAAGCCGCGCGCGCGGTCGACCGCCCCCGCGGTCGTGGCCGTGCGCGCCTCCGCCTCGCCGGCGTAGCGCCACAGCGCGGCGGCGGCGAGCGCGGCCAGCAGCTCGGGCGCGGTGGAGAGCGGCGTGCGCGCGACCGCGACCGCCTCGCGCACCAGCTCGGTCAGCGCCATCGAGGCCGCGAGCGCGACCGGCAGGGCGGCGAAGCGGACCGGCGGTGCGACGCGGGCCTGGATCCACGAGTGGCGCGTGGGCTCGTCGACGGCGAACGCGAACTGCTCGCGGTGGCCGGGCAGCAGCAGCCGCACGCTGCCAGGCCCGTGCGTGGCCGGCGGGCCGTCGTCGACGGTGATCCGGGCGCTGCCGGCGTGCACGAGCACGAGCTGCAGGTCGCGCTGCCAGCGCGGCCCGAGACGACCGCCGGGCGGGTAGACGACCTCACCCACGCTGACCTGCGCCGGATCAATCTCAGACAACAACACGCGCATTGTGGCCATGGATCCCGCGCCGGTCCAGGCGTAGCGTCGACAGCCATGATCACCTCGGTCACCGTCAACCAGTACGTCCACTTCCGCGAGCACGGCTACCTGATCGTCCGCGGCCTGCTCGATCCCGGCGAGGTCGCCGAGCTGCTCGGCCACGTGGACGAGCTGGTCGCGGGCGATCCGGAGCTGCTGCGCGTGCACATGCTGCACCGGCGCCTGGAGATCCACGAGCGCTTCCTGCTGCACCCGGCGATCGTCGACGTTGTGGCCGGCCTCGTCGGGCCCGACGTCCTCGCGCTGCAGACGATGCTGTTCGTCAAGGGCCCGGGGAGCCCGGGCCAGGGCAACCACCAGGACTCGTTCCACATCATCACCGAGCCCGACACGCTGATCGGCGCCTGGGTCGCGCTCGACCGCGCCGACACCGAGAACGGCTGCGTGTGGATCACCGCGGGCAGCCAGAACGAGCCGGTCTACCCGGACGCCGACGAGAGCCGGGGCCACGGCGGCGACACCCACCTGGCCGACATGTTCGCGATCGCGGGCGCCGACGATCCCGACGAGGCGCGCAACGGGCTCACGCCGGTGGCCGCGCGCTACGCTGGCCGCGAGGTGCCGGCCGTGCTGGAGCCCGGCGACGTCGTGTTTTTCGGCGGCCACGTGCTGCACCGCTCGCATGCCAACTGCAGCGCGACGCGCTCCCGGCGCGCGTTCGTCGCGCACTACTGCAACGCGCGCTCGGCCGTGCCGTGGGACGACGAGCCGCTGGAGCCGGGCGAGCTGGCGAACGAGCGACACATCCTCGCGCGCGGCAGCACCCACCTGCCGTACGCGGAGCCCCGATTTGCTCAGCCGAGCCGGACGTAGCCGAGCGCGCCGCCGCCGTCGCTCCCGTAGGTGCGGCGGCTCACCTTGTCGGACGAGTTGCCCTCAATCGTGCTGATCGAGCCGTCGGCGCCGACCGACTCGACGATGCCGATGTGCTCGTCCCAGACGATCAGATCGCCGGGCTGCGGCGGGCCGCTGCCGGCCGGGATCGCCTTGCCGGTGCGCTGGGCCCACGCGTTCACGTCGTCGACGCGGGCCGAAGCCCTGGATGTCGACGCAGGCAACTCAACGCGCGGGGCCGGAGCCCTAGTGGGGCTAGTCGACGTCGCGCCGGCGCTCGAGCAGCAGCCCGGCCGCGAAGAACACGACGGCCCAGGCGACCAGCACGATCACCGCGGTGCCGTACGAGAGCGAGTCGCCGTCGCCCGAGCCGCCGCCGGCGACCCCCGCCGCGGGCAGTGTCGTGTAGTTCGGGAGGTCGTCGTCGATCAGGCCGAGGACGGGCGAGAGGATGAACAGCCA
>DATDKF010000277.1:0-3507 GCA_036520135.1 Solirubrobacteraceae bacterium
GGATGCCGTGGACCGGCAGACACGACCCGGACTCCACCGGGTTATGCGCCGAACTTCCGGCCACGACCACTAGTCCTCGGGCATGACCGCCCCGGTCACCGTGGCGGTCGACGCGAACGGCGCCGACCTGGGTCCAGCGGAGGTCGCGAAGGGCGCCGCGCTGGCCGCTGCCGCCGGCACCCGCGTGCTGCTGTTCGGCCCGGCCGCGGAGCTGGGTGACGCGGGCGCGGGTGTGGAGATCGCCGACGCGCCGGTCTCGATCGCCAAGGAGCCCGACCCCGCGCGCGCCGTGCGCGCGCACCCCGAGTCGTCGATCGTGCGGGCTACGGAGGCCGTGGCCGAGGGCCGCGCCGACGCGCTCGTGTCGGGCGGTTCGACCGGCGCCGCGCTCGCCGCCGCGCTGTTCCGTTTCAAGCGCGCGCCCGGCGTGCACCGGCCGGCGCTGGCGATCGTCGTCCCGGTCCCCAAGGCGCCGTTCCTGCTGCTCGACGCGGGCGCCAACGTCGAGGTGCGGCCCGAGCACCTCGTCCAGTTCGCGCACATGGGCGCGGCGTTCATGGAGGTCGTGATGGGCGTCGAGCGGCCGCGCGTGGCGCTGCTCTCCAACGGCGAGGAGGCCTCGAAGGGCGTCGAGGAGATCGTGGCCGCGCACGCCACCCTGCGAGCGAACCCCGGTGAGCTGAACTTCGTCGGCAACGTCGAGGGCTTCGCGATCGCCACCGGCGCGGCTGACGTCATCGTCGCCGACGGGTTCACCGGCAACGTCGCGCTGAAAGTGATGGAGGGGACGTCGGCGGCGCTGCTGGGCGCGGTCCGCGGGGCGGCGATGTCGTCGGCGCGCGCGAAGCTCGGCGGCATGTTGCTGCGGCCCGCGCTGCGCGGCCTGCGCGACGAGATCGACCCGGAGGAGCAGGGCGGCGCGGTGCTGCTCGGGCTGCGCAGGCTCTGCGTCGTGCCGCACGGGTCGTTCGGCGCGCGCGGCTTCGCGCGGGCGATCGACGTGGCGGCGCGCGGCGTGCGGCTCGACGTGGCCGGCCGGACCCACGATCGCCTTGCGGGAGCGGGGGCGTTGAGGGTGTCCGAACCGGCCGCTACGGTGCCCGACCAGTCATGACGCGAGACGAAGTTCTCGAACTGATCCGCGAGCATCTGGCCGACGAGCTGCAGCTCGACCCGGCCCGCATCACCGAGGCCACGCACTTCCGCAACGACCTCAACGCGGACTCGCTCGACCTCTACACCCTCGTGCAGGAGCTCGAGGACACCTACGGGGTCAAGATGTCCGACGAGGAGGCGGCGAAGATCCAGACGGTCGGCGCCGCGGTGGACTTCGTGCTCGCGCACCTCCCGTCCGCGCCCGCGGGCGGCGCCGTCGAACGCGAGCCGGGACCCTGACCGCTGCGAAAGCTTCACGACCTGCTGGAGCGGCTGCCGGACGAGCTCGCCCGGCGCGCGGTCACGCACGCTTCGTGGGTGGACCAGCGCGGGGACGCCTACGAGCGGCTGGCGTTCCTGGGCGACTCGGTGCTCGGCCTCGCCGTGACCACGCACCTGTACCCGCGGCTGGAGAGCTACGGGGCCGGGCGGCTGACCAAGGTCCGCGCGCAGGCGGTCTCCGGCCGCTCATGCCGGGCGGTCGCAGAGCGGCTGGGGATCCCGGAGCGCCTGCGAGCGGCCGCGCCGCTGGACGTCGCCGGCCCGGCGACCGAGGCGCTGGCGCAGACCGAGCGCGTGCTCGCGTCGGTGATCGAGGCGGTGATCGGCGCCTGCTACCTGGAGTTCGGCTACGAGGCGACGGCCGACGCGGTGGTCGAGGCGTTCTCGCCGGAGATCGAGCTGGCGCTGGAGCGGCCGGCGGACTTCAAGTCGGCGCTGCAGGAGCGGCTGGCGCGCCGCGGCTCGGTCGTCACCTACGAGGTGACCGCGGAGGAGGGGCCGCCGCACGAGCGGCGCTTCGAGGTGGCCGCGGTGGTGAAGGGCGAGGAGCTGGCGCGCGGCGCCGGGCGCTCGAAGAAGGACGCCGAGCAGGCGGCCGCCGAAACCGCATTGGACGGCCTGGGGAGCTGAGCTAGTGGACCCGTCCGCAAATTCGACGGGTTCTGGCGGGCCCCGCCCGCGTCTGCCGGCACCCGACATCCGGTCACGTGCCACCAGCATGCTCGCGGATACCCTGCACCGGCAGACACGACCGGGCCTCCGCCAGGCGACCCGCCGAATTTCCGGACGGATCCACTAGTGCACCTGCGCTCGATCACGCTGAAGGGCTTCAAGTCGTTCCCCGACCGCACGCGGCTGGACTTCTCACCGGGAGTGTCGGTCGTCGTCGGGCCGAACGGCTCCGGCAAGTCCAACATCACCGACGCGGTGCTGTGGGCGATGGGCGAGCAGTCGCCGCTGGCGGTCCGCGGGCAGTCGATGCAGGACGTGATCTTCGCGGGCGCGCACGGCGTGCAGGCGCGCTCGGAGGCGGAGGTCGAGGTGGTGCTCGACAACGCGTCCGGCGCGGTCGAGCTGCCGGCGGGCGAGATCTCGATCCTGCGGCGGTTGAACCGGGCGGGGGAGGGCGAGTACCGCGTCAACGGCGCGCGCTGCCGGCTCACCGACGTGCTGGAGCTGCTGTCCGACACAGGCCTCGGGAAGGAGATGCACTCGATCGTCTCGCAGGGGCGGGTCGAGGCGATCGTGACCTCCAAGCCGCGCGACCGGCGGATGCTGATCGAGGAGGCGGCCGGGCTCGGCAAGCACCGCAAGCGCCGCCGGCGCGCGCAGCTCAAGCTCGCCCGGACGCAGGACAACCTCGACCGCGCGCTCGACGTCGAGCGCGAGGCGCGCACGCGCCTGCGGCCGCTCAAGCGGCAGGCCGAGGCGGCGGAGCTGCACGAGCGGCTCGAGCGCCAGACCGACGAGGCGCTGTGGACGCTCGCACGCGAGGACGTGCGGGCGGCGGGCGCGGCGCTGCGCGAGGCCGAGGCCGCGGTGGCGGCGGCGCGCGCCGCGGCGGCCGAGACCGAGGCCGAGCTGCAGGCGGTCGCCGCGCGGCGGGAGCAGGCCGAGACCGCGCTCGCCGCGCGCGGCAGCGAGCGCGAGGCGCTCTCGAACCGCTACTACGCCGCGCGCTCCTCGCGCGAGCGGATCGCGCACCGCGAGGAGGCCGCGCGTCAGGCGGCGGCGATGCTCGCCGACCGCGCGGGGCGGCGGCGCGCGCTGCTCTCGTCGCTGGAGGCCGAACGCGCCGCCGACACCGGCGACGAAGGCGCGGCCGAGCGGATCGCCGCGCTCGAGGCCGAGCTCGCCCAGCTCGCCGAGGACCGCCGCGAGCGGCTCGACCGCGAGCTCGCCGAACTGCAGGAGCGCCGCGCGGCGATCGCCGCCGAGCTGGTCGGACTGACCGAGGCCGCCGAGGCCGCGAGCGCGGCCCGCCGCGACGCCGACGCCGCCGCCGAGGCCGCGCGCCGCGCCCGCCGCGAGGCGGAGGCCGCCGCCGAGAGCGCCCGCCGCGAGGCCGCC
>DATDKF010000278.1:0-8504 GCA_036520135.1 Solirubrobacteraceae bacterium
CTGCGCATGGAGATCGACTCCTCTCCGCTCGAGCTCGACGAGGCCGAGCGCCGCGTGCGCCAGCTCGAGATCGAGCTGGCCGCGATGGGCAAGGAAAGCCCGGCTCGGCGCGAGCCGGTCGAGCGGGAGCTGGCCGAGGCCAAGTCGGTCCGCGACGATCTCGCTGCGGCGGTCGGCGGCCGTGTCGTCCTTGGCGACGGCGACCTGCTCGATCTCGAGCTGCTTGATCCGCCGCTCGACCTCGTCGATCTCGGTCGGAACGGAGGACAGCTCGATCGAGATCCGCGACGCGGCCTCGTCGACGAGGTCGATCGCCTTGTCGGGCAGGAAGCGGTCCGCGATGTAGCGGTGCGAGAGCATCGCCGCGGCGATCAGCGCCGCGTCGGTGATGCGGACGTGGTGGTGCGCCTCGTAGCGCTCCTTGAGCCCGCGCAGGATCGCGATCGTGTCCTCCACGGACGGCTCGCCGACGTAGATCGGCTGGAAGCGGCGCTCGAGCGCGGCGTCCTTCTCGACGTGCTTCTTGTACTCGTCGAGCGTGGTGGCGCCGACCGCGCGCAGCTCGCCGCGGGCGAGCATCGGCTTGAGCAGGTTGGCGGCGTCGACGGCGCCCTCGGCGGCGCCGGCGCCGACGATCGTGTGCAGCTCGTCCATGAACAGGATGACCGAGCCCTCGCCCTCCTGGATCTCCTTGAGGACGGCCTTCAGGCGCTCCTCGAACTCGCCGCGGTACTTGGACCCGGCAAGCAAGGCGCCGATGTCGAGCGCGATCACGCGGCGGTCGCGCAGCGACTCCGGCACGTCGCCGGAGACGATCCGCTGGGCGAGGCCCTCGACGATCGCGGTCTTGCCGACGCCGGGCTCGCCGATCAGGACAGGATTGTTCTTGGTGCGGCGGGAGAGGACCTGGATGACGCGACGGATCTCGTCGTCGCGACCGATCACCGGGTCGAGCTTGCCCTCCTCGGCCTCGGCGGTGAGATCACGACCGAAGCGCTGCAGCGCCTGGTACTTCTCCTCGGGGCTCTGGTCGGTGACGCGATGCGGGCCGCGGACCTGCTTGACCGCCTCGGCGATCTCGTCGTGCGGCGGGAGCCCTTCGACGGCCTCCGACAGCGCGAGCAGCAGGTGCTCGGTGGAGATGTACTCGTCCTGCAGCTTGCCGGCCTCGCGCTCGGCTGCGCGCAGGACGTCGAGCAGCTCGCGCGAGGTGCTCGGCTCGCGGGCGCCGGCGGTGATCGTCGGCAGGCGGTCGATCGCCCCGCCCGTCTCGCTGCGGATCGCGGCGGGGTCCGCGCCGACCTTGCGCAGGACGGGCACGACGATGCCGCCCTCCTGGTCGAGCAGGGCGAGTAGCAGGTGCGGCGGTGCGGTCTCTGTGCTGCGGCGGTCGGCGGCAAGCCGGATCGCCGCCTGCAGCGCCTCCTGGGACTTGATGGTGAAGCGGTCCAGTTGCATCGTTCTCAGATCTTAGTCGGGGAGACTAAGATCTTAGCGCGCTTCACTGCTTGTGCTGGCGCAATCCGTCCCCGTGGGGGATCAGAAGCGCGAACGACTCGATCGCGCAGTACAGCGCGCCGATCAGGCACACGTACGCGATCAGCGGCGGCGCCAGGTGCACCGCGGCGAGCAGGATCACCGTGAGCGCAGGCCAGCGGACGGTGGCCCAGGGGAACGACGGGCCATCGGGCTCCGGCTCGGGGGGCGGCCAGCGTGCGTCGACGAGCATCGTGGGGTCCTGGCGTCAATGGTACGCCAGGCCCGGCCTCGGCTCCACCGGTCAGTCGTCGTCGCTGCCGTGGCCGCCGTGGTCGTCGCCGCCGCCGCCCGACGAGCCGGAGGAGCCGGACGAGCCCGAGCTCCCGGACGACCCGGAGTTCGAGCCCGAGGAGTTGGAGCCGGACGAGCTCGAGCCCGACGAGTCCGAGCCGCCGTGATCGTCGTCGCTCCCGCCGCTGCTGCCGGACGACGAGCCGGAGCCGCCGGACGACGAGCCTGAGCCGGCGCCGGATCCGGCGGACGAGGTCTGGTCGTCCTTGCGCTGCTTGCGCCGGTCGTCCGCCTGGCGGGCCGTCGGCGTCGCGGTCGGCGTGGCCGTCTCCTGCGGCGCGAGGTCGTCGCCGGCGGTGAGCGGCTCCGACGACAGGCCGACGGTCTGCGTCGACAGCGTGGAGGCCGCCGCCGTCACGCCCGCGACGAGCAGCACGCCCGCCACGGCGGCGAGGATCCAGAGGGCGGTGCGGCGCATGCGACCACCGTATCCAGGCCGTGGTTAAGCGCTGGGAAAGGGCGGCACGGTGACGACCGCGCGAGCGCCGCCGCCGTCGCGGTTGGCGAGCGTGACCTCCCCGCCCCAGCGGCGCGCCAACTCGCGCGCGATCGGCAGCCCGAGCCCGGTGCCAGCCGGGCCGGCGCGGCCGGCGTGGCCGCGGTGGAAGCGCTCGAACACCGCCGTCAGCTGGTCGGGCGCGAGGCCCGGGCCGCGGTCGAGCACCTCCAGCGCCCCGGGCGCGGAGCGCACCTCGACCGCGCCGTTGCCGTAGTGGAGCGCGTTCTCGACCAGCGCGTCGAGCGCGCGGTCGAGGTCGGCGCGCGGACAGAAGCCGTCCGCCGCCGTGCCTGCCGCGAGCACGCGCCCGCCTCCGGCACCGTCCCAGCGCGCGGCGGCGCGGCCCGCGGCGTCCTCGAGGTCGACGTGCTCGGGCGGCGCGTCGACCTCGCCGGCCTGGGAGAGCACGAGCAGCTCGGAGATGATCGCCGACAGGCGATCGAGCTCGCCGAGCCCGGCGTCGATCTCCTCGTGGGCGTCGGCGTCGCGGGTCGACGCGCGCGCCTCCTCGAGCCGCAGGCGCAGGCCGGACAGCGGCGTACGCAGCTGGTGTGAGGCGTCGGCGATGAACTCGCGCTGGCTGGCCACCAGCCGCTCGAGCCGCGCCGTCATGTCGTTGAACGTGCGCGCGAGCCGCTGCTGCTCGGCGCTGCCCTCGACCTTCGCGCGCGCCGACAGGTCGCCCTCGGCGACCCGCCGGACCGCGCGGTCGAGCCGATCGACCGGGCCGGCGACCTGGCGTGCGATCACCGCGCCCGCGCCGAGGCCCAGCACGAGCACGAGCAGGCCGATCGCGATCAGGCCCAGCGTGGCCCGCCGGGTGGCGCGGCCGACGGCGTCGACGCCCTGCGTCACACGGACCGCGCCGACGACGTCCAGACCCGAGCGCACCGGCACGGCCGTGGCGAGGATGTCCCGGCCGAGCGTGTCGCTGTGGCGCCGCTCCTGGAACGGCCGTGCGCGCAGGGCCGAGGCGATCTCCGGCCGCGTCGAGTAGTCGGCGCCGACACGCTCGGTGCCGGCCGAGTCGGCCCGCAGGCGGCCGCTCGCGCCGACGACGATCACGCGCCCGCGCACGCGCCGCGCGAGCTCGGTGGTGACGCGGCGGAGCTCCTCCTGATCGGTGAGGTCGACCGCCGCGGCCAGGAAGGCGGCCTGGGTGCGCGCCTGTGAGCGGACCTCGTTGTCGACGCGGTCGCGCAGGCTGATGATCAGCGGCACCTCGAGGGCGACGATCGCCAGCACCAGCACGTAGGCGAGCGCCAGCAGAAGGCGGAGCCGGAGGGTTACGAGAACTCCTCCGGGGCGGTGAAGCGGAAGCCGACGCCGCGGACGGTGTGCAGGTAGCGGGGTTCGGCGGGGTCGTCGCCGAGCTTCTGGCGCAGCCAGCGGACATGCACGTCGAGCGTCTTGGTCGAGCCGAACCAGTTCTCGTCCCAGACGCGGTCCATCAGCTGCTCGCGCGTGACGACGCGCCCCGCGTGGCGGATCAGCTCGGCGAGTAGGTCGAACTCCTTGCGCGAGAGCTGCAGCTCGTCCGCGCCGAGATGGGCGCGGCGGCTCGCGATGTCGACCTCGAGCTCGCCGACGGTGACCGGGCCTGGTGGCGGTGCCTCCTCGGGCGCCTTCGCGCGCCGCAGGATCGCGCGGATGCGGGCGATCACCTCGCCGCCGCTGAACGGCTTGACGACGTAGTCGTCGGCGCCCAGCTCGAGGCCGACGATCCGGTCGGCCTCGGTGCCGCGCGCTGTGAGCATGAGGATCGGGACCGATGACGTGCGGCGTAGCGCCAGGCACACGTCGCGGCCGTCGCCGTCGGGGAGCGTGAGGTCGAGCAGGACGATCGCGAAGTCGCCGTCCTCGGCGAGCTCGAGCGCCTTGGCCGCGGTGCGGGCCACGACCGGCTCGAAGCCCTCGCGGGCGAGCGCCTTCGAGAACGGCTCGTAGATGCTCGGCTCGTCCTCCACGAACAGCACACGCGGTTTCACGCCGACGGAATCTAGCCGCGTGTGCGCGGGCTTTCCCAAGGTTTAACCCAGGGTTGCCGCGCGCTTGGGCGGTCGGTGGCGAGGCTGGACGGCATGCGATTCACCCGGAACACGATCGCCGCCGCGGCCACCATCGCCGCGCTCGGCGTGCTCGCCGCCGTGGCACTCGCCTCCGGCGGCGGCCCCAGCACCACCACCGCGCCCGCCCCATCGGCCGAGACCGACCCGCCGGCCCAGGTCCGCACCGAGGTCGTGCGCCGCACCGTCCACCGCATCGCCTCGACCGACGACGACGGCACCGCCGACCAGGGTCCCGGCGACGCGCCCGGCACCGCCGGCGCGGTCGATGACGACGGCACCGCCGACCAAGGCCCCGGCGACGCGCCGGGCACCGCGGACGACGACGACGGTACCGCCGACCAGGGCCCGGGCGACGCGCCCGGCACCGGCCACGGCCGCCACGGCCACGGCGCCGACGACGGCCCCAACCACGACGTCGGCGACGACCACGGTCACGACGGCCCCGGCCATGATGTGGGCGACGACCACGGCGGAGGCGACGACAACAGCGGCCCCGGCTCGGACTCCTCGGGCAGCGGGCACGGCGGAGGCGGCAACTCCGGTCACGGCGGCGAGGACTGAGCGTTCCCCCGGTGAAACACGGGGTCTGACCCCGTGTCTCACCGGCGGTCAGCTCCGCCGGCGCACGTGTCGGATCGGGATGAGCGCGGTGCCGGGCGCCTCGTAGCGCACGATCTCCGCGCGGACCGAGCGGCGGACCTCCTCCAGCCTCGCGATCTCCTCCTGCAGGGACGCGGCGCGGCGCTCGAGCGCTTCGACCTTGCCCTGCAGCCGGGACAGCTTGGCCTCCAGCTCGAACACGCGCTCGACGCCCGCCAGGTTCATGCCGAGCTCGGTCGTCATCTCTTGGATCCGGCGCAGGCGGTCGACGTCGTCCTGCGAGTACAGCCGCGTGCCCTTCGGCGAGCGCTTGGGCTCGATCAGCCCGCGCGCCTCGTACATCCGCAGCGTCTGCGGATGCATGTCGGCGAGCTCGGCCGCGACCGAGATCATGAACACGCCGCGGTCGTTCGCGACCCGGGCGGTGATGCGGGTGCGACGGGACGCCATCAGGACCGTCCGGCGGGCGGGTGGGCCAGTTTCAGCAGCGACTCGCGCGGGTTGCCGTTCAGCGTCTGCGACAGCGCCTCGACCGCCTGGCGCTGGTCGTCGGTCAGCTCGCGCGGGACGTCGATCACGAAGCGATAGTGGATGTCGCCGCGCTTGCCGCCGGCGAGCGTGGGCGGGCCCTCGCCGCGCAGCCGCTGGATCGTCCCGTGCTTCGTGCCGCCGGGCACGCGAAGCTTCTTGGTCGCGTGCAGCGTCGGCACCTCGACGTCCGCTCCGCGCAGCGCCTCGGTGATCGTGATCGGGACCTCGACCTCGAAGTTGTCGCCCTTGCGCCGGAACACCGGCGACTCGCTGACGCGGCAGACGACGTAGAGGTCGCCCGGCGGGCCGCCGCGGAGGCCCGCCTCGCCCTTGCCGGGCAGGCGGATCCGTGAGCCGTCCTTGACGCCGGCCGGGATGTTCACGCGGTACTTCTTGAGCTCGCGCAGCCGCCCCTGGCCGCCGCACGTCGGGCACGGATCCTCGATCACGGTGCCGGAGCCACCGCAGCGCGAGCACGGCCGCGTGATCGAGAACACGCCCTGGCCCTGGGACTCCACGCCGCGACCCTGACAGACGGGGCAGACGATCGGCGCGGTTCCCGGCCGCGCGCCCGTGCCGCGGCACGTGGTGCACGCGGCGTGCGTGGACACCGCGACCGGCACCTGCGCGCCCTCGACCGCCTGCTCGAACGACAGCGAGACCGTGGTCTCCAGGTCCCGCCCGCGCTCGGCGGCCGGCCGCGTGCGCGCCCCGCCGCGGCCCGCGGTGGTGTTGAAGATGTTTGACAGGATGTCCGAGAACGAGCCGAAGTCGCCGCCGGCGGAACCCGCGCCACCGCCGCCGAACGGGCTCCCGCCGCCGAACACCGACTGGCCGCGGTCGTACTTCTTGCGCTTCTCGGGATCGCCAAGGACGTCGTAGGCCTCGGAGATCTCCTTGAAGCGCTCCTCGGCCCCGGCCTCCTGGTTCGTGTCCGGGTGATAGCGGCGCGCGAGCTTGCGGTACGCGCTGTCGATCTGCTCCTGCGAGGCCTTCTTGTCGACCCCCAGGACGTTGTAGAAGTCGGAGCGAGCCAACGCCGGCCCCCTACCCCGCCACCACGACCCGGGCCGGACGCAGCACGGCGCCGTTGAGGCGGTAGCCCTGCTGGTAGACCTCGATCACGGTGCCCGACTCGGCGTCCTCCGCCGGCTGCGCGGCCATCGCCTCGTGCTCGTTGGGGTCGAATGGCTCGCCGAGCGGCGAGAACGCCTCGATCCCCGCGCGGCCGAGCGCGGTGACGATCTCGCCGGCGACCATCTCGAAGCCCTTGACGACGTCGTCGTGGCCGGCCGCCGCCTTGAGCGCGTGCTCGAGGTGGTCGAGCGCCGGGAGCAGCTCCTTGGCCACCTTGGCGACGCCGCGGTCGACCGCGGCGGCGTTCTCGCGCGCCATCCGCTTGCGGTAGTTCTCGAAGTCCGCCTGCGTGCGCTGGGCGAGCGCGAGGTACTTGTCGCGCTCGTCCTCTGCCGCCTCGAGGGCGGCGGCCGGCTCGGCCGCCGCCGGCGCCTCGGCGTCACCGAACGAGGTCTCGCCCGTGCCGGCCGCCCCGGGATGGGGCGGCGCGGCAGCGGTGAACTCCTCGGTCTTGGTCTCCTCGGTCGCCATGACTACTTCTGCTCGTCGACGACCTCGGCGTCGACGACCTCCTCCTCGCCGGCGCCGTCGGACGACGCGCCGTTGGTCGAGGACGCGGCCTCCTCCTGCTGGGCGGCGGCCTGCGCGCGCTCGTACATGGCCTCGGAGACCCGGTGGAACGCGGTCTGCAGGCGCTCGGTCTTGGCGCGGATGTCGTCCGCGTCGTCACCCTTGACCGCCTCGTTGACGTCCTTGATCGCGGTCTCGATCTCGGTCTTGGAGGCCTCGTCGATGTTCTCGCCCAGCTCCTTGACCTGGCGCTCCGCCTGGTAGGCGGCGGACTCGCCGGCGTTGCGCGCCTCGGCGAGGTCGCGCGCCCGCTTGTCCTCCTCGGCGTGCGACTCGGCGTCGGACACCATGCGCTTGATCTCGTCGTCGGAGAGGCCGGCGCCGGACTTGATCTCGATCTTCTGCTCCTTGCCGGTCCCGAGGTCCTTGGCCGACACCTCGACGATGCCGTTGACGTCGATGTTGAACGTCACCTCGATCTGCGGGATCCCGCGCGGGGCCGGCGGGATGCCGGTGAGCTGGAACTTGCCCAGCGACTTGTTGTAGGCGGCCATCTCGCGCTCGCCCTGCAGGACGTGGATCTCGACGCTCGGCTGGTTGTCCTCGGCGGTCGAGAACACCTCCGACTTGCGCGTCGGGATCGTCGTGTTGCGCTCGATGAGCTTCGTCATGACGCCGCCCTTCGTCTCGATGCCGAGCGTCAGCGGGGTCACGTCGAGGAGCAGGACGTCCTTGACGTCACCGGCCAGGACGCCGGCCTGGATGGCGGCGCCGACGGCCACGACCTCGTCCGGGTTGACGCCGCGGTGCGGGTCCTTGCCGGTCAGCTCCTTGACCTTCTCCTGAACGGCCGGCATGCGGGTCATGCCGCCCACGAGCACCACGTGTGCGATGCCGTCCTTGCCGACGCCCGAGTCCTCGAGCGCCTGCTTGGTCGGCGCGACCACGCGGTCGATGAGGTCCGCGGTCAGCTCGTTGAGCTTGGAGCGCGTGAGGCGCTGGTTGAGGTGCTTGGGCACCGAGTCCACCGCCGTGATGAAGGGCAGGTTGATCTGCGTCTCCTGCGTGGTGGAGAGCTCGGTCTTGGCCTTCTCGGCCTCCTGGTAGAGGCGCTGGAGGGCCATCTTGTCCTGCGAGAGGTCGACGCCCTCGGCCTTCTTGAACTCGCTGACGAGGAAGTCGACGATCGCCTTGTCGAAGTTGTCGCCGCCGAGGTGGTTGTCGCCCGCGGTGGCCTTGACCTCGAACACGCCGTCGCCGATCTCGAGCACGGACACGTCGAACGTGCCGCCGCCGAGGTCGAAGACGAGGATGGTCTGGTCGGTCTC
>DATDKF010000279.1:0-6021 GCA_036520135.1 Solirubrobacteraceae bacterium
GCCGCCGACGTCGTGCGTGCGCGGCAGGACGCCGGCGAGGATCCCGCGCGCGTGGTGACCGACGCGATCGAGATCGGCGCCCGGGTACTCGACCGCGAGCAGGCCGGCGCGACGGTCGAGGTCCTGCGGCAGGACCTCGAGAACGCGTCGAAGGAGGTCGAGCAGCGGCTCGGGCAGACCTCCGAGGCGGTGGTGACCGAGCTGCGCACGCGCCTCGAGGAGGCCTTCGGGCCCGACAGCGGGCACGTCACGCGCGTGCTCGCCCGGCACTTCGGCGCCGAGTCGAGCACCGCGGTCCAGCACCAGGTGCGCGTCGCGGTCGCCGAGCTGCTCAACGAGTCGCGCGAGAAGCTGTTCAAGCAGTTCTCCTCGGCCGACGAGTCGAACCCGCTGGCCGCGTTCCAGCGGGCGGCGGTGGCGGCGATCCGCCAGTCGTCCGACCAGCAGCACGCCCACCTGCGCGAGATGAACGGCCGCATCGGCGAGCTGCAGCTCGAGCTGCAGAAGCTGCAGGCGGAGAAGGCCAAGGCGATCGAGGTCGCCGCGGAGCACGACCGCTCGACGGCCAAGGGCCGCCCGTACGAGGAAGCGGTGTTCGACGCGGTCGACGCGATCGCCGCCGGTCAGGGCGACGACTGCGACGCGGTCGGCGACCTGCCGGGTGTCGGCGGCCGCAAGGGCGACGTGCTGGTCGGCATCGACGGCTGCAACGGCCCGCCGCGCGGCCGGATCGTCTTCGAGGCGAAGAACGCGCAGGTGCCGAAGAAGCGCGCGCTGGCCGAGCTCGACGAGGCGATGGCGCAGCGCGACGCCGCATACGCCGTCTGGGTCGTCCCCTCCGAGGACCAGCTGCCAGCGCGCACGCAGGCGCTGCGCGAGGTCAACGGCGACAAGCTGTTCGTCGTCTACGACCCCGAGGAGGGCTCGCGGCTGTCCCTCGAGGTCGCGTACTCGCTCGCCCGCGCCCGCGTCCTGATGGCGCGCGGCGACGCCGATGAGCTCGACGCGTCGGCGCTGCGGGCCGAGGTCGAGCGCACGCTCGGCGCGATGGAGGACGTGCGCCGCATCAAGCAGCAGCTCACGCACGCCGCCAACGGCATCGAGGGCGCCCGCGCGGTGCTCGAGGAGCTCGACCGCCGGGTTCGGCTGCACCTCGGGCAGATCGACGCGCTGCTCGCGCCCGCCGCCGACGACGACTGAACCGCCGTCGCTCAAGCGCGCTCGGGCCGGTGTCGATCACCCGGGCCGATGAAACTCGGCCGCGTGCCCGCGCCCATCCTCGTCGCGCTGGCGATCCTGCTGCCGATCGGACCGATCGGCCTCGCCGTGGGCCGTGACCGGCCGTCGCCGCCGCGGACGGGGCCGACGCTGGCGCAGATCGCACGGGACGCGGGCTGTCGCCTGGACGAGTTCCGGGACGGCATGCGCACCAACCCGCCGGTCACCGGCCAGTTCGTCGAGCGCGCAAGGGTCGCGGACGGCTCGTATGCCGGCCGCCGGCCTCCGGACCTCGCCGACACGATCCACGCGATGTTCCACGGACGGGTCCTGTTCCAGTATCGGGCCGGGCTTGGAGGCGAGGACGTCAGCGCGCTCGACCGGCTCACGCGCGAGGACACGGACAAGGTGCTCCTGTTCGAGAACCAGACCGGCATGTCCGCGCCGGTGGCGGCCACCGCGTACCTCAGCGTCATGACCTGTCCGCGCGTGGACCGACGCGTGCTGCGGGCGTTCGCCGCGTTCCGAGCGCGGCGCCGCGGGTTCGGGCAGAGCTTCTAATCCCTCAAAGACCGGCTCCATGTGCCGATTGACACGGCAAATGCGCGCGCTGTCCTTTGCCGCTCTCATCGTCGGCGTGATCCTGATCCCGACGGCCCTCGGGCTGGCGAAGATCGATCACGACCGCGAGCTGTCGCAGCTCGAGCGCGCGCTCGTCGCGGAGACCGACGAGCACGGCGGCGCGCTCGACAGCTACTTCGCACGCGCGCGGTCGATCGTCCTGCTGACGGCAAACTCGCCGGCGTTCGCGAATGTGCTGGCCGAGCCTGGCACGCGCGAGGCGAAGGTGCGCCGGCAGAGCCGCAGCCTGGGCGAGGTCACGCACCATCTCCGCTACCTCGAGACGCTGTACCCCGACAGCATCGGCGAGGCCTGCTTCATCGATGCGGACGGCGAGGAGCTCGCGCGCGTCGTGCGCGGCGCCGTGGCTCCCCGCGGGGCCCTCTCCACGCAGGAGGAACAGGCCCCGTTCTTCGCTCCGACCTTCGCGCTCAGCCCCGGCCAGACGTACCAGGCAAGCCCCTACGTGTCGCCTGACACGAAGGAGTGGGTTGTCGCGAACGCCACGCAGATTCCGCGGCGAGCGGGCAGCAAGCGCGCGATCGTCCACTTCGAGGTCACCGTCGAGAGCTTCCGCCGCGCGATGGGTGAGACGCGCGGCGCAGAGCTCCGGGTGGTCGACGGGCGCACCGGGCGGGTAGTCATCGACGGCGGCCTTCAGCAGCGCGTCGGGGCGCGCCTGGGAGCGCCCGACGACGCGCGGTTCGTGGCGCTCGCGCAGAACGCGGGCGGCCACGGCGTGACGCAGGTTGCCGGGCGCACCGTGGCGTACCGGCGGATCCGTTCCACCGCCGGCAACGCGAATGACTGGATCCTCGTGGCATCGGCGGCAACGCCGGCCGGTCTCACCCGCACGAGTCCCGCCGCCGTCGCGATGCTCGCGCTCGCGCTGGTCATCATCGTCCTCGCGGGCGTCTCGCTGCGTGCGGCTCGCCGTGAGCTGGAGGCCCACGCCAACACCGATGCGCTGACCGGGCTGGGCAACCGCCGGAAGCTGCTGACCGATCTCGAGCGCGCCGTCAACACGGCGAAGGTCGACGACCCCGTGGTGCTGACGCTGTTCGATCTCAACGGGTTCAAGAACTACAACGACACGTTCGGGCATCCGGCCGGCGATGCGCTGCTGCTCCGCCTCGGGCACGCGCTCGCGCACGCGGCCGCGCCGTTCGGAGGTCGTGCCTACCGGCCGGGGGGCGATGAGTTCTGCGTGCTGGCCCGCACCCCGCGCGGGCACGCGATGGAGCAGGCTGCGCAGCAGGCGCTGTCGGAGTCCGGCGAGGGATTCACGGTCTCAGCCGCGTTCGGGTCCGTCGTCCTGCCACTGCGCGTGGGCGGCTCGGCCGAGGCCCTGCGCAAGGCCGACGAGGCGATGTACGCCCAGAAGCACTCTGGACGCGCCGGCGCCGACCGCCAGAGCAGCGACGTGCTGCTGCGCGCGCTCACGGAGCGCCATCCGGATCTCGGCGACCACCTGGACGGCGTCACCGAGCTCGCTGCGGCGGTCGCCGAGCGGATGGGCATCCATGGTGAGGAGCTGACCCAGGTGTGCCATGCCGCCGCCCTGCACGACATCGGGAAGGTGGCCATCCCCGATGCGATCATCGGCAAGCCGGCGGCGCTGAACGACGAGGAGTGGGCCTTCATGCGCCGCCACACGCTGATCGGGGAGCGGATCATCGGTGCCGCGCCGGCGCTCGGAGGCGCGGCGACGCTCGTGCGCGCCTCTCACGAGGCGTGGGACGGCACCGGGTACCCCGACGCCCTGGCCGGAGCGGAGATCCCGCTCGGTGCGCGGATCATCGCGGTCTGCGACGCCTTCGACGCAATGATCGCGGACCGCCCCTACTCGCCGCCACGGACGATCGACGAGGCGCTCGCCGAGCTGCGGCGCTGTGCCGGATCGCAGTTCGATCCGTCGATCGTGCCGGTGTTCGAGCAGGTCGTGGCGGGCCTCGTCAGCCCAGCAGCGCGGTAGCGAGCTGGTCCGGCGCGGCGATCATCGCGTCGTGGCCGCAGGCGAGCTCGGTGACCGGCAGGCCGGCGACCCGGCGCTTTGACTCGTCGATCGACGCGAGCGCAGGCGCCGTGCACGAGATGTAGCGGCGGTCGAGCGCCTCGGCCGCGCCGGTCAGCGCGATCGGCTGCAGGTAGGTCTGCACCGGCTGCGGCGTCATCCGCGACTGGACCCACGCGATGTCGGCCTCCGGGACGCCGAGCACCGCCGCCGGCGGGGGCGGGGCCAGCCATCCGGGGTCGTCCGCCGCGGCCGCGCGGTACTGGTCGCCCCGCTCGCCGACGTGGTCGGCCGCGGCCTCGCCGTCGCGCGGGATGAACGCGTCGAGCAGGACGAGCCGCCGGACCGCGACCTGCTCGACCGCGCCATGGGCGGGGAAGCCCGCGTAGCTGTGCGCGACCAGAACGACGTCGGAGCGGCCTTCGACCGCGGTCACGATGTCGGCGATGTGGGTGTCGAGGTTCACGGCCGCCGACGCCTCGCCGGCCCGCTCGCCGAGCCCCGCAAGCGTCGGCGTGACCACGCGATGGCCGGCGTCGGCCAGCAGCGGCTCGACGCGTTCCCAGCACCAGGCGCCGTGCCATGCGCCGTGGACGAGCACGAACGTGCTCACGCGCGGGCCGCCCGCCACGCCTCGCGCCGCGGCGGCAGGGTCATCAGCCGACTTCGGCGGGCTCGTCGCGGCCCTGCAGCCGCTCGCGCCCGCGCTGAACCGCGGCGATGAACTTGGAGAGGTTGACCTCGAGGGTGTTCAGGATCTCGTCGGCGTAGTCCTCCGCGCCGAGCCGGATCTCGCGCTCGCGGCCGCGAGCGTCCTCGATGATCTCCTCCGCCGCGCGCTCCGCGTTGCGGGTGACCTCCTGCTGGGAGACCATCTGCGCCTGGCGCTCGCGCGCCTCCTTGACGATGCGCTCGGCCTCGCGCTTGGCCTCGGCCAGCATCTCCTGGCGCTCCTTGACGATCCAGCGCGCCTGCTTGATCTCCTCGGGGATCGTGGCGCGCATCTGATCGAGGATGTCGTAGATCTCCTCCTTGTCCACGCGAACCTGGTCCGTCAGCGGGACCTGCTTGGCGTTGTGGACGAGGTCGTCCAGCTTGTCGATCAGTACCAGGACGTCCATGGCGCTCCCTAGTTCGTCAGCGCGCGAGCGCTTCCTGCAAGCGTCGCGCAACCCCCTCGGGCACGAGCTCGGAGACGTCGCCACCGAAGATCGCGATCTCCTTGACTCCGCTCGAGGAGAGAAAACTGTACTGCGGCGACGCCATCAGGTAGACGGATTCGATGTCGGAGGCGAGCTGGCGGTTGAGCTGGTTCATCTCCAGCTCGTACTCGAAATCCGAGATCGCGCGCAGTCCCTTCACGATCGCCATCGCCCCCTGCTCGCGGGCGAAGTCGACGACCAGCTTGTCGAACGTCTCGACCCGCACGTTGGGCAGGGTCGCGGTCGCCTCCTCGATGAAGGCCACGCGATCCTCGGCGCTGAAGAGCGTCTTGCTCTTGCGCACGGAGGCGTTGACGACGGCGACGATCAGCTCGTCGAACAACGCCGCGGCGCGGGTGATGACGTCGACGTGGCCGTGCGTGATCGGGTCATAAGAGCCCGGACAGACGGCGATGCGGTTATCAGGAGGCATGGATGCGGATGAGGGTGTCGCCGTACCGGCGTTCGTCTTCGATGGGGAGGTCGATCATCTCCAGCGGCGCCCGGCGGTCGCTCTCTGAGACCACCGTCGCCCCCGGTGCCAGTACGGCCTTCACGGCCGCCGGCAGGGCGCGCGCGAGCGCGGCGTCCAGCCGGTATGGCGGATCGAGGAAGACGAGATCATATGAACGCCCGCTGCGCGATGCTCCGCCGAGGAAGCGGCGGGCCTCCGCGCGGACCACGGTGGCGTCCGCCCCGAGCGCCTCGAGGTTGGTCGTGATCGCGCGGATCGCGGGGGCGGCCTTGTCGACGAAGGTGGCCTCCGTGGCGCCGCGCGAGAGGGCCTCGATGCCGAGCGCGCCGGAGCCAGCGAACAGGTCCAGGACGCGGGCGTCCTCGGTGCGCTCGCCGAGGATCGAGAACAGCGCCTCGCGCACGCGGTCGGAGGTCGGGCGCGTGGCGGCGCCCGCGGGCGCCTGCAGCCGCCGCCCGCCCCACTGCCCCGCGATCACCCTCATCGGGCCA
>DATDKF010000280.1:0-12948 GCA_036520135.1 Solirubrobacteraceae bacterium
CGGCAGACCATCGGCCAGGGGGATAGCCCGCCCACCGGGCACATCCCCTTCACCTCGAGGGCCAAGAAGGTCCTGGAGCTGTCGCTACGCGAGGCGCTGGCCCTCGGGCATAACTACATCGGCACCGAGCACATCCTGCTCGGGCTGGTGCGCGAGAACGTGGGCGTCGCGGCCCGCATCCTGCTCGACTTCGACGCGGACTCCGAGAAGATCCGCAACGAGGTCATCCGGATGCTCTCCGGTCCCGGCGGGCGCCGTCCGCCCGGCGGCTCCGGCCAGCAGCAGGGCGCAGGCGCCGGCACCACCGGCACCGGCGAGAAGAAGTCCTCGAAGCTGCTGGACCAGTTCGGTCGCAACCTGACCAAGCTGGCGGCCGACGGCAAGCTCGACCCGGTGGTCGGGCGCGAGACCGAGATCGAGCGGATCATGCAGATCCTCTCGCGCCGCACCAAGAACAACCCCGTGCTCGTCGGTGAGCCGGGCGTGGGCAAGACCGCGGTGGTCGAGGGCCTCGCCCAGCGCATCACCAACGGCGACGTGCCGGAGCTGCTCAAGAACAAGCAGATCTACACGCTCGACCTCGCTGCGCTGGTCGCAGGCTCGAAGTACCGCGGCGAGTTCGAGGAGCGCCTGAAGAAGGTGATGAAGGAGATCACCCAGCGCGGCGACATCATCCTGTTCATCGACGAGCTGCACAACCTCGTCGGCGCGGGCGCGGCCGAGGGCGCGATCGACGCGGCCTCGATCCTCAAGCCGGCCCTCGCCCGCGGCGAGCTGCAGACCGTCGGCGCCACGACGCTCGACGAGTACCGCAAGTACCTCGAGCGCGACAGCGCGCTGGAGCGCCGCTTCCAGAAGATCACGGTCGACCAGCCGTCGATCGAGGAGACGGTCCAGATCCTCAAGGGGCTCAAGGACCGCTACGAGGCGCACCACAAGATCAACATCACCGACGAGGCGCTCGAGGCGGCGGCCGAGCTGGCCGACCGCTACATCTCCGACCGCTTCCTGCCCGACAAGGCGATCGACCTCATCGACGAGGCCGCCTCGCGCATGCGCATCAAGTCGATGTCCTCCCCGCCCGTGTACCGGGAGCTCGAGGAGGAGATCGAGACGACGCGGCGCGACAAGGAGGCCGCGATCGAGAACCAGGAGTTCGAGAAGGCCGCGCAGCTGCGCGACACGGAGCGGCGCCTGACCAACAAGAAGCGCGAGCTCGAGGACACTTGGGAGTCCGGCGAGGGCGGCGAGCGCCCATCGATCGGCGAGGAGGAGATCGCGGACATCGTCTCGATGTGGACGGGCATCCCGGTCTTCAAGCTCACCGAGGCCGAGACCCAGAAGCTGATGCGCATGGAGGAGGAGCTCCACAAGCGCGTCATCGGCCAGCACCAGGCGATCGAGGTCGTCTCGAAGGCGATCCGGCGCTCGCGCGCGGGGCTCAAGGACCCGAAGCGGCCGACCGGCTCGTTCGTGTTCCTCGGCCCGTCCGGCGTCGGCAAGACCGAGCTCGCCCGCACGCTCGCCGAGTTCCTGTTCGGCGACGAGGACGCGATGGTGCGCATCGACATGTCGGAGTACATGGAGAAGCACGCCGTGTCCCGGCTCGTCGGCTCGCCTCCCGGCTACGTCGGCTACGACGAAGGCGGCCAGCTCACCGAGGCCGTGCGCCGCAAGCCGTACAGCGTGCTCCTGCTCGACGAGATCGAGAAGGCGCACCCTGACGTCTTCAACATCCTCCTGCAGATCCTGGAGGACGGCCGGCTCACCGACTCGCAGGGCCGCACCGTGGACTTCCGGCACGCGATCGTGATCATGACCTCGAACATCGGGGCCAGCGAGATCGCACGGAACACGCCGCTGGGCTTCACGGTCGGCGACGACGAGCACGGCATGACCTACGACGACATGAAGAACCGGGTCACGGGCGAGCTCAAGAAGGTCTTCCGCCCCGAGTTCCTCAACCGCATCGACGAGGTCATCGTCTTCCACAAGCTCACCAAGGTGGAGATCAAGTCGATCGTGGACCTGCTGCTCCGCCGCATCCGCGGCCAGCTCGCCGAGCGCGAGCTGCAGCTGGATCTCACCGAGCCGGCCGAGGACTTCCTGGTCGACAAGGGCTGGGACCCGGCGATGGGCGCCCGGCCGCTGCGCCGTGCGATCCAGCGCTACATCGAGGACCCGCTGGCCGACTTCGTGCTCCGTGCGGAGCTCGTGGACGGCGCTACGGTGCTCGTCGACAAGGCGCCGGAGGAGGACGAGCAGGACCTCACGCTCTCGATCGTCAAGCCCGAGAAGAAGCCGACCCCGGTCGGCGTCGGGGGGCGCAAGGAGGGCGAGGCCGAGACCGTCGACGAGCCGGTCGACGACGGCGGGGCACTCGACCAGCCGGCGGTCGAGCCGCCGGCGCCCGAAGCCGAGTAGCCGCTAGATCGCATCCAGAAACGACGCGACCGCGAGGGCATAGCCCTCGGGGTCGTCGTCGTGGATGCCGTGCCCGGCGCCCGGGACCTCGACGAGCCGGGTGTGCGGCCGCCGCGCCGCCATCTCGCGGGCGTGCTCGCGCGACAGGAAGTCGCTCCGCGCGCCGCGCAGGAGCAGCGCCGGCTGGTGGCTCGCCAGCCAGTCGCCCCAGTGGTCGCCGGTCAGGCGCCGGCGCGATTCGTCGAGGCGGTCGGCGTCGAAGCGCAGGCCCCAGCCGTCGTCGTCCTCGAACATGCTCTCGAGCAGGAAGTCCTCGTCCCAGGTCGCGTCCCGCAGCGCCCGCAGCGACGTGAAGCGGCGCGGCAGGCCGGCGAACGGCGCGGGGTCGGCCGAAGGCGGGACGAGCGCGGGCGCGTCCTCGACGATCACCGCGCGGACGAGCTCGGGCCGGCGCGCGGCGAGCTGGTAGGCGTTGACGCCGCCGAGCGAGTGGCCGAGCACCACCGCGGGCGCGAGCCGCAGCGCCTCGATCGCGTGCGCCGCGTCGGCGAGGTAGCCCTCGCGGCCGTAGTCCTCCGCCGGGCTCGACCGCCCGTGCCCGCGCTGCTCGAGCGCGACGACCCGGTGGCGCGGGGCGAGCGCCGCGCCGAGCCGGTCGAACGTTCGGGCGCGCGCATAGTGGCCGTGGAGCGCGAGCACAGGCGTGCCTTCGCCGCCGGCGTCGAGGTAGACCAGATGCCGGTCGCGGAGCATGAGGCGGTGCGCCTGGAGCATCACGTCATCACGCCGCGCGGGCCCACGGCGAGCGCGACGGCGGCCGGCGGGACGGCGTCGGGGATGCCGAGCGCGCGGGCGTCGGCGACCGCCGCCGTGGCCAGCTCGGCGGCTCGCTCGGCCTCACCGCGGGCGGCGAGCAGTTCGGCGTAACGGGCGCGGGTCTGGATCAGCGCCGGGCGGGCGCCGAGCGCCATGTCGGACGCCAGCGCGGCCTCGAAGTGCGCGACCGCCTCGTCGTCGCGGCCGAGCGTCGTCGCGTAGCGCGCGAGCGCGTAGTGGGCACTGCACTGGTCGTACACGGCGCGGGCCGCGACGAGCCGCCGGTCGGCGTAGGGAAGCAGGCGGTCGTACAGCAGGGCCGCGCGCTCGCGGTCGCCGAGCAGCGCGGTCGCCTCGGCCAGCTCGCCCAGCGCCGAGATCCAGTTGGCGTCCCAGCTCAAACCGGCGAAGTCGTCGGCGGCCACCCGGTCGAGCATCGCCCTGGCGTCCTCGTCGCGGCCACGCTCGGCGTATATCCACGCGCAGGACGAGGCGTACGCCATGCCCGCCGCGTACGTCGCCACGGCGTCCTCCGTGAACCCCAGGACCCAGTCGGGGAAGTCGCGCGCCTGAAGGCAGAGCTGGAAGCTCACCATGTCGCGGAAGAGCGGCCCGTTCGGGTCGCCCGCGCGCTCGGCCATCGCGCCGGCCTCCTGCGACAGTCGCGCCGCCTCCTCGCGGCGGCCCTGCAGCGCGGCGACCGCGGCGCGCCACATCGGCGCGTACCAGCGGAACGCCGGGAGCCGGAGCTCGTCGGCGAGCCGCTCGTGCTCGGCCGCCTCGGTCTGGAAGCCCGCGAGGTCGCCCGCCTCCCAGAGGTCGACGCAGCGCCAGTTGCGGCCCTGCAGCTCGGCCTCGGGCCGGTCGCGCTCGATCGCCAGCGCGACCATCTCGTCGGCGACCCGGAAGCGCTCGTCGAGCCCGCTCGGATGCCACAGCCCGACGTGGCGGGCGTTGAGGGCGGCGAGCAGCGCGTCGGCGTCGCCGGCCTGGCGCGCGGCGGCGACGGCCGCGGCGCTCAGCGGCCCGCTGCGGCCGCGGCCGGGCGCGTAGTAGAGCGCGATCGCCAGCCGCGCGAGCAGCCGGGCGCGCAGCGCCTGGTCGCCGACCGCGGCGAGCGCCTCCTCCAGCAGCGCGACCCGCTGCTCGTCGAGCCCGACGATCGTCACGCCGAGCCCGCACGAGGCGAGCACCGCGTGGCCGAGCAGCTGGGCGTCGCCGACCGCGCGCGCGGCCGCCACCGCCCGCGCGCACGCGTCGTCGGCACCGGGGTCGCCGGCGCGGACGAGCGCGTCCGCGCGCGCGAGCAGCAGCTCGGGGCTCTCGCCCGCGACCTCGATCGCCTGGCCGTAGTGGGTGGCGGCCTCCTCGTACGCGAGCTGGGCGAGGGCGGTGTCGCCCGCCGCGCGGGCCCAGGCCGCAGCGCGGTCGGCGCCGACGAGCGGCGCGGCCTCGACGCCGTGGTGCGCGAGCTCGGCGGGGCGGGACTCCGGCAGCGCGGCGAGCGCCTCGGCGACCCGCGCGTGTAGGCGGGTGCGTCGCAGGTTCGACAGCTCGTCGTGCAGCGCCTCGCGGATCAGCGCGTGCGTGAACGCCCAGGCGGCGGCGCGGTCGGGCAGCGCGCGGATGAGGTTCGCGTCGGCGGCGGACTCCAATGCGTCGAGGATCGCGTCGCGCGGCGCGGCGCAGGCGGGCTCGAGCAGGCCGAGGTCGAAGTCCGGGCCGATCACGGCGGCGGTCTCGAGCACCTGCACCGCGGCGTCGCCGAGCCGGTCGAGCCGCCGCCCGATGACCTCGCGCACGCTCTCGGGGACACCGAGGTCGCGCACCGGCCGCGACAGGTGCCAGCGCCCGTCGTCGACCTCCAGCGCGCCCGACTCGAGCAGGTGTCGCAGGACCTCTTCGATGAAGAACGGGTTGCCGCCGGTCTCGTCGTGGACGGCGTCGACGAGCCCGGCGCTCGCCTCGGCCCCGACCCAGCCGGCGATCAGGCCCGACGCGGCGTCGCCGTCGAGCCCGGTGAGTGCGATCCGCTCGACGAGCCGGTCGCGCCGCAGGTCCGCGAGCGCGCGGGCGAGCGGGTGCCCGCGGCCGAGCTCGGTCTCGCGGTAGGTCGCGACGACCACGACCGCGGCGGGCCGCGTGTCGCGCAGCACGTGCGCGAGCAGCCGCAGCGACGGGAGGTCGGCCCAGTGCAGATCGTCGAGCGCGAGCATCACCGGGCGACCGGGGGCGTCCGCCAGAGCGGCCGCGACCGCCTCGAACAGCCGCAGCCGGGCGCCGGCCGCGTCGCCCGCCGCTCCCGGCGCGTCGCCGAGCAGCGGCGCGAGCGCGGGGTCCGCCGACGCGAGCGGGCGCAGCGCCTCGGCGAACGGCTGATACGGCGCCACCGCCTCCTCGGGCGAGCGGCCGTAGAGCACGGTCGCGCCGTCGGCGTACGCCGCGTGGGCCAGCTCGGCGAGCAGGCGCGTCTTGCCGATCCCCGGGTCGCCGCTGATCGCCAGCAGCCGCCGCTCCGCCTCGGCCACGCCGGCCCCCAGGCGCTCGAGCTGCGCGGCGCGGCCCACGAACGGGCTGCGCGCACGGCGCGGGTCGAGCGCGCGCGGGAGCGGCGGGCGCTCGGGCGCGCTCGTCCGCAGCGACTCGGCGAGCGCGCGGGTGGCGGCCGACGGGGCGATCCGCAGCTCCGCGCGCAGCCGCTCGGCCAGGCGTTGGTAGACGGCGAGCGCCGCCGGCCGGTCGCCGGCGTCGGCGAGCCGCGTCATCAGGTCGCGATGCGCGTCCTCGGACAGCGGGTCGAGCGCGATCCGCGCGCGGCTGTACCGGGCCGCCTCCTCGGGGTCGCGGGCGGCGTCGGCGAGCCGCGCCAGCGCGGCGCCCTGCGCCTCGCGGTGCTCGTCGCGCGCGGCGACGATCCAGTCGTCGTCGAGGCCGGCGAGCAGGTCGCCGCGGCACAGCTCCAGCGCCTCGGCGTCGCGGCCCTCGGCGACCAGCGCGGCGAACGCCGCCACGTCGGTCCACGGCTCGCCGGCCAGGCCGGCCGCCTCGCGGGTGGCCACGAGGTGCTCAGGCCCGAGCGCGCGGCGGATGTCGGCGAGCGCGCCGCGCAGGCTCGTGCGGGCGCTCTCGTCGAGCACGTCGGGCCAGAACCGGGCGGCGAGCGCGCTGCGCGGATGCGGTCCGGGGTGCAGCGCCAGGAAGCCCAGCAGCGCCCGTGCGCGACGACTCGCGGGCGGGGCGACCGGCGCCCCGTCCGACTCGAGCTTGAGCTCGCCGAGGACGTGCACCCGGAGCATGCCGCGACGTTACAGGGACCCGCGGCTCGCCTGAGCGAGCCCGGCGAGGAGGCGCTTGGAGACGCCCTCGAGGGTCGCCTTGCCGTAGTCGTGCGACGGGCTGTTCACCGTGAGGACCGCGATCGCGACGCGGTCGTCGCCGCGCGCCAGCAGCCCGACCTGATGGTCGACCGCGCCGGTCCCGGATCCCCAGCCGCCCTTGAAGTACAGGGTCCAGCCGTCCGGGACCACCTGCGCCATGCCCCAGCGCTGCGACGGCACGATCGTGCGCAGCAGCTTGAGCGCGTAGTCGCGGTGGCGGGCGGGGAGCAGCCGCTCGATGTGCAGGAAGAACTTCGACTGGTCGCGCGCCGTGATCCGCGAGAGCCCCCAGACGTCCGCGATGACGAAGCGCGTCATGCCGGCCCGGCGGGCGAGGCGCACGACCGCAGCGTTGCCCACGATGTCGCGCACGCGGGTGGCCGCGACGTTGTCGGAGCGCCGGATCATCGGCCGCAGCAGCGCGCGGTCGTCGTCGGTGAGCGCGCGGTGGCGGACGCTCGAGCGGCGCAGGTAGGTGACGAGCAGCATCGCCTTGAAGACGCTGGCGGACGGAACCTTGCGGTCGAGCCTGCGACCCCACAGCCGCTCCTCGGTGCGGACCGCGAACGTGACCGAGCCATGCCGCGCGTCGGCCCACTTCGCGGCCCGGGCGACGTGGGGCGTCCACGCCTGCGCGGTCGCTGGCCACAGCAGCGCGGCGAGCAGGGCAACCGCCGCCAAGCGTCGCATCGCGTCAGTCTATGGCGCGATGAGCGACCACGGACCCAGCACGCGGGCGATCCACGCCGGCCTCCCGCCCGCCGCCCAGGGCGAGCCGCTGCTGCCCGGACCGGTGCTCGCGGCGACCTATCACCTGCGCGGACCGGCCGACTCGGCGCCGTACGGCTACGGGCGCGACGGCAACCCGACGTGGACGCACCTCGAGCGCGCGATCGGCGAGCTCGACGGCGGCGAGGCTGTGGTGTTCTCGTCCGGCATGGCGGCGGTGAGCGCGGTCGTGCTGCCGCGGCTGCGCCCGGGCGACGTTCTGGTCGCCCCCCACGACGCCTACCCCGGGATCCGCAAGCTCGCGGCCGAGCAGCTCGAGCCCGGCGGGGTCGAGGTGCGGCTCGTGCCGACCGACACCGAGGCGATCGTGGCCGCCTGCGCCGGTGCGCGGCTCGTGTGGGTCGAGACGCCGTCGAACCCGGGGCTCGACGTCGCCGACCTCGACGCGGTCGCGGCCGCCGCCGGGGCCGCCGGCGCGCTGCTGGCGGTCGACAACACGCTGGCCACGCCGCTCGGCCAGCGCCCGCTCGACCACGGCGCGGACTTCGCGATGCTGTCCGGCACCAAGGCGCTGACCGGGCACGGGGACGTGCTGCTCGGGGCGGTCAGCGTCCGCGACCCGGCGCTGGCCGCGGAGCTGCGGACGTGGCGGTCGCGGACCGGCGCGGTGCTCGGCCCGTTCGAGGCGTGGCTGGCCCACCGATCGCTCGCGACGCTGGGGCTGCGACTCGAGCGGTCGCAGGCCAACGCGCGCGCGCTGGCCGAGGCGCTGGCGGGGCGGGACGACGTGACGGGCGTGCGCTGGCCGGGCATCGGGCCGGTCGTGGTGTTCGTTCTGTCAGAGGCCGAACATGCCGAGGCGTTTCTGGACGCGTTGACATTGGTCAGCCAGGCGACGAGCTTCGGGGCCGTGCATTCCACTGCCGAGCGGCGGGCGCGGTGGGGGACCGACGACGTGGCGGAGGGGTTCGTGCGGTTCTCGGCGGGGTGTGAGGACACGGCCGATCTGGTCGCCGACGTGGTTGGCGCTTTGGATCGAACGTCAACTGCGGCTGGGTAGGGAGGCGGCGGAATCGGCCGCTGATTGCACTCCCTGGCGAGTTGACCTGCGTATCGCAGCCGAACTCGCCAGGCGGTTCGAACCCGCCTCCTTTCAATGCCGAAGTTCGTCGCAGGCAAACGTTTGCGACCCCCCTCGACCCCCGAACGACGAAGGGCCCGCCTGGGGGCGGGCCCTTCGCACGTTGGGGGTCGGCGGAAGGCCGGGGGTCAGTCGGCGTCCGCCTCGCAGCGCCGTCCGGGGGTTGAGGGCTGGACGGCGCCATGGCCGGGGATCGCGGGTCAGACGATCCCTTCGGAGGGGGTCGCGGGAACCGCCGAGCCACGCCGGTCCCGCTATGTGTCAGCAACGTCCGTGTCGCAGTCTGCAACGGCAGAGTGCTTCCCGTCGTTGCGAACGTGATGATGCGGCACCGCCGTTGGCGAAACCTTGGAGAAACCTTGGAGGCCCTGTAGCGTCTGAGGTGGAGTGGGTCAGGAGAAGGGTTGGACCATACGGCTCTGTGGGCCGGTGGGGGTGGACAACGGCGGCCGCTCCCTGGGCGCTGCCCTCCCGGGGCGGCAGGGTCGTCTGCTGTTCGCCTATCTCGTGCTCAACCGCGATCGTGACTGCGGCCGCGCCGAGCTGATCGACCTGCTGTGGCCCGAGCGGCCGCCGGCCGCCGCCGAGACCGCGCTCAGCGCCCTGCTCTCCAAGCTCCGCCGCGCGCTCGGCGAAGGCGCGCTGTTCGGGCGTTCGGAGCTGCGCTTCGCTCCGGCCGGGCCGATCGAGGTCGACCTCGAGGGCTCCGCGACCGCCGCCGCCCGCGCCGAGGCGGCGATCGACGTCGACGATTGGTCGCAGGCCGTCGACCACGCGCGCGACGTGCTCGCGATCGACCTGCAGACGTTCCTGCCCGACTGCGACGGCCCGTGGGTGAACGAGATGCGGCGCGAGCTGGAGTCGATCCGGCTGCGCGGCCTCGAGTCGCTCGCCGAGGCGTGCCTGCGCCGCGGCGGCCGCGACCTCGGCACCGCCGAGCAGGCCGCCCGCGCCGCGATCTCCGCGGCGCCGTTCCGCGAGTCCTCCCATCGCCTGCTGATGGAGGTCCACGAGGCGGCCGGGAACCCGGCCGAGGCGCTGCGCGCGTTCGAGGACCTGCGGATCCTGCTGCGCGACGAGCTCGGCACGACCCCCGGCCAGGCGGCGATGATCGTCCACGAGCGCGTGCTGCGCGGCGAGAAGCCCGGCGTGCCGCTGCCCGTGCCGGCGCCGGGCGACGGCATCCCCGTCACCAGCTGGCCGGTGCCGCTCGCCGCCGCGGTCGAGCGCCACGCACTCGTCGGCCGCGCCCGCGAGCTCGACCTGCTCGACGAGTGGTGGGGCGACGCCGTGACCGGCACTCGCCAGCTCGCGCTGCTGGCCGGCGATGCCGGCATCGGCAAGACCCGCCTGGCCGCCGAGCTGGGCCTGCGCGCCGGCGACGACGGCGCGATCGTGCTCTACGGCCGCTTCGACGAGGAGGCGCTGGCGCCCTACCAGCCGGTCGTCGAGATGGTGCGCGGCTGGTCGTCCGGCGCGTCGCTCGAGCCGCTGCGCGAGCGCCTCGGTATCCGCGCCGCCGAGCTGGGGATCCTGTTCGGCGAGTTCGGCCCGCCGCCCGGCGACGACGGCGAGCCCGGCCCTCAGGGCCACGACGCCGACGCCCGCCGCCTGCGCTTCTTCGACGCGGTCGCCGCCCTGCTCGGCGAGGCGGCCGGGAACGCCCCGATCGTGCTCGTGTTCGACGACCTGCACTGGGCCGACCGGCCGACCCTGCAGCTGCTGCGGCACCTCGTCCGCGCGCCGCAGCCGCGCCGGGCGCTGCTCATCGGCACCTACCGCGAGGCCGAGCTCGAGCCCGGCCACCCGCTGCACGAGCTGATCGGCGACGTCCGCCGCGAGGGCCTGCTCAAGCGGATCGAGCTGGGCGGCCTCGCCGAGCCGGAGGTGGCCGAGCTCGTCGCGGCGCTCGGCGTGCTCGCCGCCGAGCCCGCGTTCGTGCACGCGCTGCACGGCGAGACCGAGGGCAACCCGTTCTTCATCGAGGAGGTCGTCCGCCACCTGCGCGAGGGCGACCACGACCTGCGCTCGGACGTGTCGCTCACCGAGGCGGGCGTCCCGGACGGCGTGCGCGAGGTCACCGCGCGGCGCCTGCGCCGGCTGTGCGCCGAGTCGCGCCAGGCGCTGCAGGTCGCCGCCGTCATCGGCCGCGAGTTCGACTACGACGTGCTCGAGGCGGTCGCGCCGCTGCACGACGACGCGCTGGTCAGCGCGCTCGACGAGGGCGTCGAGGCGCGGGTGCTGCGCGAGGCCGGGCCGGTCGGCCGCTACGCGTTCTCGCACGCGCTCGTCCGCGCGACCCTCTACGACGGCCTCTCGCAGCTGCGCCGCGCGCGGCTGCACGGCCGCGTCGGCGAGGCGATCTCGCGCCTGCGCAGCGCCGACCTGGACCCGCATCTGCCGCAGCTCGCCCACCACTTCGCGCAGGCCGCGCCGGTCGAGCAGCCGGAGCGGGCGATCGACTTCGCGCTCGCCGCCGCCCGCCGCGCCGACCGCCTGCTCGCGTGGGAGGAGGCGGCGCAGCACTACCGGGCGGCGCTGCGGGCGCGCGAGCTGGCCGGCGCGCGCGACGACCGGATCCGCGCCGAGCTGCTGCTCGCCCTCGGCGCGTCCGAGGACCGCGCCGGGATGGAGGACGAGGCCCGGGCCACGTTCGGCACCGCCGCGGGAACCGCCCGCCGGCTCGGCGACATGCCGCTGCTCGGCCGCGCCGCGCTCGGCTTCGCGAGCCAGTGGTCGATCCTCGGGCGCGTCGACGAGACGCGGCTCGAGCTGCTCGAGGAGGCGCTCGCGGGGCTCGGCGACGAGGACAGCCCGCTGCGCGCGCGGCTGCTGGCGCGGCTCGCGCTCGAGCTCTACTACTCGGGCGAGCCGGACCGGCGGCTCGCGCTGTCCGAGGAGGCGGTCGACCTCGCCCGCCGGCTCGGCGACCCGCGCACGCTCGCGACCTGCCTGGACGCGCGGCACTACGCGCTCTGGCGGCCCGAGACCGTCGACGAGCGGCTCGAGGTCGCGGCCGAGCTGCGGCTCGTCGCCGAGCAGACCGGCGACCCCGAGGTGGAGCTCGAGGGCGCCGGCTGGACCGTCGTCGACCTGCTCGAGCTCGGCGACGTGCAGGGCGCCGACGTCCAGATTGCGGCGGCGACGAAGCTCGCCGAGGCGCTCCAGCGACCGATCTGGCTCTGGTGGTCGTCGCTGCTGCACTGCACGCGCGCGCAGCTCGCCGGCCGGTTCGACGAGGCCGAGCGGTTGGCGGAGGCGACGCTCGAGATCGGCCGCCACGGCCAGGCCGAGAACGCCTTGAACGCCTACGCGCAGGCGATGTTCAACATCCGCCGCGAGCAGGGCCGCCTCGCCGAGGTCGAGCCGGCGGTGCGCGGCTTCATCGACCTCTACCCGGCGCTTGTGGCCTGGCGCGCCGCGCTCGGCCTGTTGCTGATCGAGCTCGGGCGGACCGACGAGGCGCGTGCCGAGTTCGAGGCGCTGGCCGAGGGCGGCTTCGACCTCCCGCGCGACGCGAACTGGCTGATCGCGGTGACGCTGCTCGCTGAGGTATGCGGCGCGCTCGGCGACGGCGCCCGCGCCGAGGAGCTCTATGCCGTGCTCGAGCCGTACGCGGGCCGCAACGTGGTCGTCGGTCGCGCGGCGACGTGCAACGGCGCCGCCTCGCGGCTGCTCGGCATCCTCGCCGCCGCGATGCGCTCGTGGGAGCTGGCCGAGGGCCACTTCATCAGCGCGCTCGCGATGCACGAGCGGATGGGCGCGCGGCCGTGGGTCGCGCGGACCCAGCTCGCCTACGCCGAGATGCTGCTCGTGCGCCGCCAGCGCGGCGACAAGGCGCGGGCGCGCGAGCTGCTGGCCGACGCGGTCCTGATCGCCGACGCACTCGGCATGGGCGTCGTCGCGCAGCGCGCGCGCGATCTCGTGCCGGCGGGCGCCGCCGGGCCGGGCGGCGCCGTCGCGGCGCGCCGCTAACGGATCGCGAACGCCACGTCGCGACCGGGCGAGGCCGACCACTCGCCGCGCGTCAAGCGCCCTCGAGTGCTGTTCTGCTCTGAGACCGACACGTTCAGCCAGGTGATCCTCGAGGCGCAGGCGTCCGCGATCGGCGCGGCCGTGGTCGAGCTCGCGGCGTCGGCCGAGCTTCGCGAGCGGACGTGGGAGGCGGCGCTGGGGCGCGCGGGTGGCGTGGC
The DNA here is from genome assembly GCA_036520135.1 of Solirubrobacteraceae bacterium. Lineage (GTDB taxonomy): Bacteria > Actinomycetota > Thermoleophilia > Solirubrobacterales > Solirubrobacteraceae > DASSUW01. The sequence goes on from DATDKF010000280.1 coordinate 12,681, forward strand.
GCGCCCGCCCAGGTTGCCCGAACGAACGTCAACTGCGGCTGGGTAGAGGAGCGGGGATGCCAACCAGTAATTCGTCGCAATCGCCGCGACCGCGCCGACGATTGCGACGTTCGTCCCCTATAGCCAGCACTTCGTCGCAATCGCCGCGCCCGCGCCGACGATTGCGACGCTGTGGGGCGAGCCGCCGTGCGGGCGCGCGGTCGCGCCGCTCGCCGACGGCTCCGAGGGGCGCTTGACGCGCGGCGAGTGGTCGGCCTCGCCCGGTCGC
>DATDKF010000281.1:0-22072 GCA_036520135.1 Solirubrobacteraceae bacterium
ACCGAGCAGACGCTCGAGCGGCTGCGCACGACGCTGACCGCGGCGGCTACCGACGACGATGTGCGCGCCGGGCTCGACCAGGGGCGCGTCGTCGCGGACGCCTCCGGTGCCGGCGCGTGGGGCCTGCTCGAAGGCGGCGACGTGCCTGCGGCGCCGGCCAAGCCGCGGCGCGCGAAGCCCAAGCCGAAGGCGGCCGACGCCGAAGAGCGCGCCGAGCGCGAGCGGGCCGAGCGCGAGGAGCGCGAGCGCCGCCAGCGGCTTGAGGCCGAGCTGCGCGAGGCGCGCGCCGAGCGCCGGTCTCGCGAGCGCGAGCTCGAACGGGCCGAGCGCGCCGCCGAGCGGGCGGCCAAGCGCCTCGAGGAGGCGATCGCCGCGGCCGACGACGCCCGCGAGCAGGCCGACGAGGCCCGCGCCGACCTCGACGCCGCCCGCGACGCGGCCGAAGAGGCCCGCGACGTCGCCGCCCGCCTCGAGGAGCAACTCGACTAAAGGGGACTGTCCCCCTTAGTCCCCTTTAGTTCAGCGCGGAGGCGAGGACCGACGGGTCGCGCTCGCCCTCGGGCAGCTCCATCGCCATCAGGCGGGCGAGCTGGGCGCGGCCGCGGACGTCGAGCTTGCGGTAGATCTGGCCGAGGTGGTACTCGATCGTCTTGGGGCTGAGGAATAGCGCCGCCGCCGCCTCGCGGTTGGTCATGCCCTGGGCGACGAGCACGGCGATCTGCAGCTCGTGCGGGGTGAGCTGCTCGGCCGCGGTCTCGGCGCGGCGCGCCTGCTGCTCGCCGGTCGCGCGCAGCTCCGTGCGCGTCCGCTCGGCCCAACCGCGCGCGCCGAGCCGCTCGAACGTCTCCAGCGCCTCCTTCAGCGGCTCGCGGGCGTCGGCGCGCTGGCGGGCGCGGCGCAGCCGCTCGCCGAAGCACAGCAGCGTGCGGGCGCGCTCGAACGGCATCGGCAGCCCTTCATGCAGCGCCAGCGCCGCGTCGAACCCGGCACGCACCTCGGCGTCGGGTGCGAGCAGCGCGCGTGACCGGGCCACCGCCGCCTGCGCCCAGCGCGAGCCGGTCTTGCTCGCGCTCCCCTCGAACGCGTCGATCAGAACGTGCGCGTCGTCGCGGCGGCCGGCGCGCGCGTAGGCCTCGATCAGGTCCGGCGCCCACGGGACGACGGCCGGCTGCATCTGCAGATGGTCCGCGTGCCGGCGGACCTCCTCGAGCGCGGCGATCGCCTCGGGGATCCGGCCGAGCCCGAGCTCGAGCAACCCGAGCGCGTGGTGGAGATAGGTGCCGGTCGCCTCGGCCTGGAACCGCGCCACCAAGGCGAGCCCGTCTGCGACATGGCGGCGGCAGGCGTCCTCGGCGCCCATCGCCGCCTCGGTGTGCGCGAGCGCGGCGAGGCTGTGCGCGAGCAGCGGCAGCTGCCCGGTGTCGTGCGCGAGCTCGACCGACTCGGTCGCCTCGGCGCGCGCGGCGGCCCAACGGCCGAGCCGGAAGTCCATGTGCGATCGCGCCGCCAGCGGGTAGATCAGCGCGCTCACCGCGCTCGCCTCGCGCGCGGCGGCGATCAGGCGGTCGAAGATCCGCTGCGCGCGGTCGAACTTCTCGATCCACACGGCGGAGTGCGCGGCCATGCCGACCACCTCGACGATCGCCAGCGGGTCGCCCTCCAGCAGGTAGGGCTCGCACGCGCTCAACAGCGCGTCGCCCTGCTCGACGTCGCCGAGCGCGAGGTATGCCTCGCCGATGACCGCCGTGGCGAGCAGCTCGACCGCCGGATCCGCCGACGTGGCGAGCGCCCGCGCGCGCTCGGCCGTCGCGATCAGCGCGTGCATGTCGCCGGTCATCATGTGCGACACCGACGCCTCGAGGAACATGCCGGCCGCCCGCCGCGGGTCGCGCGAGCGGACGCGGTCGGCCTCGGCGACGAGCAGCTCGTAGGCGACCAGCGGCGAGCCGCGGCGCATCTCGACGTGGCCGGTCATGCGCTGGACGTCGGCGGCCAGGAGCGGGTCAGCGGCGAGCCGGGCCGCGTCGCGCAGCAGGGAGAGCGCGTGCTCGGCCTCGCCGGAGCGCGTCGCGTCGGTCGCCGCCTCGAGCAGCCGGCGGGCGCGCGGCTCGTCGTCCGGGGTGAGCTGGGCGGCGCGGCCGAAGTCGCGCGCGGCGGTCGCGTGCGCGCCGCGCCCGCGCGCGTCGAGCGCCGCCGCCTCCAGCGCCGCCGCGACCTCCTCGTCCGGCGCCACCGCGCACGCCGCCAGGTGCCAGGCGCGCTCGGGGCTGCCGACCGGCGCGGCGGCGGCCAGCGCGGCGTGCGCGGCGCGGCGCTCGCCGGCGCTCGCCGCGTGGTAGGCGGTCGAGCGCAGCAGCGGGTGCCGGAAATCGACCTCGCCCTCGGCGATCGTGATCAGCCGCGCCTCCTCGGCGGCCGTGAGGTCGGCCATCGCCAGGTCGCTCTCGCGCAGCGCCGGCTCGATCACGCCGATGCGGCCGGTGTGCGCGGTGGCGGCGAGCAGCAGCGCGCCCCGCTCGGCGTCGCCGAGCCCGTCGAGCGCCCGCCGGAACGCGCGCTCGACCCCGGCGCCCGGGCGCAGCGGCTCCTCGAGCGGCTCGCGGCCGAGCCGCTGCCCATCCGACAGCAGGCGCGGGATCTCCAGCAGCGCGAGCGGGTTCCCGGCCGCGGTCTGCACGAGCCGGTCGGTCACCGTCGGCGCCAACCGCTCGAGCTGCGAGGCGCCGAGCAGCTCGCGCGCCTCGGCCTCGTCGAGCGGGGCGATCCGCAGCCGCTCGAGCCACGGGACCTCGAGGCGGGCGGCGGCCGTGCCCTCGCGCAGCGCGCCGAGCATCGCGATCCCCTCGGCGCCCAGTCGCCGGCCGGCGAACAGGAACGCCTCCAGCGACGGCTCGTCGAGCCAGTGGGCGTCGTCGATCGCGACGAGCACCGGCTGCTCCTCGGCCGCGACGGCGAGCAGGCTGAGCAGGGCCGCCGGCACGGTGAAGCGGTCGTGCGGCGTCGCCGGCCCGAGCGCCAGCGCTCCGCGCAGCGCGGCGGCCTGGACCTCGGGGATGTCGTCGAGCCGATCCAGCAGCGGCGTGACGAGCTCGGCCAGCCCGGCGAACGGGATGTCGGACTCGGTCTCGATTCCGCGGGAGCGCAGAACGCGCAGGCCGGTCGCCTGGCCGATCGCCCAGCGCATCAGCGCGGTCTTGCCGATGCCGGCCTCGCCGTGCAGGAGCAGGGCGTCGCTCTTGCCCGCGCGCGCCTCCTGCAGCAACCGGTCGATCCGTGCCCGCTCCCGTTCGCGTCCTACGAACATCGGCGCAGCTTATCCGGGGGAATGAAGGGGTCAGACCCCTCGAATGGGGCGTTGTGCCCGGCGCCGTCAGACCCTGAGCGCGAACGTGGTCGGTTCGCGGGGGAGCGCGGCGGGATCGAAGCCGGCGGGATCGAGGTCGATGCCGAGCGACGCCGCCATCCAGGCGCGCGCCTCGGCGGCCGGCAGCTCGCGCAGCGTCACGTCGCCGTGGCGCTTCGCGAGCCGGGCGCCGTCGGGCCCCAGCACGAGCGGCACGTGCGCGTAGCGCGCCTCCGCGAGCCCGAGCAGCCGGGCGAGAAACAGCTGGCGCGGCGTGGAGTCGAGCAGGTCGTCGCCGCGCACGATCTCGCCGATGGCCTGGGCGGCGTCGTCGACCACGACCGCGAGGTTGTAGGCGGGCGCGCCGTCGTTGCGCTGGACCACGAAGTCGTCGACCACGCCTTCCTGCGCGCCGTGCTGCCGGTCCTCGAACGTCACCCGCGCGGCGTCGGCGCGGATCCGCAGCGCCGGCGGGCGCCCGGACGCGCGCTTGGCCTCCAGCTCGGCCGCGCTCAGGCGCAGGCACGTGCCGGGATAGGCGCCCTCGGGCAGCGGCCCGTGCGGGGCCGACGCGGCGGCGCGGATCTCGGCGCGCGTGCAGTAGCACTCGTAGATGCGCCCGTCCGCCCGCAGCGCGGCGATCGCCTCCTCGTAGAGGCCGCGCCGCGCCGACTGGTAGACGACCTCGCCGTCCCAGTCGAGCCCGATCGCCGCCAGGTCGGCGAGCTGCTCCTCGGCCGCGCCTGGCCGGACACGGCCGTAGTCGAGGTCCTCCATCCGCACCAGGAACCGCGCACCCGCCGAGCGCGCGAACAACCAGGCGAGCAGCGCGGTACGCAGGTTCCCGAGGTGCAGGGTCCCGGTCGGGCTCGGGGCGAAACGGCCGTCGGAGCTCACACTCGGAACGGCAGGTCGCCGGCGATCGCGGCCAGCGCCGGCGCGGTGTGGTCGCGCTCGGAGTAGAGGAGCTCGACGTCCGGCCACTGGATCCCGACCTCGGGATCATCGAACCGGAAGCCCGACTCGGTCGCCGGGTCGTAGTACGAGGTGACCTTGTAGACGAAGTCCGCGACCTCGGACGTCACGCAGAACCCGTGCCCGAATCCGACCGGCACGTAGAGCTGCAGGCAGCGCTCGTCGTCGAGCTCGAAGCCCTCCCACTCGCCGAACGTCGGCGAGCCGCGCCGCAGGTCGACGACCACGTCGAACACGGCGCCGCGCGCCACCCGCACGAGCTTGCCCTGCCCGGGATCGGTCTGGAAGTGGATCCCGCGGATCGTTCCGCGGCGCGAGCGCGAGTGGTTGTCCTGCACGAACTCGGTGGGCACGCCCTCGGCGGCCCACGCGTCGGCGCGGTAGGTCTCCATGAAGAAGCCGCGGTCGTCGCCGAACTTGGACGGCTCGAGCAGCACCAGCCCGTCCAGCTTTGTCGGAATGCGCTGCATTAGGTAGTCAAGGCGGTCGCACGAGCTTGCGAGTGCGAGCAAGCCGCATTCGATATCCGGAAGGACTAGCACGGTTGTGTGTCGAACCAGGCTCCGCCATGCCGAGGACCGCCACGATGCCTCCGGCCGCCCGCGGCCATCAGACACTTTCCGCTTATATCTCGTCGCGCTTCGACGAGTTCTCCCGCTCGCAGAAGGACGTCGCGCAGTACGTCGTCGACCATCTCGACGAGGTTGCCTTCCACACCGCGGAGGAGCTCGCGCGGCGCGCCAGCACGTCGTCGTCGACGGTCGTCCGGTTCTCCCAGGCGCTCGGGTTCGAGGGATTCCCCGAGCTGCAGGAGGCGGCGCGGGACGAGTACCGCCACTACCACCGCAACGGCGCGGCGAGCAACGGGTTCGAGGCCGCGCCGCTGTTCTCGCTCGACCAGACGCCGTTCGAGCAGGCGGTGGCCGCCGACCACGTCAACGTCGAGGAGACGGCGCGCAAGGTGTCGCGCTCGGAGGTCGAGGGCGCGATCGAGGCGATCGCCACGGCCGACCGGATCCTCATCGCCGGAACCGACCAGATGGCGTTCTTCGCCTCATATCTCCGGCACCTGCTCATGCTGCTGGACATCCGCGCGGAGATCGCCGCGTCGCCCTCTCAGGAGGCGCTGTCGCGGCTCGGCCGGATCGACGAGGACTCGCTCGTGATCGGCCTGTCGGCCGGCCGCCCGCACCCGCTCGTCGTGCGCGCGATGAAGATCGCCCGCCACCGCAAGGCGCACACGCTGGCGATCGTCGACGCGACGCTGTCCGAGGTCTCCAAGCTCGCCGAGCGCACGCTCTACTACTCCTCGAACTCACCGGCCTTCGTGCGCTCGCACGCCGGCCTGCTCTCGCTGATCCAGGCGCTCGCCTACGGCGTCTACTCGCGCGACGTCGCGCAGTACGACGACCGCATCAGGGCCTTCAAGCTCAAGTAATCAAGGCGCTCGCACGAGCTTGTGAGTGCGAGTAAGCCGCACTCATCTTCCGCGCATGCGGCGCCAGTAGACGAACGTGGCGAGGGCCTCTGTGACGAGCGCGAGCACGATCAGCGCCCACGCGGTGTAGAAGGCGACGCCGTGGACGTCGACGATCAGCAGGAGCGTGAGCCCTGTCACGACGGCCGCGGCGCGCGCCAGGAACTGCCATGGAGGCGCCGCGCCGCCCATGTCAGCCCCCGCGGAGTTTCGTCTGCTGGCGCTCGGGGCTCACGCGCACGACGTCCCAGGCCAGGCCGGTCGCCTCGAGCCCGCGGATCACCAGCGCCGACGGGTCGAGCTCCCACTTTCGCAGGCCGTGCTGCGCCGAGGTCGGGAACGCGTGATGGTTGTTGTGCCAGGCCTCGCCGAACGTGGGAAGCGCGAGCCAGAAGACGTTGCGCGACTCGTCGGTGGTCGCGAACCGGCGCCGGCCGAAGACGTGGCAGATCGAGTTGATGCTGTACGTGAGGTGGTGCAGGACGAACAATCGGACGAGTCCGCCCCACAGCAGCGCCGTGAGCCCGGCGGCGACCGTGCCGCCGATCGCCCAGCCCAGGAAGAACGGCAGGACGAGCCCGCCCACCACCCACAGCACGAACGTGCGGTCGACGAAGCTCACGACCGGATCCTTGAGCAGGTCGGGCGCGTAGCGGGCGCGGGCGCCGCGCTGGTCGTGGCGGAACAGCCAGCCGATGTGGGCGTGCACGAACCCGCGCAGCTCACCGCGCAGGCCGCCGCCGTGGTCGACGTGGGGGCTGTGCGGGTCGCCGGGGCGATCCGAGAAGGCGTGGTGCTTGCGGTGGTCGGCGACCCACGAGATCACCGGACCCTCGATCGCGACCGAGCCGAGGACCGCAAGGGTCCCGCGCACGGCCGGCCGCGCCTTGAAGCTGCGGTGGGTGAACAGCCGGTGGAAGCCGACGGTCACGCCCAGGCCGGTGAGGACGTAGAAGACGAAGAAGATGGTCAGGTCGGTGGGGCGCAGGAGCCCCTCCCAGGACTGCCACGCGGCGAATGCCAGCGCGACCAGGGGAAGAGCGGTTACGAGCCCGGTGGCGATGCGATCGCGCGTCTCGTGCTCGACAGGCTGAATGTCGGCGGGCCCGGGGACGGGCAGGGCAGCCTCGGACATCCGGGCCTCCTTGTGCTCTGTGCTGACACTCGACAGGTAGAGCGAAGGAGAGCCTGGCGGGCGGTCCGCGCGAACTGCGCGACCGCCCAATTCTACCGCTTCAGCGCCGACGGGTCTCGGCGTTGAAGTCGATCGCGCGGATGCTCGCCTCGTCGGGCAGCTTCGCGAGGATCTCGCGGATGACGCGGTGCACGTCGGGCTCGTCGTGGCCGAAGTCCGCGAGCATGGATCGCAGCGCGGAATGCGTCACCTTCAACTGCGCCGGGGTGAGCTCCAGGCGGAACGCCGTCTCGTCGGGAGCGATGAGGTCGGTGGGCTCCGTAGCCATGTGACGAATGATACTCAGCCCCGCAGCTGGATCTCGCGATCCGGCGCGAGCAGCATCGTCACGCCGGTGCGGGGATCGCGCGGCGACGCGCGCTGCTCGCGCAGCGCCACCGCGGACCACGGCTCGCCGGCGTCCAGGCGCGGCGCGAGCTCGGCCGCGAGCTCGCGCGGGACCCAGCCGATGTGGAACCCGCCCGCCCACACCTGGATCGCGTTGGCGTCGTGCTCGTTGGTCGCGTCGCGGCGCAGCTCCAGCGCGGCGCCCGGGTCCGCGGGGGCGGCCGCGACGGCGTCGGCGTGGTGGCGCCCCGCGCCCGCCACACCGGCCACGCGCAGGCCGCGGCCCACGACCTCGGGCGCGTCGCGCGCCAGATAGCGGCCGCCGTCGTCGACGAGCGTGTAGCCGGCCAGCCAGACCTGCCCGCCTTCGTCGGGGTACCAGTAGCGCTCCTCGAAGACCGCGTCGACGATCATCGCGCGGCTAGGGGCAGTGGGGGAAACCGCGCGGGTCGGCGAACCCCATGCGGCGCTTGCTGACCTGCAGCAGCACGGGGTTGGGATCGACGCCCGCCCGCAGGAAGCGGGTTCCCGAGAACTTGAAGCGCCCGATGTAGAACCCCGCGGCCCGTGGCCGGCGGATCGTGAGCCGCATGTGCTTGCGGCCGAACCGCCCGCGGAAGGACCCGACCTTGCGCAGCTTGAACCTGCTGCCCTTGCAGCCCCGGATGCGGAACACGGTCACGGTGCCGCGGCCGCCGTTCGCGGCGCCGGGCCACTCGGCCTTGAACGTGAAGCGCGGGCGCTTGGCGGCGCGTTTCGAGACGGTGCCGAGCTTGCGGCGGAAGTCGCTGCGCACGTCGAGCGTCAACGGCGCCGACCACGGCGTGCCGAACTCGACCGTGTCGAGGTTCGCGTCCCTGCCCTCGGCGACGCCGCGGGCGACGCACCGCCAGACGCCCGGCCGCGGGAAGATCCCCTCCGCCACGGTCGGGTGCGCGAAGTCGCTGCTCGGCACGACGACCGAGCCGGTGATCGAGCCGTCGGGCCGGACGGTGCCGTTGGGCGCGCAGCTGACGTCGGGGTCGCCGCCGGGCGGCGCGGCTGCGCGCACGCCGACGAACGGGTTCCCGGGGAGCGGCATCGCGCGGAAGCTCAGCGGCGCGCCGACCAGGACCGGCGCGACGTGCACGTCGACGCGGAACGACGCGGTGGTGGCGGACGGCTCCGACAGGCAGTCCATCGGGCCGCCCGACCCCGGCCCGACGGACACCTTGACCGTGTACGTGCCGTCGCCCTCGAACTGCAGCTCTGGGCCGGCGTCGACGATCGTGCCCTCGGTGCCCGCCCGGCCGACGCAGTAGGGCGGCGACGCGAGCGGCTGCGTCGGCTGGCCGTCGGGTGCGCCGGTGATGGTCAGCGCCACGCGCTGGAAGTCGTTCGCCACCCCCGAGTCCTGGAGCTTGTAGCCGACCTGGTAGCCGCCGAGGTAGTTGACGGCCGGCGCCGACGCGAGCGGGATCCAGTCGCCGGCGGCCTCGTGCGTGTTCCAGGTCTGCATCCGCACGAACAGCTCGGGCGGCGTGAAGGCCGACGCGGACGCGGTCAGCGCGACGCTCATCACGACACCGGCGACGGCGGCGAGCGAGCGCTTCACATGCGCAGACTATCCGCCCGGCTGGGGCGCGTCGGGAAGTGGGCCGCTACCGTCGTCGACGTGCCCGACGACCTCCAGTGCCCCCGCTGCGGCGCCACCCGCCAGGAGTCGAACCTGGCGTGCCCGGACTGCGCCGAAGAACAGGAGTGTCGGCATCTGCGCGAGCGGCTGTTCGGTTCGAATCCCGAGCTGAACCTGCGCACCGACTAGATATCCTCCGAACGTATGCGCGACGAGGCGACTTTCCGGGTCAAGGCCGGTCTGGCCGAGATGCTCAAGGGCGGCGTGATCATGGACGTGGTCGACGCCGAGCAGGCCAAGATCGCCGAGGACGCCGGCGCGGCCGCCGTGATGGCGCTCGAGCGCGTCCCGGCCGACATCCGCCGCGACGGCGGCGTCGCCCGCATGTCGGACCCGCTGCTGATCAAGGGCATCCAGGACGCCGTGACGATCCCGGTCATGGCCAAGGCGCGGATCGGCCACTTCGCCGAGGCGCAGGTGCTCGAGGCGCTGGAGATCGACTACATCGACGAGTCCGAGGTGCTGACGCCCGCCGACGAGGCCAACCACATCGACAAGTGGCAGTTCAAGGTCCCGTTCGTGTGCGGCGCCACCAACCTCGGCGAGGCGCTGCGGCGGATCGCCGAGGGCGCGGCGATGATCCGCTCCAAGGGCGAGGCCGGGACCGGCGACATCGTCGAGGCCGTGCGCCACATGCGTCGCATCAGCGGCGAGATCAAGCGCCTCACCGTGCTCGACGACGCCGAGCTCGCCACCGCGGCCAAGGAGCACCAGGCGCCGCTCGACCTCGTGCGGCAGGTCGCCCGCGACGGCAAGCTGCCGGTGGTGGTGTTCTGCGCCGGCGGGATCGCCACACCGGCCGACGCGGCGCTGATGATGCAGCTCGGCGCCGAGGGCAACTTCGTCGGCTCGGGGATCTTCAAGTCCGAGGACCCGGCGGCCCGCGCCGCCGCGATCGTCGAGGCGACCACCCACTTCGCCGACCCCGCGCGCGTCGCCCGCGCGTCCGAGGGCCTCGGCACCGCGATGAGCTCGCTCGAGACGCGCAAGCTCGAGGACTCGCAGCTGCTCGCCAACCGCGGCTGGTAGTGACCGCGCTGCTCATCGGCGTCCTGGCGATCCAGGGCGACTTCGAGGCCCACGGCAGGATGCTGCGCGGCCTCGGGGCCGACGTGCGCGAGGTGCGTGTGCCCGCGGACCTCGAAGGGCTCGACGGGCTGATCATCCCCGGCGGCGAGTCGACCACGATGACGCTCGGGATCGAGCGCGAGGGCCTGGCCGAGCCGCTGCGCGAGTACGCCCGCTCGGGCGCGCCGGTGTTCGGCACCTGCGCGGGCATGATCATGCTCGACCGCAGGCACCTCGGCGTCATGGACATCGAGTGCCGCCGCAACGCCTTCGGGCGGCAGATCCGCTCGTTCGAGGCGGACCTGCGCATCCCGGGCATCGAAGGCCGGCCCGTGCGCGCGGTGTTCATCCGCGCGCCGTGGGCCGAGGTGTGCGGCGAGGACGTCGAGGTCCTCGCCGCGGTCGACGGTCACCCCGTCGCGGTCCGCCAGGGCAACGTGCTCGCGATCTCCTTCCACCCGGAGCTGGCGGGGGAGACGCGGCTGCATGAGCTGTTTGTATCGAAGGCGCTCGCGCGAGCTTGCGAGTGCGAGTAAGCCGCACACACCATCTGACGGTCTCCAGGCAGTTCGTCGCAGCAAACGGCAGGAATACCCGCTCCTCTGCCTGACGCACGTGAGAAGTGCGGAGCGCGGTCAGGACATTCGGGCGACGATCGCTTCCGCGACCTCCGCCAGGTCGCGGCCCGTGTAGTCGGGCGCGGGCACCGTTTCGAGCAGATCGCGTTCGCGGCGCGCGACCCAGCCGGTGCGCAGCCCGGCGCGCTTGGCGCCGGCCACGTCCCACCAGTGCGTCGAGACGAAGCAGACGGCGCTGCCGCCGTCCGCGCCGGTCTCGTCGAGCGCGTAGCGGTAGGGCCGGAGGTTCGGCTTGAAGGCGCCGCTGTCCTGGGCGCTGAGCACGAGCTCGAACCGGTCGCGCAGGCCGGCGAAGCGCAACACGGCGTCGGTCGCGTCGGCCGAGCTCTGCGAGAGGACGCCGAGCTTGAGTCCGCGACCGCGCAGCTCCTCGAGCGCGCCGGGCGCCTCGATGTAGGCGGGCATCGTGCTGATGAGCTCGAGCGCGGCCGCTGCGCGGTCCTCGTCGCTGCCGGCGAGCCGGAGCCGCCGCCGCATCGCGGCCTCCATCAGCTCGTCGAGCGGGTTCGACCCGCCGGTGAGCTGGTCGACCATCGCCATCGTGATCGCGTCGTCGAGCGCCGCCAGGACGAGCTCCTCGTCGGCGCCGGAGTCGCCGAGCGGCTGCGCGAGCACGGTCGGGTCGACGAGCGTGCCGGTGAGGTTGAACAGCACCCAGGACAGGGGCATGCGGCGGACCGTACTACGTGCTCAGCCGCGAACTCGACGACCCCGCCGCGATCTGGGTGACAGAGGCGTGGACCGACCGCGACGCCCACGCCGCGTCGCTCGACAACCCCGCCGCGAAGGACCAGATCGCTCGCGCGATGCCGCTGATCGACGGCATCGACGGCCGCGCCGAGTTCGGTCTGACTTAAAGGGGACTGTCCCCTTTACCGCGCCTGCCGCGGAGAGGGGACGGTGTAAGGGGGACTGTCCCCTCACACGCGCTACATCACGAGGCCGTGGCGCATGGTGTTCTCGGTCACCACGTGCGGCTCGACGAACTGCAGCAGGTACCCCGGGCCGCCGGCCTTGCTGCCGGTGCCTGAGAGGCGGTTGCCGCCGAACGGCTGGCGGGCGACCATCGCGCCGGTGATCGCGCGGTTGACGTAGAGGTTGCCGACCGGCGAGCGGTTGATCACGCGCTCGACGGTGTCCGGGTTGCGCGCGAACAGCCCGCCGGTCAGCGCGAACGGGGAGGCGTCGACGCGGTCGCACGCGTCGTCGACGTCGCGCACGCGCTCGATCGCCAGCAGCGGCCCGAAGATCTCGTCGGTGATGACCGGCGAGTCGGACGGGAGGTCGGCGGCGAGCGCCGGGGCGGCGAACCAACCGCCGTCCGGCACCGCCCGCGCGCGGGCGGCGATCCGCCCGCCGCCGGTCACCGCCTCGGCCGCGTAGCGGGCCACGCGCTCCTGCGCGGCCTGCTCGATCACCGGCGGCACGTCGATCTCCAGGTCCTCGGCCTGGCCGACCTCGAGCACCTCGATCGCGCCCGCCAGCCGCTCCACCAGCGCGTCGTGGATCGCCTCGTGGCAGAGCACGCGCGCGGCGGCCGAGCACTTCTGACCGGCGTACAGGAACGCCGACTTGACCAGCGCCGGGACGACCTCGTCGAGGTCGGCGTCCGAGTCGACGATCACGCAGTTCTTGCCGCCCATCTCCGCGATCACGCGCTTGAGGTGCTTCTGCCCGGGCGGGACCTCGGCGGCCGCGCGGACGATGTCGAGCCCGACCGCGTTGGAGCCGGTGAAGGCGATCGTGTGCACGCGTGGGTCGCGCACGAGCGCGGCCCCGACGTCGCCCTCGCCGGGCAGCAGCGCCAGCGCGGACGGCGGCACGCCGGCCTCGCGCAGCGCCCGCACCAGCACGAGCGCGCAGCCCGGCGACTGCTCGGCCGGCTTGAGGATCACGGCGTTGCCCGTCGCCAGCCCGGCCGCGGTCATGCCGAGCGCGATCGCCACCGGGAAGTTCCACGGCGAGACCACCGCGACCACGCCGCGGGCGCTGTAGGTCATCTCGTTGCGCTCGCCGGGCATCTGGAGCAGCGGCGCGCCCTGGGCGAGGTCGACCGCCCCGCGCGCGTAGTACTCCAGGAAGTCGATCGCCTCGCAGACGTCGGCGTCGGCCTCCGCCCACGGCTTCGCGCACTCGCGCACCTCGAGCGCCGCGATCTCCAGCCGCCGCTCGCGCAGCCACGCGGCGGCGCGGATCAACGTCTCGGCCCGCTGCTGAGCGGGCGCGTCCCACGGCTTCGCGCTCCGCAGCGCGGCGTCGACCTCGTCCTTGGTGGCGGCGGCCGCCTCGGCGACGACCCGGTCCGGCTTCCCCGGATCCGTGGACACGATGTCCGCGCCCTCGCGGCGGTCCTCGCCGATCCACACCGGCACACGCAGCGCCGGCCGTGCGTCGTGGTCGGCGAGCGCACCCGCGAGGTGCGCGCGCACGGAGCCGCGGCGCAGCTCGAGGATCGGCTCATTGGCGAACGGCTTCACGGCTGAGAGCCTAGTCTGGGCCGTCGTGATGCTCCGCCGCAACGTCGCCCGCGCCCGCGGTTTTGTCGGCCAGGGCCGCCATCTGTTCGCGATGCCGCGCCGCGTGGCGGCGTTCTACCTGCGCGCGTTCTGGACCGCCTTGCGAACCCGCGACGGCTATACGTCGGTCATCGCGACCCGGCCGTCGGACGCCGTGCAGCTGATCGAGCTCGCCCGCGGCCGCCGCTCGGTCGTCGAGCTGGGGACCGGCACGGCGTGGACGACGATCGCGCTCGCGCTCGCCGACCGCGGCCGGCGCGTCGTCAGCTACGACCCCGAGGCGCACGCCCAGCGCGAGCGCTACCTCGCGCTGATCGAGACCGGGACGCGCGCGCGGATCGAGCTGCGCCGCCAGCTCGGCCAGGAGGCGAGCCCGGCCCCCGGCACCGTCGACTTCCTATTCATCGACTGCGCGCACGACCGCGTCAGCACCGCCGACAGCTTCCGCGCCTGGGAGCCCGCGATCGTGCCCGGCGGCGTCGTCGCCTTCCACGACTACGACCACCCGGAGTTCCCCGGCGTGCGCGAGGCGGTCGAGGAGCTCGAGCTCGCCGGCGAGGCCAGCGGCGGCCTCTTCGTCTGGCGCAAGCAGAGCTAAGCAGGCGTTGAGGCGACGGGGCGGGCGAGCAGTTCGTCGAGCGCCGCCCCGCGCGCCTGCTCGTGCAGGAACGACTCGTTCGACGTGTTCTCGAGCAGCCGCCGCACGAGATAGGCCATGCCCGCGACGAGGTCCCCGACCGGGCAGTAGGTGCGCACGCGCAGGCCCTGGCGGGCGAGCGCGGCCTGCAGCGGGTCGCCGAGGCCGCGCAGGACCTGCAGCTCGAGGTCGTCGTCGGCGCCGCCGGACAGGCGGTTGTAGGCGATCGCGTGGCTGACCGAGCGCAGGTTGTGCGAGGCCACCGCCACGCGCACGGCCGGCCGCGCGTCGAGCAGCTGCCGGGTCAACGCCTCGAAGTTCAGGTCGCAGTCGGCCTTCACCTCGAACACGGGCGCCGCCCAGCCGTGCTGGCGCGCCTCGACGATCTCGTGGTCCCAGTACGCGCCCTTGACGAGCCGCACGGTGAGCGGGTGGGCGCGCTCAACCCGGCCGAGCCACTCGAGGATCGTGTCGAGCGTCTGCGGCGAGTCGCGCAGGTACGCCTGGAGCACCAGGCCCGCCGACGGGCCGGCCCGGAACTCGTCCTCGGACAGCAGCTCGAGGATCAGTTCCAGCACCGCGTCGCGCGAGTCCATCGACTCCATGTCGATGTGCAGGTGCGCCCCGAGCTCGTGCGCGCGGCGCAGCAGCGGGCGCAGGCGCTCGGCGGCGTCGCGCTTGCCGCGCTCGGGCCCGTCCGGCCGCAGCAGCGGCGTGAGCGCCGACACCTTCACCGACAGGTTCGCCCGCGGCAGCGGCCCGGCGCTGTCGCGCTCGAGCTGCGGGCGGTCGGGCCAGCGGCGCGCGGCGGCCACGATCGTGTCGAGCGCGTCGGCGCAGCGGTCGGCGTAGCGCTGCGCCTCGGCGGCGGTGACGGTCGCCTCGCCGAGCAGGTCGACCGACGACGCCACGCCGTCCTTCCACAGGTCGCGCAGCACGCCGAGCGCGGCCTTCGGGTCCTCGCCGACGATGAACCGGTGCGCCATCCGCCGCACGCCGGCCGCCGCGGCGGCGCCGAGCGCGGCGCGCCCGGCCTTCGAGTTGCCCATCTTCATCGCCACGCCGATCGGCGCGGTCGGCTGCTCAACCTCGCCGAGGAAGCCCGTGAGGTGGCGCGCGAGATCCTCGAGCGAGCGGCACGCGGGCACGACGTCGACGAACCGGAACAGGGCCGCCTTGAGCTCGGCATCGGCCGAGGCGAGGTCCATCGCCTTCTCGTCCATCGCCTTCAGCGGGTTGCGCGTGACCGGCATCGCGGCGGCCAGGCGGCGCCCGACGTCGCCCAGCTCATCCTCCAACGCGCGCTCGTCCACCATGTCGAGGAAGATACCTCCGCGGGTCGTCCAGACCCGCGAATTCGAACTTCGACATCAGGTCTCAGATTTCTACGACGATGGCCCGCGAGCCCGCACTGTTGTCCGTCGCCGCGCCGATGCACGACGAGGAGGACACCGCGGCGACGTTCCACGCGCGCGTGGTCGCCGCGCTCGACGGCATCCCGTTCGAGCTGGTGATCGTCGACGACGGCAGCCGCGACGGCACGCACGAGGCGCTGGCAGCGCTCGCCGCGGCCGACGAGCGCGTCAAGGTCGTCACCCTCTCGCGCAGCTTCGGGCACCAGGCGGCGCTCACCGCCGCGCTCGAGCACACCGAGGGCGACGTGGTGGTGATGCTCGACGGCGACCTGCAGGACCCGCCCGAGGTCATCCCCGACATGCTCGACCGCTGGCGCGCGGGCGCGGACGTCGTCTACGCCGTCCGCAGCCGCCGCGAGGGGGAGACCGCGTTCAAGCGCACGACCGCCAGCTGGTTCTACCGGCTGTTCCGCAGGCTGGCCGACATCGACCTCACGCCCGAGTCGGGCGACTTCCGGCTTATGGGCCGCCAGGCGCTCGACGCGCTGCTGGCGATGCCCGAGCGCAACCGCTTCCTGCGCGGGATGAGCGTCTGGGTCGGCTTCACGCAGACCGCGGTCACGTTCGAGCGCGAGGCGCGCGTCGCCGGCCGCACGAAGTACACGCTGCGGCGGATGCTGCGCTTCAGCTTCGACGCGATCACAAGCTTCTCGTACCGCCCGCTGCAGTTCGCGACGCTGCTCGGGTTCGTGTGCTCGGCGCTCGCGTTCCTGGCGATCCCGCTGACCGTCGTCGCCCGCTACACGAACATCTACGAGCGCGGCGTCCCCTCGGTGATCGTCGTGATCCTGCTGCTCGGCGGGATCCAGCTGATCTGCGTCGGGATCATCGGCGAGTACGTGGGCCGGATCTACGACGAGGTCAAGCACCGCCCGCTCTACGTGGTGCGCGAGAAGGCGAACCTCGACAAGTGAGGGTCGCGGTCATCGGCGCCGGCGTCTGCGGGCTGGTCGCCGCCCACCGGATCGCCGCCGCCGGCCACGCCGTCGACGTCTACGAGCGCTGGCCCGGGCTCGGCGGCCAGGCCGCGACGATCGACGTCGGCGGCGGCCACCGGCTCGAGCGCTACTACCACCACCTGTTCACCACAGACCGCCACATCGCCGCGCTCTACCAGGAACTCGGTCTGGAGATCGGATGGCGGACGTCGAGCGTGGCGATGTTCGCGCACGGGCGCTCGTGGCCGTTCACCACGCCGCAGGATCTCCTGCGCTTCGGGCCGCTCAGCCCGGTCGACCGGGTGCGGATGGGCCTCGCGGTGCTCGCGCTCCAGCGGCGCGGCGACCGGGCACCCTTCGAGCGCGTGACCGCGCGCGAGTGGATCGAGCGCTGGATGGGACGGGGACCGTGGCGGGAGGTGTGGGAGCCGATGCTGCGCGGGAAGTTCGGCGCGCGCGCCGACGAGATCGCGATGGTCTGGCTCTGGAGCAAGCTCCGCCTGCGGCGCGGGGAGGACGCGCGCGAGGAGCGGCTCGGCTACCCGGCCGGCTCGTGGGAGCCGCTGTTCGCCGCGCTGCAGCGCTCGATCGAGGGCCGCGGCGGGCGGGTGCTGATCGACCGGCCCGCGGTCCGGATCGAGCCGGGCTTCGAGGTGACATTCGGCGTGCCCGGCTCCTTCCGCGCCGGGCACGACCCGCGCGCCTTCGAACCGGCCGGGACCGAGCATTACGACCGCGTGCTCGCCACCGTCCCCAACGACGTCTTCGCGCGGTTGACCGACCTGCCGGAACCGCCGATCGAGTACTTCGCGGCGCTCTGCCTGCTGCTCGAGCTGGACCGCCCGTTCAGTGACTACTACTGGACCAACGTGGCCGACCGCGAGCTGCCGTTCGTCGGCCTGATCGAGCACACCAACTTCGTCGAGCCGGAGCGCTACGACGGCCGCTGCCTCCTGTACGTCGCCAACTACCTCGAGCACGGTCACGAGCTGCTCTCGCTCGACGCCGACGCGCTGCTCGACCGCTACCTGCCCGGGCTCCGCAAGGTCAACCCGGCGTTCGACCCGAGCTGGGTGTGCGCGCGGTGGCTGCATCGCGAGCCCGCCGCACAGCCGATCGTCACCGTCGGCTACCACGAACGGATCCCGCCGCTGCGCACGCCCGTGCCCGGCCTCGTGCTCGCCAACACGACGCAGGTCTATCCCGAGGACCGCGGGACCAACTACGCGGTGCGGCTCGGCGACCAGGCGGCGGAGGCGCTGCTCGGATGATCGCCCTCGGGGTCGATGTCGGCGGGACGTTCACCGATGCGGTGCTGGTCACCGACGACGGCATGACGACCGCGAAGGTGCTGAGCACGCCCGGCCAGGAGGAGGGCGTCGTGGCGGCGGCGCGGGAGGCGCTCGACCGGGCCGGCGTCGCGCCCGGCGACGTCGACCACTTCGTCCACGGCTCGACCGTCGCCACCAACGCGCTGCTCACGCGCACGCTCGCCCGCACCGCGCTCGTGACCACCAAGGGGTTCCGCGACCTGCTGTTCCTCGGCCGCCAGGCGCGCCCCAGCCTCTACCGCCTGCACGAGGCGCCGACGCCGCCGGTCGTCGAGCGCCGGCGCTGCGTGGAGGTCGACGAGCGGATGGGCCCGGACGGCGTGATCCGCGAGCTCGACGAGGCGAGCGTCGAGCGCGCGGCGCGGCGGCTCAAGCGCGAGCGCGCCGAGGCCGTCGCGGTGTGCCTGCTGTTCGCGTTCCTGGACCCGTCGCACGAGGCGCGCGTCACCGCGATGCTGCGCGACGCGTTACCGGACGCGTTCGTGGTCGCCTCGCACGAGGTCGCCGCCGAGGTGCGCGAGTTCGAGCGCGCGACGACCGCGACGGTCGACGCCGCGCTCGGCCCGCCGACCGGCCGCTACCTTAGGCGGCTGCGCGAGGCGACCGCGGAGGCCGGCCTGCCGGCCCCGCACGTGATGCTCTCCTCGGGCGGCGTGGCCGACCTCGAGCAGGCCGCGGCGCATCCCGCGGCGATGCTGCTGTCCGGGCCGGCGGGCGGCGCGGTGGCGGCGCGGATCGTCGGCACGCCGCCGGCGCTCGGGTTCGACATGGGCGGCACGAGCTGCGACACGTTCCTGCTCGGCGAGGCCGGCGGCGAGTCGGAGCTGACCGTGCAACGGCGCGTCGCCGGCCTGCCGGTGCGGCTGCCGATGGTCGACATCCACACGGTCAGCGCCGGCGGCGGCTCGATCGCGTGGGTGGACAGCGGCGGCGCGCTGCGGGTCGGCCCCCAGAGCGCGGGCGCCGACCCGGGCCCCGCATGCTATGGCCGCGGCGGCGAGCAGCCGACCGTGACCGACGCCAACCTCGTGCTCGGCCGCCTGCCCGCCGACTCGCCGATCGCCGCCGGCCTGCGGCTCGACGTCGATGCCGCGCGCGCCGCGCTCGAGTCGCTCGGCGTCGGCACGCCCGAGGAGGCGGCCGCCGGCGTGGTCGCCGTCGCCGTCAACGCGATGGTCCAGGCGCTGCGCGTCGTCTCGGTGGAGCGCGGCCACGACCCCGCGGGCGCGGAGCTGATCGCGTTCGGGGGCGCCGGCCCGCTGCACGCGTGCGAGCTGGCCGCGCAGCTCGGCGCCACGCGCGTGCTCTGCCTGCCCGCCAGCGGCGTCCTCTCGGCGCTCGGGCTGGCCGCCGCCGAGCGCCGCCGCGACGCCTCGCGCAGCCTGCTGCGCCCGCTCGCCGACGCCGAAGGGCTCGAGTCCGCGGTCGCCGAGCTGATCGACGCGCGCGACGAGGAGGAGGTGCGCGGCGCCGCCGACCTGCGCTACGCCGGCCAGTCGTTCGAGCTGCTGATCCCGTTCGGCGACGGGGATCTCGCGGAGGCCTTCCACGCCGAGCACGAGCGCCGCTACGGCCACGCCGACCCGGACCGGCCGGTCGAGCTCGTGACGCTCCGCGCGGCCGCCGTCCGGCCGGGCGCCGACGTGCGCCTGTCCGCCTCCGGCGACGTCGAGCGCGGCCGGCGCGCGATCCGCTGGGACGGCGAGACCGTCGAGGCCGAGGTGCTGACCGGCACAGGCCTGCCGCCGGGCACCCGCGTCACCGGCCCCGCCGTGGTCGAGTTCCCGGAGACCACCTGCCTCGTCCCACCCGGCTGGGCCGGCGCGGCCGACGGCCACGGCGTCCTGCGCCTGGAGGCCACGTGAACGCCGCCGAGCTGCAGGTCGCGGTCGGGTCGCTGCGCGGGATCGCCGAGGAGATGGGCACGGCACTCATTCACAGCGCGCTGTCGCCCAACATCAAGGAGCGGAGGGACTGCTCGACCGCGCTGTTCGACGCCGACGGCCGGCTCGTGATCCAGGCCGAGCACATCCCCGTCCACCTCGGGGCGCTGCCGGCATCGGTCGCGGCGGTGCGCGCGCATGACGTTCAGCCCGGCGAGGTGTGGGTGCTCAACGACCCGTTCCTCGGCGGCTCGCACCTGCCGGACATCACGCTCGTCTCGCCGATCCACGTCGACGGCGAGCTGCTGGGCTGGGCGGCGTCGCGCGCCCACCACGCCGACGTCGGCGGGATGGTCCCGGCCTCGATGCCGGCGGACTCGACCGAGCTGCACCAGGAGGGGCTGATCTTGCCGCCCGCCAGGCTTGACGACGCGCTGGTCGACCTGATCGCCGCCAACTCCCGTGCCGGCGACGAGCGGCGCGGCGACCTGCGCGCACAGCTCGCCGTGCACCGGCTGGCCGAGCGGCGCGTCGGCGAGCTGTGCGAGCGCCGCGGCACCGCGTGGTGGCGGACCGCCTGCGCGGAGGTCTGGGACTACGCCGAGCGGCGCACGCGCGCGGCGATCGCGGCGATGCCCGACGGGCGCTACGAGGCGACCGAGACCGTCGAGGCGGCCGAGGGCGACCTCGAGATCCGCGCGGCGATCGAGATCGCCGGCGACGGCGTGCGCGTCGACTTCGAAGGCACCGCGCCGCAGCACCGCGGCAACCTCAACTGCCCGCTCGCGGTGACGGTGTCGGCGTGCTGCTTCGTCCTGCGCGTCGTCGCCGACCCCGACGCGCCGGCCTCCGGCGGCGCCTACGCGCCGATCGACGTCAGCGCGCCCGAGGGTTCGCTGGTCAACGCGACGCGGCCCGCGGCGGTCGTGGCGGGCAACGTCGAGACGTCGAGCCGGATCGCCGACTGCCTGCTGCGGGCGTTCGGTCAGATCACGGAGACGCCCGCCCAGGGGCAGGGGACGATGAACAACCTCACGTTCGGTTCGCCGCGCTTCACGTACTACGAGACGATCGGCGGTGGCCAGGGCGGCTCGGCCGCCGGGCCCGGCCCGTCCGCGGTCCACGTGGCGATGTCGAACACGCTCAACACGCCGATCGAGGCGCTCGAGACCGCCTATCCGCTGCGCGTCGAGCGCTACGCGCTCCGGGCCGGGAGCGGGGGCGCGGGCCGCCACCCGGGCGGCGACGGCGTGGTCCGCGCGATCACCGCGCTCGTGCCGTGCCAGGCGTCGATCCTGTCCGACCGCCGCCGCCACCCGCCGCGCGGCGCGAACGGGGGAGAGGACGGCGCGCCGGGGTCCAACCGGCTCAACCGGCGCGCGCTCGGCCCGAAGGCGCGGGTCGCGCTCGAGCCCGGCGACACGATCACGATCCGCACCCCCGGCGGTGGCGGCTACGGTTCGCCGTGATGCGCATCGCCGTCGCCGCCGACGAGGACACCGGCGTGGCCGGAGCCGTGGTCGCGCAGCTGCGCAAGCGCGGCCACGAGCCGATCCTGCACGGCGCGCTCGCCGAGGGCGAGCGCCCCGACTGGGCGTGGGCGTCCGAGGCCGCGGCGCGCGACGTCGCCGACGGCAGCGCCGACCAGGCCGTCGTCTGCTGCTGGACGGGCACCGGCGCGTCGATCGCCGCGAACAAGGTCCCCGGCATCCGCGCCGCCCTCTGCGGCGACGCCGAGACGGCGTCCGGGGCGCGCCGCTGGAACGACGCGAACGTACTCGCGCTGTCGCTGCGCGCGACCTCCGAGGCCGTGCTCGGCGAGATCCTCGACGCCTGGTTCGCCGCCGCGCCGTCGAGGGACGAGGACGACCGCGCCAACGTGGCCCACCTTGACGGGATCGGCTGACCTGGCCGCCGGCGGGCGGTACGCGAACATCGAGGTGGCGGGCGACGATCTGTCCGGCACGCGGCTCGAGGGCGCGGCCTTCCTGTCCTGCGAGTTCCGCTCGGTCGAGGCCGACGTCGCGCGCTGGCGCGGCGTGAGCGCGCGGCTGACCACGTTCCGCGGCTCGCGCATGACCGGCGTCCAGCTCAACGAGTGCCAGCTCCGCGAGACGCTGTTCGTCGAGACCCGGCTCGACATGGCCAACTTCCGGATGGCGAAGCTCGAGCGCGTCACGTTCCGTGACTGCTCGCTGAACGAGGCCGATTTCGCCGACGCCGAGCTGGACACCGTGCGCTTCGAGAGCTGCCGGCTGAACGGCGCCTCGTTCCGCGGCGCGCGCTGCCGCGCCACCGACCTGCGCGGCTCCTCGCTCGAGGACCTCGACGGCGCCGGCGGGCTCGCGGGCGCGACGATCGATGCGGTGCAGCTGATGGAGCTCGCGCCGGCGCTCGCCCGCCACATCGGGCTGCGCGTCGAGGCTAGGTGATCTCGAGCCGCTCCTCTTCGAGGTCGAGCTCGCGCTCGAGCCGGTGCATGACCTCGTTGGAGATCTCCCCGCGGTTGCGCAGGTCGACCAGCGTGTCTCGCTGCGCCGACAGCACGGACCGGACCATCTTCTGGGACCGGTAGGCGCGCGTCTCGAACGCGTCGATGCCCTCCGGGTCGTCGAGCTCGCCCGCGCGGACCGCGAACCGGCGCTGGCGGTACT
>DATDKF010000282.1:0-13930 GCA_036520135.1 Solirubrobacteraceae bacterium
CGGATCCTCGGCGGCGGCGTCGTGCCCGGCTCGCTCGTGCTGATCGGCGGGTCGCCCGGCATCGGCAAGTCGACGCTGACGTCGATGGCGCTCGGCAACCTGCAGGGCGCGGGGCGGCGGACGCTCTACGTGTCCGGCGAGGAGTCGGCCGCCCAGATCCGGCTGCGCGCGGAGCGCCTGCCGGGCGCCGCGCTCGAGGTGCCGGTGCTCGCGGAGACCGACCTCGACACCGTGCTCGCGACGCTCGACGCCGAGCGGCCCGAGGTCTGCGTCGTGGACTCGGTGCAGACCCTCCACGCGGCCGACCTCACGGGCGCCGCCGGCTCCGTCGGCCAGGTCCGCGAGGTCGCCGACCGGATCACGCGGCTCGCGAAGGCGCGCGGCATCGCCGTGCTGCTCGTCGGCCACGTGACCAAGGAAGGCGCGCTGGCCGGCCCGCGCGTGCTCGAGCACCTGGTCGACTGCGTGCTGCAGTTCGAGGGCGACCGCGAGCGCACGTACCGCACGCTGCGGGCGCTCAAGAACCGCTTCGGGTCGACCAACGACGTCGGCGTCTTCGAGATGCGCCAAGGCGGGCTGGTCGAGGTCGCCGACGCGTCGGCGCGGTTTGTCGGCGAGGCGACGCGCGCGCCCGGCAGCGTCGTGCTCGCGGCGATGGAGGGCTCGCGGCCGCTGCTCGTTGAGGTCCAGGCGCTCGTCTCGCCGTCCGAGCTCGTGCCACCGCGGCGGGTCGCCAACGGGATCGACCGCAACCGACTCGCGCTCGTGCTCGCAGTCCTCGGCCGCCACGCCGGCATCGGCGTCGGGTCGGCGGACGTGTTCGTCAACGTCGCCGGCGGCGTACGGGTCGACGAGCCGGGTGCCGACCTCGCGGTCGCGCTGGCCGTGGCGAGCGCGGCGCGCGGCGTCGCCCTCGGCGGCGGCGAGGCGCCGGTGGGGTGCTTCGGCGAGATCGGCCTCACCGGCGAGCTGCGCACGGTCGGCCATCCCGATCGCCGACTGGCCGAGGCCGCGAAGTTCGGGCTGCGCCCCGTGATCGCGCCGGGCGAGGGCGCGGCCACGTTGCGCCAAGCGGTCAAGGCGGCGCTCGCCGCGGCACCCAGCGAACGCGCGGCCTGAATCGATTCAGTCGGCTCAGCAGGTGGGTTTAGGCATCGTTAAGCCAACTGCTAGAATTAGGTAGTGATGACGCCGCGATCCGGGGAGGAGCTCACAGAGCTCGAAGCGCGGCAGGAGCCCCGGCTGGTCAAGGCGCTGGAGATGGTCGCGCCGGGCACTCCGGTACGCGAAGGCATCGACAACATCGTCCACGCGCGGACCGGCGGGCTGCTGGTTATCGGCGACCCCGACGAGCTCGCGTTCCTGTTTTCGGGCGGGATCAAGCTCGACATCGACTACACGCCGGCGATGATCTACCAGCTGGCGAAGATGGACGGCGCCATCGCCCTCAACGGCACTGCGACGAAGATCGCCTGGTGCAACGTGCAGCTGATGCCGGACCCGACGATCCTGTCCTCGGAGACCGGCACGCGCCACCGCACCGCCGAGCGCGTCTCCAAGCAGACCGACGCGCTCGTCATCGCCGTCTCGCAGCGCCGCGACGTCGTCTCGCTCTACGTAGACGGCGCGAAGTACATCCTCGAGGAGATCCCCGCCGTGCTGGCCAAGGCCAACCAGGCGCTGGCGACCCTCGACAAGTACCGGTCGCGCCTCGACCAGGTCTCGACGCGCCTGACGGCGCTCGAGTTCGAGGGCGGCGTGACCCTCCACGACGTGCTCACCGTCCTGCAGCGCGCCGAGCTCGTGACGCGCATGGCGGTCGAGATCGAGCGCTACATCGTCGAGCTCGGCCGCGAGGGCCGGCTGATGGAGATGCAGCTCGAGGAGACGATGGTCGGCGTCGCCGGCGACAAGGCCGCGCTCCTGCACGACTACCTGGCCGAGCCGCTCGACGACGCGTTCGCCGTCGCGCTCGACGGCATCGCGCGGCTCGCGCACCAGGATCTACTCGACTTCGGCCGGCTGGCGGAGCTGCTCGGCTACGACCGCAAGGTCAACACGCTCGACTATCCCGTGTCTCCGCGGGGCTACCGGATCCTGGGGCGCATCCCCCGGCTCCCGAAGCTCGTCGTACAGAACATCGTCCGCGAGTTCCGCGGACTGGACGAGATCCTCGCTGCGACCGACCCAGAGCTGGAGTCGGTGGAGGGCGTTGGCGAGATCCGTGCGAAGGACATCCGCGAGGGCCTTCGCCGTCTCCAGGAGATCAACCTCGTGGACCGCTATCTGCAGACCTGACATGCCGTCCGGCAACCGGACGCCTGATGAAGGAGGACACCATCTCAACCGATATTGCGACCGAGCACGTGGCGATCGAGGAAATCGAGATCACCCGCGAGGCCGAATGCATCGACTTTTCGATCGGTGACAACGTCGTCTATCCCCATCACGGGGCCGGCCAGGTCATCAAGAAGGAGAAGAAGGAGATCCTCGGTGAGACGCGCGAGTACCTCACCATCAAGATCCTTCATAACGACATGACCGTCATGGTCCCGTGTGAGAACGCCGGCAAGGCCGGCCTGCGGCGGGTCATCGACGAGGACACGGTCAAGAAGGTGCTGGCGGTGCTCTCCGACGAGGTGTCGGAGATGCCAAAGAACTGGAACCGCCGCTTCAAGCACAACCGGGACAAGATCAAGACCGGCGACATCTACGAGCTCGCCGAGGTCGTTCGTAATCTCGCGGTCCGCGAGCAGGACAAGGGTCTCTCGACCGGCGAGAAGCAGATGTACACGCGGGCGAAGAAGATCCTCGCCTCGGAGATGATGTACGCGCTGGAGAAGACCGAGGACGAGGCCGAGGCCTACCTCGACGATCTGCTCCTGCGCTCGGACAAGCTGGCGGCCGCCTCCTCGTAGGGGGCCCGACAACGGGTTACATGGCGGTCGCGCTGCTCGTGGCCGCCGGCAGCGGCGAACGCCTTGGGGCCGGCCGGCCCAAGGCGTTCGTCGACATCGCCGGGCGACCGATGCTCGCCTGGTCGCTCGACGCGCTGCGCGCGGCGGGGATCTCCGAGATCGTCGTCGCGCTGCCCGCCGGCCACGACGCGCCCGCGGGATGCGCCGGGGTCGCGGGCGGGACCACCCGGTCGGAGTCGGTGCGCGCGGCGCTCGCCGCCGCGCCGCCCGGCCACGACGCCGTCGTCGTGCACGACGCTGCCCGGCCGCTGGTGGAGGCGGAGGACTTCCGCGCCACGCTGGCGGCGCTGGCCGACGCCGACTGCGCGATCGCCGCGGCCCCGGTGACCGACACGGTCAAGGAGGCCGGGCCCGACCGGCTCGTGACCGCGACGCTCGACCGCACGAAGCTGTGGGCGGTCCAGACGCCGCAGGCGTTCAGGCGCCCGGTTCTCGAGCGTGCACTCGACGCGCCCGACGAGGTGCTGGCCCAAGCCACCGACGACGCCTGGCTCGTGGAGCGCACCGGCGGCACGGTGCGGGTCGTAGAGTCCACGCCCGCGAACTTCAAGGTGACCACGCTCTACGACCTGCGGCTCGCCGACCACCTGCTTGCTGACCGACTATCACGTCCACCTGCGCACTGACGAGCGCGACAACACCGCGGAGCGCTTCTTCACCGCGGCCAACGCCGAGCGATACCGCGAGGTCGCGACCGAGCGCGGGATCGTCGAGCTGGGCGTCGCGGAGCACATCTACCGCTTCGCCGCCGCGATGGAGATCTGGCAGCACCCGTTCTGGCGCGAGTACGCGCACGACGACCTCGACGACTACTGCGGCTTCGTGCGCGAGGAGACCGACCTGCGGCTCGGCATCGAGATGGACTTCATCCCCGGCCGCGAGGACCGCATCGCCAACGTGCTCGACGGCCGCGACTGGGACTACGTCGTCGGCTCGGTGCACTTCCTGCGCGACCACTCACTCGACACCGAGGAGTACTCGGTATGGGGCGCCGGCGAGTCGGCCGAGCGGGTCTGGAGCCGGTACTTCGAGACCGTCGCCGCGTCCGCGCTCTCCGGGCTCTACGACATCATCGGCCACCCGGACCTGGTCAAGGTCTGGGGCGCGGCGGCGCCGAGGCCGGACCGTGACCCGCGTTACTTCTACGAGCCCGCGGTGGAGGCGTTCGCGGAGGCCGGCGTGGCGGTCGAGATCTCCACCGCCGGCTGGCGCAAGCCGGTCGGCGAGCAGTACCCGGCGGTGCCGTTCCTGGAGATGCTGAT
The DNA here is from genome assembly GCA_036520135.1 of Solirubrobacteraceae bacterium. Taxonomy (GTDB): domain Bacteria; phylum Actinomycetota; class Thermoleophilia; order Solirubrobacterales; family Solirubrobacteraceae; genus DASSUW01. Next base: position 4,241 of record DATDKF010000282.1, read on the forward strand.
CGACGCCGGCTGCCCGCTGGTGCTGTCCAGCGACGCCCACACGCCCGAGCACCTCGGCCACGAGTACGAGCGGACCGTCGAGCTGCTGCAGTCGCTCGGCGTCGCCGAGATCGCGGTGTTCGAGCGGCGCGAGCGCCGGTTGGAGCCGCTCGGGTGAGGACCGGCATCGGGATCGACTCCCACCGCTTCGCGCCGGGCCGCCGGCTCGTCCTCGGCGGCGTCGAGATCCCGTACGAGCTGGGTCTCGCCGGCCACTCGGACGCCGACGTGCTCGCCCATGCGATCGCCGACGCGCTGCTCGGAGCGGCCGGGCTCGGCGACATCGGGCAGCACTTCCCGGACACCGACGAGGCGTGGCGCGACGCCGACTCGATGGCGCTGCTGCGCGACGTCGTCGCGCGCGTGCGCGACGCGGGCTTCGCGGTCGAGCACGTCGACGCCACGGTGATGCTCGAGCGCCCCAAGCTCGCGCCGCACCGCGAAGCGATCCACGCGTCGCTCGCCGCGGTCCTCGGCTCGGTCAACGTCAAGGCGACGACCGGCGAGGGAATGGGCTTCGTCGGCCGCGGCGAGGGCGCCGCCGCGCTGGCCGTCGCTACGATCGCCCCGCGATGAGGGCGATCAGCCTCTACGACACGGGCGAGCGCCGCGTCCGGCCGTTCGAGCCGCGCGACCCCGGCAAGGTCGGCATCTACGCCTGCGGGCCGACCGTCTACTCGCGCGTGCACGTCGGCAACGCGCGGCCGTTCGTCGTCTTCTCACAGCTCAAGCGCTTCCTCGAGCACGAGGGCTACGACGTGACGCTGGTCGCGAACATCACCGATATCAACGACAAGATCTACGACGCCGCGCGGGCGGCGGGCCGCGACTCCGCCGGCCTCGCGCGCGAGATGACCGCCCACTACATCGAGGACACCGGGCGGCTGGGGCTCGGGCGGCCCGACCACGAGCCGCTCGCGTCCGAGTACGTGGGCCAGATCATCGCCCTCATCACCGCGCTCATCGACGGCGGCCACGCGTACCCGGTGATGGGCGACGTCTACTTCCGCGTCCGCGCGCTGCCGGAGTACGGCGAGCTGTCGCGCCGCGACGTCGACCAGATGGACCAGGGCGAGGGCGTCGAGGGCGCCGAGCTCAAGGAGGACCCGCTCGACTTCGCGCTCTGGAAGGCGCAGAAGGAGCACGAGGACACCGCCTGGGACTCGCCGTGGGGGCGGGGGCGGCCGGGCTGGCACATCGAGTGCTCGGCGATGGCCGAGACGCTGCTCGGCGTCGAGCTCGACATCCACGGCGGCGGCATCGACCTCGTGTTCCCACACCACGAGAACGAGGCGGCCCAGACCGCTGCGGCGCGCGGGCGGCCGCTGGCCCGGCTGTGGATGCACAACGGCATGCTCGAGGCGGCGGCCGGCGAGAAGATGGCCAAGTCGGTCGGCAACATCCGCGGGCTCGGCGAGGTGCTCGACGAGGTCGGCCCCGAGCCGCTGCTCCTGTACCTCTCCGGCGGCCACTACCGCCAGCCGCTCGCCTTCTCGCCCGAGGCGCTGGAGGCGGCCGCGGGCGGCACGCGGCGGATCCGCGAGGCCGCGCGCCGCCTGGCGCCCGGCGAGTCGCCAACCGAGCTGGCCCGGCACCGCGACGCGTTCTTCGACGCCCTGGCCGACGACTTCAACAGCCCGCGCGCGCTGGCCGCGCTCTACGAGTGGATCGGCGAGGCGAACAAGCTCGCGCCGGGCGCCGGCGACGCCCACCTGCGCGAGATGCTCGGCGTGCTCGGCCTCGAGTCGCTGCTCGAGGCCGAGGAGGGCGCACCGCCGGAGGCGCAGGCGCTGGCCGAGCGGCGGGCGCGGGCGCGCGCCGAGCAGGACTTCGTCGAGGCCGACCGGCTGCGCGACGAGCTGCGCGACATGGGCTGGGAGGTGCGCGACGGCCCGCAGGGACCGGAGCTCGTCAAGGCGCCCTGACGGCGGCGGCATGGTCGTGTACGGGCGCAACCCGGTGCGCGAGGCGCTGCGCGGGCGCCGGCGCGTGCACCGGATCTGGGCGGCGTCCGGCGACTGGCCGGGAGCCGCGAACGCGAGCAACGAGGAAATCGCGGCGCTGTGCGGCTCCGACGCCCACCAGGGCGTCTGCGCCGAGGTCGACCCGTATCCCTACGCCGACGCGGCCGAGCTGCTCGCAGCGAGCGATCCGGTCCTCGTCGCGCTCGACGAGGTCACCGACCCGCAGAACCTCGGCGCGATCTGCCGCACCGCCGAGGCCGCGGGCGCGACCGGGGTCGTGATCCCCGAGCGCCGGTCGGCCGACGTCACGCCGGCGGTCTGCAAGGCTTCGGCGGGCGCGGTCGAGCACCTGCCGGTGGCGCGGGTGCGCAACCTCGCCGACTTCCTCGCCGCCGCCAAGGCCGCCGGCTGCTGGTGCTACGGCGCGGCGGCCGGCGCACCGACCCCGTACACGGCGCCCGACTGGTCCGGCGGAGTGGTGCTCGTGCTCGGAGCGGAGGGGAAGGGGCTGCGCCCGCGGGTCGCCGCCGCGTGCGACGACCTCGTCTCGCTGCCGCTGCGCGGGCGCATCGAATCGCTCAACGTGAGCGCCGCCGCGGCGGTCCTGCTGTACCGGATCTTGCAGTTCCGGCTTGACGCGTCCACATAAGCGTGCAACTCTTTCCGGCGTATAACGTTGAACTAGAGGGTTAAGCGATGGACCCTCTCAACGGGAAACCGGCGCCGGGGGAGGTGTGCGCCACGACTCCAAGTGCCCTAAACGGCGCGGCGGAAGGACGTGTTCGTGGCCAGACTGTCTCCAACACGAGCTCAGGCTCAAGTTCAGCTAGAGGATGGGTACCTCATCGCGCTTGCCAAGCAGGGAAGCGCGGATGCATATGACCGCCTCGTGCGGCGTTATTACTCGTTCGTCCGGCTGAAGGCCTCGTCGTACTTCCTGGTCGGCGGTGACTCCGAAGACCTGATCCAGGAAGGCCTCGTCGGCCTCTACAAGGCGATCCGCGACTTCCGGTCCGACCGCGAGTCGTCGTTCCGCAACTTCGCGGAGCTGTGCATCACGCGGCAGATCATCACCGCGGTCAAGACCGCGACCCGCAACAAGCACACGCCGCTCAACGGCTACGTGTCGTTCTCCGCCGCGCCGGCGGGCGCGACCGACTCCGAGCCGACGCTCGACGAGGTGCTCCCGGGCTCGACCGTGCACGACCCGGTCAACCAGGTGATCTCCTCCGAGGAGCTGCGCTCGCTGGTGGCGTGCCTGTCGACCGTGCTATCTGAGCTCGAGTCGCGCGTGCTCTCGCTGTACCTCGACGGCCATTCCTACACGGCGATCGGCGAGAAGCTCGGCTGCGACTGCAAGACCGTCGACAACGCGCTCCAGCGCGTCAAGCGCAAGGTCGGGGCGCATCTGAGCGCGCGCAACGTCGTGCTGTAATGGCGGCGCCGTGCCTACCTGGCTGATCATCGTCCTGGTCGTGCTCGCGGTGCTCGCCGTCGGCGGGGTCATCGTGCGCACGCAGCAGCTCAAGCGCTCGCGCCCCGCCTTCGAGCGCTCGCTCGAGCACGTCAACCGCGACCTCGTGGCCGCCGCGGCCGAGGACCGCGGCTGGGACCGCGCGACGCTCGAGGACGCCGCCCGGCGCATCTACGCGGACCAGCGCGGCGGCGAGCCGCCCGAGCTCGTGCTCGTGGAGATCCGCGACCGCCCGGGCACCGACGAGGACCAGGCGGTCTTCCGCTGCGGCGGCGAGCAGCTCACGCTCGGCCGCCGCGACGGCCAGTGGGTCCACGAGTCGCTCGCCTAGGCTGAAGCCGGCGGCACGCCGGCGAACCGGCTCAGGCCCAGCGTGGCGAGCGTCCGCACCAGCTCCGACGGGCCCTCGACGGCCATAACGCCCTCGTGTATCGCCTGGCCGAGTGAGATCCGGCCCATGTGCCACTTCGCGAGCCACTCGGAGCCGGTGGTGACGACGAGGTCCTCGTCGAACCCCGGCGGCTTGATGCAGACCTCCGATTCGGGCGGGGCGAGCACGACCCAGAAGCGGCGCCGCCGGTCGTCCGGGATCTCGAAGCGGATGACCAGGCGCCGGGGCGGCAGGTCGACGGGGTCGACCTGGCGGCAGAACGACCACAGCACGACGCCCGCGTCGAGGTGCTCGGGGGCCATCTCCAGCCAGCGCGCGCCCCACTGGCCGAGCGCGTCGACGACCGGCTCCAGGTCGCGGCCGGCGGCGGTGAGCCGGTAGCGCGGGCCAGGGAGGCGCTCGACGATCCCGTACTGCTCCAGCAGCCGCAGACGCTGGCTGAGCAGCGTGCGCGGGATCCCCGGCGCGCCCTCCTGGATCTCGCTGAACGTCTCCGAGCCGAGCAGCAGGTTGCGGACGATGATCGGCGTCCAGCGCATGGCGACGATCTCCGACGCGCGCGAGACCGGGCAGTACTGGCCGTAGGTCCGGACCTTCACGATCGCAGTCTATTTCCTGTACTTGCCCGAGTTGCAAGGCGCTGGGATCGTCGCTCTCGTGCTGATCACCCCCGACGACTCGGGCTACGACGAAGCCCGTAAGGTCTGGAACGGCGCGATCGACCGCCGCCCGGCGCTGATCGCCCGCTGCCGCGACAGCGACGACGTGGTCGCCGCGCTGCGGCTCGCCGACGAGCGCGGGCTGGCGGTCGCGGTCCGCGGCGGCGGGCACGGCGTCGCCGGCCTCGCGGTCTGCGACGACGGACTGGTCGTCGACCTCTCGCCGATGAAGGACATCGCGGTCGACCCGGACCGGCGCACCGCGCGCGCCGGCGGCGGCATGCTGTGGGGCGAGCTCGACGCCGCCACCCAGGCGCACGGGCTCGCGACGGTCGGCGGGATCGTCACCCACACGGGCATCGCCGGCCTCACGCTCGGCGGCGGCATCGGCTGGCTGATGCGCCGCCACGGCGCGACGGTCGACAACCTGCTCGCCGCGCGCGTGGTCACGCCCGACGGAACGGTGCTCGATGCGGACGAGGAGCTGCTGTGGGGACTGCGCGGCGGCGGCGGGAACTTCGGCGTCGTGACCGCGTTCGAGTATCGGCTGCACGAGGTCGGCCCGACCGTGCTCGCCGGGCCGCTCTACTACGCGCTCGAGGACGGCCCGGAGGTCCTGCGCCACTACCGCGACTTCGTCGCCACCGCGCCCGACGAGCTGACGACGATCCTCAACCTGCGCCCCGCCCCGCCGCTGCCGATGCTGCCGCCGGAGATGCACGGGCGGCCCGTCGCCGCGATCGCGACCTGCTGGGCCGGCGACCCGGAGGAGGGCGAGGCGGCGCTCGCGCCGCTGCGCGCGTTCGGCCGCCCGCTCGTCGACCTGATCGGCCCGCGCCCCTATGTCGACCTGCAGCGGATGTTCGACCCCGCCGTGCCGCACGGCTGGCACTACCACTGGAAGTCCTGGGAGGTCCCGCCGCTCACCGACGCGGCGATCGACACGCTGGTCGAGCAGGCGTCGCGGATCACGTCGCCGCGCTCGTACATCATCGTCTTCCAGCTCGGCGGGGCGATGGCGCGGGTCGGCGAGCACGAGACCGCGTTCGGCCAACGCAGCGAGGGCCATGACGTCAACATCAACGCGGTCTGGCTCCCAGACGATCCCGACGCCGAACGCCATGTCGCATGGACGCGCGAGACCTTCGCCGCGCTCGAGCGCCACTCAGCCGGCCGGGCCTACATCAACTTCATCGCCGACGAGGGCCAGGACCGGGTGCGCGCCGCTTACGGCGAGGAGCGCTACGAGCGGCTGGCGGCGCTCAAGCGCGAGTACGACCCGGAGAACGTCCTGCGCGGCAACCACAACATCGAGCCGGCGGGCTGGTCAGGCCGCGCGCGGGCGGCGGTGGTCGACGTCCTCGAGGATGCGTAGGACGTCGCCGGCGTCGTCGCACACCGACAGCGCGCTGACGTCGGCGGGGCCGATGTTGCCCTCGCGGAGCACCGAGTCGCGCAGCCAGTTCACCAGCCCGCCCCAGTAGTCGACGCCGATCAGGACGATCGGGAAGTAGCGGATCTTCTCGGTCTGGCGCAGCGTCGCCGCCTCAAACAGCTCGTCGAGCGTCCCGAATCCGCCGGGGTAGACGACGAAGCCGCTCGCGTAGCGGACGAACATCACCTTGCGCGCGAAGAAGTAGTGGAAGTTGAGCTCGACGTCGACCCACTCGTTGACGCCCTGCTCGTTCGGCAGGTCGATCCCGAGGCCGACCGAGGGGACGCCGGCCTCGCGCGCGCCGCGGTTGGCCGCCTCCATGATCCCCGGCCCGCCGCCGGTGATGATCGCGAAGCCGGCGTGGCCGAGCGTGCGCGCCATCTCCCGCGCCGCCTGGTAGCGCGGGTGGTCGGGCGCTGTCCGCGCCGAGCCGAAGAAGGACACCGCCTTGCCGATGTGGTTCAGCGTCCGGAAGCCGGCCCGCAGCTCGTCCTGGATCCGCAGGACGCGCTGGGCGTCCGTGAGCTCGGAGAGGATCGCCGTGGTCTCGGCCTCGAGCAGCTCCTCGTCGAGCGTCGCCGGGTGGCGGGGCGGGTGGACGTCGTCTTTCACGGCCCCTTAGCGTAGACCCGTCAGCGCGACGCACTAGATTGGCCGCGATGGGTGGACCGGCGTACACGCGGTTGGACGTCGACGAGCGGCGGCGGCAGCTGCTCGAGCTCGGCGCGGAGCTGTTCGCGCGCCACTCCTACGACGAGCTGTCGATGGCGAAGATCGCCCGTGCGGCGGGGATCTCGAAAGCGCTGCTCTACCACTACTTCCCGTCCAAGCAGGCGTACTTCACGGCGACGCTCGAGCAGGCCGCGACCGAGCTCGCTGAGACGACGCAGCCGGACCCGGACCTGCCGCCGGTCGAGCAGCTCGCCGGCAGCCTCGACGCCTACCTGGGCTGGGTCGAGCGCAACGCGGACGCGTACGTGAAGCTGATCGCCAGCGTCGGCGCGGTACCCGAGGTGCGCGAGCTGGTCGAGCGGGTGCGCGACGAGACCGCCGACCGCATCCTCGCCGGACTCGCCCCGCAGGGCGCGGCGCCGCCGCTGCGCGCGGCGGTCCGCGGCTGGCTGTGGTTCATGGACGGGGCGGTGATGGACTGGCTGCAGCACCGCGACATGGATCGCGCGCGCCTGCACGGCCTGTTGCTGGGCGCGCTGCTCGGCGCGGTAACGGCCAGCGGCGAGACCGTCAGCCTCTGACGCGCAGGACGACGATCGCGCGGTCGTCGCGCTGCTCGTCGGGTTCGAACGCCGCGACCGCCCCGTCGACCACGGTCGCCACCTCCTCGGCCGAGCCGCCGGCGGCGCCGTCCACGGCGGCGCGCAGCCGCTGCTCGCCGAAGCGCTCGCCGCCCGTCGCGCGCGCGTCCACGACGCCGTCGGTGTAGAGCACGAGCGTGTCGCCGGGAGCGAGCGCGAGGCTCACCGGCTCGAGCACCGGGTCGGCCTCCACGCCGAGCAGCATCCCGCGCGCCACGACCTCCTCGGCGCGGGCGCCCGCGCGGAGGAGCAGCGGGTACGGATGGCCGCCGGCCGCCAGGCGGGCCGCGAAGCCGCCGCCCGCGGTCGGCTCGAGCGTCGCGCAGCCGACCGTGCAGAACGCGGACTCAGACGACTGACGCCGCAACGCCTCGTTGAGGAACCGCAGCATCTCCTCGGGCTTCTCCTCGCGCAGCGCGATCGCGCGCAGCGTGTGGCGGGCGAGGCCGGTCAGCACCGCGGCCGCGGTGCCCTTGCCGGCGACGTCGCCGACCGCGACCAGCCAGCGGCCGGGCGAGATGTCGAAGCAGTCGTAGAAGTCGCCGCCGACCGCGCCGCCGTCGGCGATCGAGTGGTAGCGGACGGCGATCTCGAGCCCGGGGATGTCGGCGATGCGGTCGGGCAGGAGCCCTTCCTGCAGCATCCGCGCGACGTAGGCGCGCTCCTCGAACAGCCGGGCGCGCTCGAGCGCGTGCGCGGCCTGGTCGGCCAGCGCGGCGAGGAACGCGCGGTCGGCCGCGACGAACTGGTGGTCGTGCGTGAGGCACAACACAAGCGCGGCGCTGACCACGCCGGCGAACGCCAGCGGCACCGTCGCCATCGCGGCGTAGCGGCCCTCGATCCGGCTGCGCAGCTCCGGGTAGTGCTCCCAGTCGTCGAGCGTGGCCAGGTAGACCGGCTCGCCGCTGCGCAGCGCGTCGCCGATCGGCGTCTCCATGTCGACCGGGAAGTGCCGCCACGGCGCCATCGCGGCGTCCTCGAAGCCCCAGTCGCTGCCGACCACGACGTCGTCGCGCTCGAGGAAGGCGAGCGCGCCCGCCTCGGCGCCGAACGCCTCGATCGCCTGGCAGACGGCGACGTCGGCGACCTCGGCGCGCGAGCTGGCCGCCGACAGCGCGGCGGTCGCGCGCTGCAGCCGGGACGTCCGGTCGGCCGCGAGCTCCGCCTCGCGGCGCGCCTCACGCTCGCGCGCCAGCAGCCGCTCGCGCTCGCGCTCGGCCGCGCGGCGGTCGGTCAGGTCGATCACCAGCGCCACGATCCGCAGCGGGTCGCTGTCGAGCCGCACGCCGCTGATCAGCACCGGCACGCGCGTGCCGTCCGGCCGCACGTACTCCTTCTCGTACGGCTCGACCCAGCCCTCGGCCGCAAGCTGCTCGAGCACGCGGTCGTCGCCCGACGCGTACTCCGGCGGCGTCATCGCCCGCCAGCTGATCTCGCCGGCCTCGAGCTTCGCGCGGGTGTGGCCGGTCATCCGCAGCCAGGCGTCGTTGGACTCCAGCACGCGCTCGGCGTCGGAGATCGTCACGCCGACGACGTTGGCGTCGACGAGCAGCCGGAAGCGCCGCTCGTCCTCAGCGATCGGTCCCGAAGATGCGGTCACCCGCGTCACCCAGCCCGGGCCGGATATAGCCATTGTCGTCGAGCTCACGGTCGAGCGCGGCGGTGAGGATCGGGACGTCGGGATGGGCGGCGCGCAGCGCGTTCACGCCCTCGGGCGCGGCGACCAGGCACACGAATGCGAGCCGGCGGGCGCCCGCGCGCTTGAGTCGCGCGATCGCCTGCGTCGAGCTGCCGCCGGTGGCGAGCATCGGGTCGACCACGAAGACCTCGGCGTCGGCGACGCCGGACGGGATGTTCTCGTAGTAGCCGACCGGTCGGAGCGCCTCCTCGTCGCGGTACATGCCGAGGTGGCCGACCCGCGCGTCGGGCACCAGCCGCAGGAAGCCGTCGACCAGCCCCAGCCCCGCACGCAGGATCGCGACGATCACGACCTCGTCGGCGAGCCGCACCCCGCGCGCGCCCTCCAGCGGCGTCATCACCTCGTACTCGTCCGGCCGCAGCCGCCGCATCGCCTCGTAGGCGAGGATCATCCCCGCGTCGTCGAGCGTCTGCCGGAACACGCCGTGCGGCGTGTTGCGGTCGCGCAGAATCGATACGAGCCGCCGCAGCAGCACGTGGTCGACGACCGTCACCCCCTCCATGCGCCCAACCTACTAAGGAACGTCAGCTCCGGCGAACGTCAACGGCGGCTGGGTATGGGAGCGGCGGCGCCTGCGTGGGTTTCGTCGCAATCGTGCGCGGTCGCGCGATCGTTGCGACGTTTCCGTCCTGTGGCGTGGGTTTCGCAGCACTCGCGCGCGGCCGCGCGATCGTTGCGACGAAACCCACGTTGGCTGACCAGCGTTTCGTCGCAAT
>DATDKF010000283.1:0-16110 GCA_036520135.1 Solirubrobacteraceae bacterium
CTCGCCCGCGCGGGTTCGCCCGCTGCGCGCCCGCGGGCGCCGGATCGCTCGCTAGCTACAGCAGCGCGATCAGCAGCACGACGATCACCAGGATCCCGAGCACGCTGGAGGCCACGATGGCCTGCCACTGCCCGCGCCAGAAGTCGGGCTTGGCGCGGTCGCGGGTGTAGCGACCCTCGGGCGGCTCGCCGACCCAGTCGTCGTCATCGGCCATCGCGACAGCATGCCATGGCAGACTCCCGGCCGTGCCAGACCGCGCCCCCCAGTCGGTGCTGTCCGACGGAACGATCCTGCGCCTGGTCGAAGCGGGCCGCATCACGATCAAGCCGTGGGATCCCGAGCGCGTCCAGCCGGCCTCGGTCGACCTGCGCCTCGGCGACTCCTTCCGCGTCTTCCACAACCACCGCACGACCGCCATCGACCTGCGCGACCCGCCGGCCAACCTCACCGAGGAGGTCGTGGTCGAACAGGGCGAGCAGTTCGTCATCCACCCCGGCGAGTTCGTCCTCGGCCGCACGCTGGAGTGGGTCGAGTTGCCCGACGACATCGTGGCCCGGATCGAGGGGAAGTCGAGCCTCGGCCGGCTCGGCCTGATCGTGCACGCGACGGCCGGCTTCGTCGACCCGGGCTTCAAGGGGACGCTGACGCTCGAGATCACCAACCTCACGCGCGTGCCGATCAAGCTCTACGCCGGGCTCCCGATCGCGCAGCTCTCGTTCATGGCGCTCGACGCGCCGGCCGAGCACCCGTACGGGTCCGAGGCCCTGGGCTCGCACTACCAGGGCCAGGTGGCCGCCACCGAGTCGCGCTACATGCGGTAGCGTCCGCGGCCGTGCTCGCCCTGGTCACGTTCGCCGCCGAGGAGACCTCCAAGACGCCGTACTACGTCTTTGCCGGCGCGCTCGCGGCGTTCGCGGTGGTCATCTCGGCGATCGGCATCAGCAGGCACGAGACGTTCCCGCCCAGCAAGGGCGCGTCGCGTGTGGTCATGCTGATCGCGGCCGTCATCGTCGCGGCGACGATGGCGAGCGCCGTTCTGACCGGCTAGCGGCGCTTTTTAGGCCCATGCCCCACAATGGAGGTATGGGCACCGAGGAACAGACCACTCCGAGCGGTGACGGCGTAGCCACGGCGTCCGAGACGCTCACCATCACGGACAACCGCACGGGGAGCACCTACGAGGTGCCGATCGAGGACGGGACGATCCGCGCGCTCGCGCTGCGCGACATCAGGGTCAACGAGGACGACTTCGGCCTCATGACGTACGACCCGGCATACATGAACACAGCGTCGTGTCGCTCGTCGATCACCTTCATCGACGGCGACGCCGGCATCCTCGAGTACCGCGGGTATCCGATCGAGCAGCTCGCCGAGCAGTCGACCTACCTCGAGGTCGCCTACCTGCTCGTGCACGGCGAGCTGCCGACCCAGGCGCAGCTGGACAAGTGGACGCACGAGATCACGATCCACACGTTCGTCCACGAGAACGTCAAGAGCTTCATGCAGGGCTACCGCTACGACGCGCATCCGATGGGGATGCTGCTGGCGTCGGTGGGGGCGCTCTCGACCTTCTATCCCGACGCGGCGCAGATCAAGGACGAGAAGATCCGCTACCTGCAGATCATCCGCCTGATCGCCAAGATGCCGACGCTCGCGGCCTTCGCGTTCCGCCACAACATGGGCCAGCCGTACGTCTATCCGGACAACGACCTGCGGTATCCCGGCAACTTCCTGAACATGCTCTACAAGATGACCGAGCTCAAGTACCAGCCGGACCCGCGGCTGGAGCGGGCGCTCGACATCTTGTTCATCCTGCACGCCGACCACGAGCAGAACTGCTCGACCTCGGCGGTGCGCTCGGTCGGCTCCTCGCAGGTCGATCCGTACTCGGCGGTCGCGGCCGGCGTAGCGGCGCTCTACGGCCCGCTGCACGGCGGCGCCAACGAGGCCGTGCTGCGGATGCTGCGGCGGATCGAGACCAAGGACAACATCGCGGACTTCATGGCCGGCGTGAAGGACGGCAAGGAGCGCCTGATGGGCTTCGGCCACCGGGTCTACAAGAACTACGACCCGCGCGCGAAGATCATCAAGAAGGCGACCGACGAGGTCTTCGAGGTCACGGGCACCAACCCGCTGCTGGAGATCGCGCTCGAGCTCGAGAAGATCGCGCTCGAGGACGACTACTTCGTCAAGCGCAAGCTGTACCCGAATGTCGACTTCTACTCGGGGCTGATCTACGAGGCGCTCGGAATGCCCGTCGGCATGTTCCCGGTGCTGTTCGCGATCCCGCGCACGAGCGGCTGGATCGCGCAATGGCTGGAGATGATCGACGACTCCGAGCAGAAGATCGCGCGGCCGCGCCAGATCTACACGGGCGACCGTGGGCGCGACTACGTGCCGATCGGCGAGCGATCTTGACGTAGGTAGTAAATTGAAACCGTGGTCTTCGAGCTCGACCGCGGCACCAGAGTCCTCATCCGACCGATCGAGCCGGGTGACAAGGACCGCTTGGTCAACGGGCTCCGCCAGCTGAGCGAGGAGAGCATCCGCAAGCGCTTCCTGGCGGCCAAGCCGCGCTTCACCAAGGCCGAGCTGCGGTACCTCACCGAGGTCGACGGGATCAACCACATCGCGCTCGTGGCGGTGCTCGAGCGCCATCCGGAGCAGCTCGTGGCGGTCGCCCGCTGCGTTCGGCTGCCCGACCGGCCGGGCACGGCCGAGATGGCGATCGTGGTCGGAGACCCGTGGCAGCGGCAGGGCCTCGGCCGCGAGCTCGCCACGCGGCTGGCTGACGCGGCGCTCGCCGTCGGCGTCCGCCGCTTCGCGGCGACGATGCTCGGCGACAACGAGGCCGCGCGCCGCCTGATGCGCACGTTCAGCCGCCGGCTGCAGGAGGGTTGGGTGGGCAGCGGCGTGCGCGAGGTGCTGGTCGAGCTGGCGGCCTAGTCGGGACACTCGGTTAGGCTTCCCGCGGGCGTCCGATCCTCGGCGCCCATCGGCCAAGCGCAGTCCGGTGTCATCGCCGCCCACCAAGCTCCCGCGGGCGCCTGCGGGCGTCCGGACGCTCGACGCCCTCGGCGTCGCTGTCTGCCTGGCCGACGCGCGCGACCCCGACGCACCGCTGCTGTACGTCAACCCCGCGTTCGAGGAGCTGACCGGCTGGACCGCCGACGACGCGCTCGGAGCCGGGATCGACATCGTCCTCGGCCGCGCGATCGGCGAGCTGCCCCGACCCGGGACCGCCGTGGTGCCGCTGCGCCGCGCCGACGGCACGACGACGCGCGGCGAGGTCACGATCTCCGAGGTCGAGGGCGCAGGCTGCTGGGCGATCGTGCTCGTCGACGCCGCGCTCGTGGAGACCGTCCTGCGCGTCGAGCGCGACCGCGCGCAGTCCTACCTCGACGTCGCCAGCACCCTGCTGACGATCCTCTACGCCGACGGTACCGTCGGCCTGCTCAACCGCCAGGGCCGCGAGATGCTCGGCGAGCTCGTCGGCGCCGACTGGTTCGAGCGGGTGATCCCGCCCGAGGACCGCGACGGCGCGCGGCGGACGTTCGAGCGCCTGATGGCCGGCGGCGGAGCCGGCGTCGAGCGCTACGAGAGCGACGTTCTGACGCGCAAGGGCGCGCGCCGGCGGTTCGCCTGGCAGGCGACGGCGCTGACCGACCCGAAGGGCCGGATCGTCGCGGTGCTCTCCGGCCAGGACATCACCGACCGCCTGCGGGCCGAGCAGGAGCTGCGCAAGCTCGCGTTCTTCGACGGGCTGACGGGGCTGCCGAACCGAGCGCAGCTCGAGTCGCGCGTGCGCGCGGCCGTGACCCGCGCCCGCCGGCGCCAGGCCGCGGTGGCGCTGCTGCTCGTCGACCTCGACAACTTCAGGCTCGTCAACGACTCGCTCGGCCACGGCGCCGGCGACCGGCTGCTGCGCCGGGTCGCGGCGCGGCTGCGCGGCGCCGAGGGCGACCGCGGGCTGCTGGCCCGCCACGGCGGCGACGAGTTCGTGCTCCTGCTCGCCGACCTGCCGCGCGAGCGGGCCGTGAGCGTCGCCCGCGACACCGCCGACCAGCTGGCGCTGCGGCTCGCGAAGCCGTTCACCGTGGCCGGCGCCGAGTTCCACGTGGGGGCGAGCATCGGCATCTCGGTCTTCCCCGAGGACGCCGACGGGCCGGAGGCGCTGCTCCAGCACGCCGACACGGCGATGTACCAGAGCAAGAGCCGCGGCCGCGCCGCCTTCACCGTCTACGCGGGCGTCACGCACGACCCACTGGAGCGGCTCTCGCTGTCGCGCCGGCTGCGGCGGGCGATCGCCCGCAGCGAGCTGGCCCTGCACTTCCAGCCGATCGTGTGGACGGCCAGCGGGCGGCTGCACTCGATGGAAGCGCTGCTGCGCTGGCAGGACCCCGAGCGCGGGCTCGTGCACCCGGACCAGTTCATCCCCGCGGCCGAGGAGATGGGGCTGCTGGACCCGATCGGCGCGTGGGTGGTCGACGCGCTGGCGGCGCAGATCGTCGCCTGGCGCGACGACGGGCTGGAGCCGCGGGTGTCGTTCAACGTCTCCCCGCGTGAGCTGCTGCGACCGGACTTCGCCGCCGAGCTGGGCGAGCGGCTGCGAGTGGCGGGCGTCGACCCGTCGCTGTTGACGATGGAGCTCACCGAGTCGGCCACGCTGCGCGAGCCGGAGCTGATCGGGCCGCTGCTGCGCGACCTGCGCGCCCTCGGCCTGCAGCTGGCGATCGACGACTTCGGCGCCGGCTGGTCGTCGCTCTCGCGGCTGCGCCTGCTGCCGGTGCAGATGCTCAAGATCGACCGCTCGTTCCTGCGCGAGATCCCCGAGGACCCGGAGTCCGGCGCCATCGTGCGCGCGGTGATCGCGCTATCGGACGCGCTCGGGATGACCACGGTCGCCGAGGGCGTCGAGCAGCCCGTCCAGCAGCACTTCCTCGCCGCCCAGGGCTGCCCGCTGGCGCAGGGCCGGCTGTTCGGCGACGCGCTGCCGCCCGAGGCGATGACCGAGCGCCTGCGCGGCGAGCGGACGTCGGCTCGTTAAAGGGCTCGGCCGCCGGACCCGATGCAGTCTTGATGCGGCCTTACCGGTCCCTGCGTGCGCTGCTCGTGGACGTGCCCCCCGCGCACGGCCGCGTGATCGCGCGCGCGATGGAGGAAGCCGGCTGGCGGCTGCGGATCGAGCACGCCGACGGCGCCGAGGCGCTGGCCGGCGCGCTGCGGCGGCGCGGCTGGGGCGCCGTCCTCTACGGCGGCGACGGCCCGCAGCCGGTGCCGGCGCGCAAGGCGCTGGAGCTCGTCCGGCTGGCCGACCCGCACCTGCCGTTCCTCGCCGTGTCGCCGTTCGTGCACGCGGGCGACCTCGCCGCGATGGTGCGCGGCCTCGACGGCGCGGCGGCGGTGGTGCCCGATCCGGCACAGCTCCCGCGGGCGCTGGCCCGCGCCCTGGACGCCACGCGGCTGCGCCGCCGCGTCGGCGGCGCCCACCGCTTCCTGCTCGCCCAGCAGGCGATCACCGACTTCGTCGCTGCCGGGCTGGAGCCGCGCGAGCTGGTGGAGCGCGTGCTCGCCACGCTCGGCGAGACGCTCGGCTTCAGCTGCGGCGCGGTCTGGACGCCGTCGCTCGACGGCGGCGAGCTGCACTGCGCCGCGACGTGGCACCGCGCCAGCGCGGCGCCCGACGTCGTCGCGCTGGCCGATGCCTCCAGCCGTGCCGTGCTGGCCGCCGGCCAGGGCCTGCCGGGCCGCGTGTGGGCGTTCCGCCGCGCGTCGTGGGTGACGCAGGCCAAGGCGGCGCCGAACGAGCCGCGGGCGGCGATGGCCCGGCGCGCGGGGCTGATGACCGCGATGGCGTTCCCGATCACGATCGCCGACTACTGCGCGGGCGTGATCGAGTTCTACTCGCACGGGGTCAGCGAGCCCAACCCGGAGATCTCGGCGATGTTCGCCATCGTCGGCGGCCAGGTCGCGCAGTACCTCGAGCGCCGCGCGCGGCCGGCGGGGGGCGGCGTGCGCCGCTGGTTCGACGCGGCCGAGGCGCCGCTGCTCGCGCTCGACGCCGCCGGGCGCGTGCTGCTGGCCAACGACAACGCGTGCGCGCTCGCCGGCCGCGCCGAGGCCGACCTCGTGGGCGGCGAGTGGGTCGACCAGGCGGTCGTTGCCGCCGCGCGGGCGGGGAGCGGTAAGGCCGAGCACCTCGTCGACGGCGACCGGCTCGTGACCTGGCGGCTCACGCCGCTGACCGAGGGCGACCGCGTGGTCGGCACGTGGGCGACCGGCATGGTCCGCGAGGCGCCGGCCGACGACTCGATCGAGGCCCGTCTGCGGCGGGCGCTGCGGGGCGGGGAGCTGCACCTGCACTACCAGCCGATCTACAGCCTGCGCTCGGGCGCGCTGGTCGCGCTCGAGGCGCTGCTGCGCTGGGAGGACCCCGACCACGGGCCGGTCTCCCCCGCCGCGTTCATCCCGGTGGCCGAGCAGACCGGGCTGATCCACGAGCTCGGCGACTGGGTGCTCGCGGCGGTCTGCGCGCAGCAGGTCGCGTGGGCCGCCCGCGGCCTGCGGCCGCACATCTCCTTCAACGTGTCGCCGAGCCAGCTGCGCCGCGACGACTTCCTCGACCGCGTGCGCGACCGGATCACGGCCGCGGGCGCCGATCCCGCGCTGCTGACCGTGGAGCTCACCGAGTCCTCGACGCTCGAGGACCCGGCGCTCGCCGAGGAGGTCGTGCGCGGGCTCGACGCGCTCGGGCTGCGGATCGCGCTCGACGACTTCGGCACCGGCTACTCCTCGCTCTCGCGCCTGCGCGAGCTGCCGGTCGCGACGCTAAAGATCGACCGCTCGTTCATGCGCGAGGTGCCCGAGCGCGCCGAGGCGGCCGCGATCGTCACCGCGATCCTGCAGCTCGCGGCCGCGCTCGGCCGCACGGCCGTCGCCGAGGGCGTCGAGACCGACGAGCAGCGCGAGTTCCTGACCCGCGAGGGCTGCCCGCTCGCGCAGGGCTTCCTCCTCGGCGCTCCGGCCGCGCCGGAAGCGGTCGAGGCCTTGATGGAACCACCTATCTTGATGTCATGAGACTTGTCGTCGCCCTCATCGGCCTGGCGCTCGTGGCGGGCTGCGGCGACGACGACGAGCAGGCGGCCGCGCCGACGCCGTCCGGCGGCTCGCTGGCCGAGCTGACGGTGACGGTCGACAAGGACGGCGACGGCGGCGCCGCGGCGAAGACCGCCGACGTCAGCTGCGACGCGGCCGGCGACTCGCAGGCGTGCGCGGCGCTCGACGCCATGAAGGCCGACACGTTCGAGGCCACGCCCAGCGACGTCGCGTGCACGCAGCAGTACGGCGGGCCGGAGACCGCGACGGTGAAGGGCACGCTGCGCGGCAAGACGATCGACGCCTCGTTCTCGCGCACCAACGGCTGCGAGATCTCGCGCTGGAACGCCGCCAAGGACCTGCTCGGGGCCGCCGGTTGAGCCGCTGGCGGGTGACCGTCCGCACCGGGCCCAAGGTCGAGCGCGTCAAGGCCGAGTCGCTCGACGCGGCGCTCGACGCACTCGAGCTGCACGCGCGCGCGGCCGCCAACACCGAGCGCCGCGCGCCGGTCGACCTGCGCGTGCGCCGATACGAGCCGGGCGACCAGATCGCCGTCCGGGCCGAGCTGCGCGGGCCCGGCGTCTTCGCCGGGGTCGACGTGCGCGGCGACGGCTCGGTCGGCGCGTGGACCGGCCGCGTCCGGCGCAGGGCCGTCGAGCCCACCGATGACGAGTCGCCCTACGAGGCGCTGCGCCGCGTGGTGAGTGCCCGCGCCAGCATCCGGCCGGCGCCCTGATCACCAGCTCGCCGTCCGGGCTCGCTATAAGGCGAGCGTCGACCCGTAGCGGCGCAGCCAGCGCGCGTGCGCGCGCCAGTCGGGCACCCGGCGCTCGAGCAGCCGCCAGAACCGCGGCGAGTGGTCCATGACCTCGAGGTGGCAGACCTCGTGCTCGACCACGTAGTCCAGGACCGCTTCGGGCGCGAGCAGCAGCCTCCAGTTGAACGACATCGCGCCGTTGGACGAGCACGACGCCCAGCGCGTGCGCTGGCCGCGGATCGTCAGCGACCGGTACGAGGTGCCGGCGCGCGCCACTGCGGCGTCGAGCCGCGGGGCGATCTCCGCCCGCGCGGCGCGGCGGTACCAGCGTTCCAGCGCCGCCTCGCGGCCCCGCCCGGCGGGGACGAGCAGCACGTCGCCCCGGCGGTGCACGCGCGTGCGGCCCGGCTGCTCGACCAGCATCAGCTCGCCGTCCAGGTACGGCACGGTCCCGGGGGTGCGCGCGACCTCGGCCGCCGCGCGGGCGAGCG
This sequence comes from Solirubrobacteraceae bacterium, assembly GCA_036520135.1. Classification (GTDB taxonomy): domain Bacteria; phylum Actinomycetota; class Thermoleophilia; order Solirubrobacterales; family Solirubrobacteraceae; genus DASSUW01. Next base: position 8,344 of record DATDKF010000283.1, read on the forward strand.
CGCGGCGCCGGCGCTCGATCCACGGCGCGAGCTCGCGCACGGCCTCGTCGGCCGCCTTCAAGGGTGCGCGCCGTGGCAGCGTGACCTGCACGGCGCCGTCGCTCTCGACGCTCACGCGCACGCGCTGGGCGCGCGGCGAGCGGCGCAGGGTGTATTCCGTCACCGCTGCCATGATGACCGGCATGGCGGACTGGAAGGTGCGGTTGCCACCCGCCGTGCGCGAGCCCTATGCGGTCTACATCAACGGGGTCCGGCAGGAGCCGGGCACCGACTTCCAGGTCCGCGGGCGCGAGCTGATCTTCGACCGCCCACTCGCCAAGGAGGGCCGGCTCGGCTTCTGGCGCTGGTTCTGGGGCGCCTGGGGCATCGGCACGTACCGCAAGAACGACCAGGTGGACATCACCTGGGAGGTCAACGGCCGCCCGCGCGTGGCCCACGCGCTCGACATCGAGCCGCCCGCGCCGGCCCCCTGAGGAGCCGGCGCGGAAGTAGGTTTCGCCCGCCGTCCTCGCAAGCTCGGACGGAGGGGCGACGTTACACCGCCAGGTAGCAGATGCCTCCCGTCGCGGGGTCCGCCTTCAGCTGCGACGCGATGCGCGCGAGGAAACGGCGGTGGCGGGCCGACGCCGGTGGCGCGACGATCGCACGCCGATTCGCCCGGGCCGAGACGGCGCCCGGCTGGAACTTCAGAACGTCCACGCCCCGCACATGGTCGGCCGTGTACACGTAGCCGCCGTGCAGGTAGGAGGCCCACACGAGCGTGTCGTCGGGCCGCCAGTACGCGAACTGGCGCGGGTTCGCGGGATCCGAGATGTCGAGGAACCGCGTGCCTTCGCCGTACCACGCGTACGTCACGACGGGTCCGTCCACGTCGAAGTAGTGCGCGGAGCAGAAGTCGGCGCCCGTGGCGTACGGCCCGCCGACCGGTCGTGAGCCCTCCTTGCCGGCCGGATACCACGTGCCGACCACCTGCAGCCGGAACGGGTTGGCGGGCGTCGAGCGCCAAGCCTCGCCGCCGAAGCTGCCCTTCAGCGAGGAGATGCTGAACATCCCGCGGTCCGAGCACGCCAGCTCGGGATCCCAGAAATCCTCCTCGGTCGCCAGCAGGAGCTCGCCCTTGCGGTAGCGCTTGTCACCGCGCGGCGCATTCTTGCCGACGGGCCGCCAGGCATTGTGCTCGAAGCCGCCGGTCGGATCGGCCGTGATCGACTCCGGCAGACCGCCGCCGCCGTACGGGATCGGATCCAGGGGGGTCGCCGTGCGCTTGTGACCCTCGAGCGGATCCCAGTGGCGTCCCTCCGTCCAGTAGCCGCGCGTGCCGCCGTCGCCTGAGACCCAGGCGATGCCCATGTCGTCGACCTGGACGTCGTGCGAGTACGCGGTCGCGCCGTCACGCCGGAACAGGTCGACCGGATCCATCGGGTAGCCGCGCGGGTTCCGCGGGTCGCTGAGGTCGGTGACGATGATCGGGCGGCCGAAGGTCCAGTTCTGCGGCGGCGCCTTCTGCTTGTCCGTCGCGGCCGGGCCGCCGGTCCACAGCCACTTGCAGTCGTTGATGCACGTGGTGGTGTGGCCCGTCGGCAGCTGCTCGAAGCTCAGGAGCTTCAGGTTGCCGGGGTCCTTCGCGTCGACCACGTACACGCCCGCGATGTTGGTCGCGTTGTTCGGGTCCGGCTCACCGGGCTCGCGGCTGGTCGAGCCCAGGTAGGACCGCGGGTCGCGCGAGATCAGCGCGAGCTTGCGGTCCTGGTCGACATCCATGTCCTCGTTCTGCCAGAACGTGGAAAGCGGCCCCTTCGACTCGTCCAGGTTCACCGCTGGATCGCCGGGGAGCCGCAGATCCTCGGAGGTGATCTCGTCGAGCAGCCGTGGGTGCGCCGGGTCGTGCAGCGAGTACGACTTCAAGCCGAAGCGGCCGGTGACGAGCATCACGTCGCTCTTGTGCTTGTACTGCAGGAAGTTGATCGCCGTCGCGTACTTGCCCTCCGGCAGGTTGTCGACGAGCTTGACGTTCTTCGACGCGCCCGACGCCGGCGCCGCGAACAGCAGCAGCGCGCTGAGTATCCCCAGCGCCAATCCCTTTGCCCCTAGCATGGCCCCTCCCATGGCTCGCAAGGATGTTGCGGCGACGATACTACGCGGGCACCGCGTCACGCCATGGCGTCATGCAGCGCAGGGCGCTGAGGATCGCGCGCGTGGCGGTCGAGCGGTTGAGCGTGTAGAAGTGGATGCCCGGCGCGCCCTTGGCCAGCAGGTCGGCGCACTGGAGCGTCGCGTAGGCGACGCCGAGGCCGGCGACCGCGTCCGGCTGGTCGGCCCGCAGGCCGAGCTCGCGCATCAGCTCGTCGGGGATCGTGGCGCCGCACATGCTCGTGAAGCGCTTGATCTGCTCGTAGCCGGTGATCGGCATGATCCCCGGGATGATCGGGACGTCGATCCCGGCCTCCCGGGCGCGGGCGACGAAGTCCCAGTAGAGCTGGTTGTCGAAGAACAGCTGCGTGATCAGGAAGCGCGCGCCGGCGTCCACCTTCTCCTTGCAGTAGCGCAGGTCGCTCTCCGGCGAGTCCGCGTGGATGTGCACCTCGGGGAAGCACGCGGCGCCGATCGCGAAGTCGTACTCCTCGCGGATCAGCTCGATCAGCTCGCGCGAGTAGGACAGGCCGCCGTCGGTCGCGGTCCACTCGCTGTGGCCCGGCGGCGGATCGCCGCGCAGCGCGAGGACGTTCTGGATGCCGGCGTCGCGCATGAGGTCGAGCGTCTCGCGCAGCTGGGCGACGGTCGCGCCGACGCACGTGAAGTGCGCCATCGCCTCGAGCCCGTGCTCGGCCTTGATCGAGGACACGATGTCGACCGTCTTGCGCTTCTGCGCCTCGTTGCCGCCCGCGCCGTAGGTGACCGACACGAACGTCGGGCGCAGGCGCGAGAGCTCGGCCAGCGCGCGGCCGAGGTTGCGCTCCCCCTCGTCGGTCTTGGGCGGGAAGAACTCGAACGAGAACGACGGCTCGGAGCCGGTCGCGAGGTGCTCGTCGATCCGCATCGGGCGAAGTCTAGGACCAGCGTTCCGGTGTGCCGCCGTCCCTCGACGCCTCGCCGAGCCATTCGAGGTGGATCAGCCAGCAGCGGGTCTTGGTGAGCAGCCAGGTCGCCATCGCCTCCGTGAACGCCTCCCCGTAGACCTCCTGGGCGATCTCGTACGCGGTGCGCGGGCCGCCGGCCAGCGCCTCGCGCACCGCCTCCAGCCGGGCGGCGACGAGCGCGCGGTTGGCGGTGATGTGGCCGGCGACGTCAGTGAACGGGCGGCCGTGGCCGGACAGCGCGAGCCGGGCGTCGAGGCCCGCGGCCTTGTCGAGCGACGAGAGGAACTCGCCGACCGGGTCGGGCGTATAGCCGGCGTCGAAGTACAGCGAGACGCGCCCGAGCAGGTGGTCGCCGGAGATCAGCAGCCGGCGCTCGGGCTGGTAGAGGCAGATGTGGGACGGCGCATGGCCGGGCGTCTCGACCACGCGCCAGGCGCCGAGGTCGGTGTCCACCCTCGCGCCCTCGGTCAGCTCGCGGTCGACGGTCAGCGTCGCGGCCTGGCCGGTGCCCTGGCCGCGGCGCCGCGCAGCCCAGCGCTCCAGCGGCGCCTCCGGAACGCCGCTCTGGCGGGCGATCTCGATGCGCCGGAGCAGCGCGCGCTCCGGGTCGGCAGCGGCCGCCGTGTGGTGGACGTGGTTCGGGTGCATCCAGACCTCGCAGCCCGCCTGCTCGGCGATCGGCGGCGCCTGACCACAGTGGTCGACGTGGGCGTGCGTGCAGACGACCAGGCGCACGTGCTCGATGCGCAGGCGCGCCTGGTCGAGCGCCCGCTGCAGGTGCAGCATCGAGCCCGGCTCGTGCATGCCGGTGTCGACGAGCACGACCCCGTCGCCGGCCGCCAGCGCCCACGCGTTGCAGTGCGGGACGCCCGGCCAAGGCAGCGGCAGGCGCAGCCGCCAGATGCCGGGGAGGAGCTTCTCCCCCCGGCCGACCTCCCGGCTGCGAGTCGGCTTGCGCACGGTGCGGCACGGTAACGTGGCGCCGCCATGAGCGCCGAGGCGGTTGTGAACGAGTACTTCGACGCGCTGGCGCGCCGCGACGTGGAGGCGATGGCGGCGCTGTGGGCGCCCGACGGGCAGGAGCACATCGCCAGCCAGGTCGACACTGTCGGGCCGAACGGCGTGCGGCAGTACTTCACCGAGCTGTTCACCGCGTTCCCGGACTTCGCGCTGACCGTGCAGACGACGGTCGCGCAGGACGACAAGGTCGCCGTGCACTGGACGGCGACCGCGACGATGACCGGCCCGTTGTGGGGGCTGGAGCCCAGCGGGGCGCACGTCGAGACCGAAGGGATCGATCTGCTGCACGTGAAGGACGGCAAGATCGTCCGCAATGACGCGGTGCCGGACGGGATGGCGCTCGCTCGGCAGATCGGGCTCGTGCCCGGCGCCGGATCGACGCTCGAGAGCCGGATGTTCGCGGCGTTCAACGCGCGCACGAAGGCGGCTCGGCGCGCGGGAGCCAAGAGCGAGCTCGAGCGCGTCGCGGACGGCGTCTGGCTGCTGCGCGGCGGCATTCCGCGGACGATGAACGTCTACTTCATCGAGGACGAGGGCGGCGGCGTGACGCTGTTCGACGCCGGCATCCGGCAGATGACCTCGGCGGTGGCCACCGCGGCCGCGTCGCTGGGCGGGGTCAACCGGATCGTCCTCGGCCATGCCGACGTGGATCACCGCGGCGCGGCGGCGGGCCTGGGCGCGCCGGTGTACTGCCACCCGGCCGATCGCGCGGCGGCGGAGGAGGGCGAGCCGCAGCGCGACTATCACCGCACGGAGCTGCTCCGGATCCCTTCGCGCTGGGTCTACCCGCGGCTGCTCGAGTACTGGAACAGCGGCCCGGTGGACATCGCCGGCACCGTCGACGAGGGCGATGACGTGTCCGGCTTCCGCGTCGTGCACCTGCCGGGCCACGCGCCCGGGCTGATCGCGCTGTTCCGCGAGCGCGACCGGCTCGCCCTGACGACCGACTGCTTCTATGTCGTCGACATCGACACCTCGCGCCCCCAGGCGCCGGCGCCCGCGCACGACGCGTTCAACCAGGACTCGGCGCAGGCGTGCGAGTCGATCCGCAAGCTCGCGGCGCTGGATCCCGTGGCCTGCTGGCCCGGCCACCTCGGCCCGCTCACCGGTGACGTCCGCGCGCAGCTCGAGCGCGCTGCCGGGGCGTGATGGCGAAGCGCAAGCTGAAGGCGCCGACCACCGAGTACACGTCGCCGGACGGGGAGGCTCTCGTGCTGCGGGGCTCGATGACGCCCGGGACGCGCCAGGAGTACGCGGCGACGGTGGCCGGTTCGCCGCTCTCGCGCGAGGACGCGTGGCACCGCGCGGTCGAGTTTCTCTTCGAGCGGTTGGCCGTGTCGTGGGCGGTCGCGGGGACCGATCCGCTCACCCGCCAGAAGGAGCTGCTCGCGCGGTTCCGGATGGCGTCGCCGGCCGAGCGGGCGTGGATCCGCGACGTGCTGCGCGAGCACCTGGCCGAGAACTTCCCCGAGCTCGATCCGCCGTGATCGACCCGGAGGCGTTCGCCGCGCTGCTGTGCGACTACTGCCTGGAGGCGACGGCCGGCCAGCAGGTGCTGGTGCGGTCGACGACGCTGGCGGCGCCGCTGCTGCTCGCGCTCCAGCGCGCGCTGCTCTCGCGCGAGGCGTGGCCGCTGCTGCGGCCGGCGCTGCCCGGGCAGGAGGCGGGCTTCTGGGCGGCGGCGCGCGACGTGCATCTCGACAGCTTCGCCGCGGCCGACCTCACCGAGGTCGAGGCCGCCGACGCGGTGCTGCGGATCGACGCCCCGACGAACACGCGCGAGCTCGCGGCCGTCGACCCGGCGCGGATGACGCGGGCCGCCCGCGCGCGGGCGTCGCTCCGCGAGGCGACGCTGGCGCGGCGCTGGTGCGGGACGCTGTGGCCGACGCCGGCGGCCGCGCAGCAGGCAGGGATGGCGGAGGAGGACTACGCGGCGTTCCTCGAGCGCGCCCTGTTCCTCGACCGCGACGACCCGATCGCGGCGTGGCGCGCGCTGAGCGCGCGGCAGGCGGCGCTGGTCGGGCGGCTCGCGGTGAGCTCGGAACTGCGCATCGAGGGAGAGGGCACCGACCTGACGCTCGCCGTGGACGGCCGGGTGTGGATCAACTCGGACGGGCGGCGCAACATGCCGTCGGGCGAGGTCTTCACCGGGCCGATCGAAACCTCGGCCGAGGGCCGGATCCGCTTCTCGATCCCGTCGTCGCCGCGCGGCGTCGAGGTCTCGGGGATCTCGCTCGAGTTCCGCGAGGGGGTCGTCGTCGCGGGGCACGCCGACCGCGGCGACGAGGTCCTGCAGGCGATGCTCGCGACCGATGACGGCGCCCGCCGGCTCGGCGAGGTCGGGATCGGGACGAACTTCGGCGTCGACCGCCCGGTCGGCTCGATCCTCGTGGACGAGAAGATGGGCGGCACCGTCCACCTCGCGCTCGGCCGCTCCTATCCCGAAACCGGCGGCACGAACCAGTCCGCAATCCACTGGGACATGATCTGCGACCTGCGCGACGGCGGCCGGCTCACCGCCGACGGCGCGCCGGTTCAGATCGACTGAGGGAAGCGGAACACGCCGTCGGGGTCGTAGGCGGCCTTGACGCGCCGTAGGCGGTCGAGGTTCGGCCCGTGGTAGGCGGTCAGTGGGTCGTCGAGCGTTGGGTCCGGGAAGTTGACGTACGCGCCGCCGCTGCCGTGCGGGTGCGTGATCTCGTACGACCGGCGCAGCCAATCGCGGTCGTCGAGCGCGGCCGTGTGCTTGAGCAGAAAGCGCGCGGAGCGGTGCGGGAACGCGGCGGCGTCGGGCGCCGGGTCGTTGTACGCGCCGCCCAGCGGGTTGAAGTCGAGCTCGCGCAGCGGGCCGCCGTGCGGGAAGTGCTCGACCAGCGCCCGGATCGCGTCCTCCGGGAGGTTCGCGTCGAAGTACTCGGAGCGGCTGGCGAACGGCGAGTCGTCGCCCTCCCCCGGGCCGTTCTCGGCGAGCCAGCGCTTGGCCTCCCGGTACGGCAGCTCGACAACGTCGGCGGTGACACCGTCCAGGAGCGCGTCGCCGGGCGCGGCGGCGCCGAACAGGTGCACGCCGCTCGGATTCACCAGCAGCGACGCGGCGACCGACGCGGGCGCGTCGGGCGCCCATGCCTGCCAGGCCGCGATCAGGTCGGCCGCCTCCTCGTGCGGCCGCCTCGCGTGGAAGCAGATCGTCTGCGGCGCCGGGACCGTGCGCAGCGTCAGGCTCGTCACGACGCCGAACTGCCCGCCGCCCGAGCCGCGCAGCGCCCACAGCAAGTCGTCGTCCGCGGTGATGGCGCTACCGTCGGCCAGCACGACCTCGGCGGCAACCACCTGGTCGCACGTGAGCCCGTGCCGGCGCCCGAGGATCCCGATCCCGCCGCCCAGCGCCAGCCCGGCGATCCCCACCGTCGGCCCGCAACCGCCGGCGATCGTCACGCCGTTCGGCTCGAGCGCGTCGTAGATCTGGGCGAGCTTCGCCCCGGCCCCGACCGTGACGCGGCCGTCGTCGAGCCTGACGTCGTTCATCGGCGAGACGTCGATCAACACTCCGGTCGTCGACGACCGCCCGGCGAAGCAGTGCCCGCCGGAGCGGATCGCGATGTCCGCGCCGTCCTGCCGCCCGTACGCGATCGCCTGTGCGACCTCCGTCGGCGTGCGGCAGCGCGCGATG
>DATDKF010000284.1:0-2155 GCA_036520135.1 Solirubrobacteraceae bacterium
GGGTCGTGACCGCGATCAACGGCCAGAGCCACGCCGAGGTCGTCTTCACCGGCGAGGCGGGCCACGCCGGCACCGTGCCGCTCGGCGACCGCCGCGACGCGCTGGCCGCCGCCGCCGAGTGGGTGCTCGCCGTGGAAGGCACCGGCACGGTCGGCCGCCTCGCCGTCGAGCCCGGCGCGCGCAACGTGATCCCCGGCCGCGCCGCCATGACGCTCGACGTCCGCGACCCCGACGACGCTACGCGCCGCGCGGCTGTGGCCCGCCTGCGCGAGGCGGCGCGCGCGATCGCCGCTCGCCGCGGGGTCGAGCTGGCGTGGAGCGACACCGGCGACATCCCCGCGGTGGCGATGGACGATCGCCTCGGCGCGGCCTGGGGCGTCGCCACCCGCCTGCCCAGCGGCGCCGGCCACGACGCCGCGATGATGGCCGCGATCGCCCCCGCCACGATGCTGTTCGTCCGCTGCCGCGGCGGCATCAGCCACAACCCCGCCGAGTCGGTCGAGGACGCCGACGTCGCGGTCGCCATCGACGCCCTGGAGCGCCTCCTCCGTGCCGTATGACCTGCTGATCCGCGCCGACCGCGACGTCGCGGTGCAGGACGGGGCGATCGCCGCGATCGGGCCAGAGCTGGAGGGCGCGGCGCGCGTGGAGATCGACGCCCGCGGCTTGCACGTGCTCCCCGGCGTGATCGACGCCCACGTGCACTTCAACGAGCCCGGCCGCACCGACTGGGAGGGCTGGGCGACCGGCACCCGCGCGCTGGCCGCCGGCGGCGCCACCACGTGCGTCGAGATGCCGCTCAACGCTCACCCACCGACCGTCGACGGCGCCGCGTTCGACGCCAAGGTCCGCGCCGCCGAAGCCGCCGCGATCGTCGACTTCGCGCTTTGGGGCGGCCTCGTCCCCGGCAACGTCGACCGCCTCGACGAGCTCGCCGACCGCGGCGTCATCGGCTTCAAGGCGTTCATGTGCGACAGCGGCATCGCCGACTTCGCGGCCGCCGATGACGACACGCTGCGCGCCGGCATGGAGCGCGCCTCCGCGCTCGGGCTGCCCGTCGCCGTCCACGCCGAGCGGCCGTCGGCGCTCGCGCAGCCCGCCGGCACGACGTGGCGCGACTTCGTCGCGTCCCGCCCGCCGCGGGCCGAGCACGAGGCGATCGAGCGCGCGCTCGAGCTGGCGGCCGAGACCGGCTGCGCCCTGCACGTCGTCCACGTCAGCACCGCCCACGGCGTCGCGCTGGTCACCGCCGCCCGCGAGCGCGACGTCGACGCCACGTGCGAGACCTGCCCGCACTACCTGACGCTCAGCGAGGACGACCTCGAGACCCTCGGCACGCGCGCCAAGTGCGCCCCGCCGCTGCGCCCGGCGGCCGAGCGCGAGGCGCTGTGGCGGAGCATCCGCGACGTCGCGTTCGTGGCCTCCGACCACTCGCCGTGCCCGCCGGCCATGAAGGCGGGCGACTTCACGGCCGCCTGGGGCGGGATCGCCGGCTGCCAGTCGCTGCTCGCGCTGTTGCTGGACTCCGGCCGGCTCGAGCTGCCGGCGATCGCCGCCCTCACCGCCGACGGCCCGGCGCGGCGGCTCAGGCTGGCGAAGGGTTTCCACGAGGGCGCCGACGCCGACCTCGTGCTCGTCGACCGCGACGACCGCCACGCGCCCGCGCTGCACGACCGCCACGGCCTGAGCCCGTTCGCCGGCCGGCCCCTGCGCGGGCGCGTCGTGCGCACCATCGTGCGCGGCACGACCGTGTTCCTGGACGGCCGGATCGTCGCCGAGCGGCCGCTCGGGCGCCTGCTGACACCGATCAAGGGAGACACATGAGCGACCTGCGCATCACGGCCGGACCGTTCATCTTCGGCGCCGACTGGGTGGCCGACGCGCCGAAGACCCGCGCCGCGTTCGAGGCGATGCTGCCGTTCCGCAACAAGATCATCCACGTCCGCTGGAGCGGCGAGTCCGCCTGGATCCCGCTCGGCGACCTCGAGACCAACCTGCCGTTCGAGAACCACACGAGCCATCCCGCCCCCGGCGAGGTCCTGCTCTACCCCGGCGGCTACAGCGAGACCGAGATCCTGTTCCCGTACGGCGGCACGTGCTTCGCGAGCATCGTCGGGCAGCTCGCGGGGAACCATTTCCTGACCGTCACCGAGGG
>DATDKF010000285.1:0-26641 GCA_036520135.1 Solirubrobacteraceae bacterium
CCGGGGGCCGGCGCCTCAACGGCGCCGGTGATCTTCTCGGTCTCGACCTCGGCGACCTCCTGGCCGACGGCGATCCCGTCGCCCTCGTCGACCAGCCAGTCGAGGAGCCTGCCCTCGGTCATCGAGAGGCCCCACTTGGGCATGCCGAGCTTCTCGATGGCGGCGCTCATGCGCGCGTCGCCGCCCCTGCGGTCGCGCGGATCGCCTCGGCGATCGCGTCCGGGCCCGGCACGTACGCGTCCTCGAGCACGGGCGAGAACGGCACCGGCGTGTGCGGCGGGGTCACCATCCGCGGCGCCGCCTTGAGGTTGCCGAACGCCTCCTGGCTGACCATCGCGACGATGTCGGCGGCCATGCCGCAGCGCGGGTTGGCCTCGTCGACGACGACCAGCCGGCCGGTGTGCTCCACGCTCTCGAGGATCGTCTCGGTGTCGAGCGGCGAGGTCGTCCGCGGGTCGATGATCTCGCAGCCGATGCCGGCGCCGTCGAGCTCGGCCGCTGCCTGCGCAGCGAGGTGGACCATGCGGCCGATCGCCACGACGGTCACGTCGCTGCCCTCGCGGACGACCTCGGCCTCGCCGAACGGGATCGCGTACGGCTCCTCCGGGACGTCGCCCTCCATCGCGTAGAGCATCTTGTGCTCGAGGAAAATGACCGGGTCCTCGTCCCGGATCGACTGGATGAGCAGGCCCTTGGCGTCGTACGGCGTCGCGGGCACGACGACCTTCAGCCCTGGGATGTGGGTGAAGATCGGGTACAGCGCCTGCGAGTGCTGCGACGCCGCGCGGATGCCCGCGCCGAACATCGTGCGGATAACCATCGGGGTCACGGCCTTGCCGCCGAACATGTAGCGGAACTTCGCCGCCTGGTTGAAGATCTGGTCCAGGCACACGCCCATGAAGTCGACGAACATCAGCTCGGCGACCGGGCGCAAACCTGACGCCGCGGCGCCGGCCGCAGCGCCGACGTAGGCCGACTCGGAGATCGGCGTGTCGATCACGCGGCCCGGGAACTTCGCGTACAGGCCCTTGGTCACGCCGAGCACGCCGCCCCAGGCGTCGTCCTCGCCGGGCGCGCCCATGCCGCCGGCGACGTCCTCGCCGAAGATCACGACCGTCTCGTCGCGCTCCATCTCCTGCGCGAGCGCCTCGTTGATCGCCTGCTGGAAGGTGATGCGTCGAGCCACCTCGATCCCTCCTCAGTACGCCACGTAGACGTCGGTCAGGACATCGGCCACGGTCGGGTTCGGCGCCGCCTTGGCCGCGACAACGGCCTCCTCGATCAGCGCCGCCACGTCGCGGTCGATCGCCGCCAGGTCGTCCGCGTCGAGCATGCCCATCTCCTGCACGCGGCGGGCGAACGCGTCCAGGCAGTCGCGCTTGGCGCGCAGGTCCTCGACCTCGTGCGGGCCGCGGTAGGTCTGCTGGTCGCCCTCGAAGTGCCCGTAGTAGCGGTTGACCTTGCACTCGATCAGCGTCGGGCCTCCGCCCGAGCGGGCGCGGGCGATCGCCGCGCCGGCGACCTCGTGGACGGCGAAGAAGTCGAAGCCGTCGACCACCACGCCGGGCAGGCCGAAGCCGTCGCCGCGCTTGGCGACGTCGATGCCGCTCTGGTGGAAGTTCGACGAGGTCGACTCGGCGTAGCCGTTGTTCTCCACGACGAAGACGCACGGCAGGTGCCAGGCGCCCGCCAGGTTCAGGCTCTCCAGGAACGTGCCCTGGTTGGAGCCGCCGTCGCCGGTGAACGAGACCGCGACCTGGTCGGTCTGCTTGACCTTTGCGGTCAGGCCGACGCCGCAGACCAGCGGCGGGCCGCCGCCGACGATGCCATTGGCGCCGAGCATCCCCTTGTCGAGGTCGGCGATGTGCATCGAGCCGCCCTTGCCGTGGCAGAGGCCGGTCTGCTTGCCGTAGATCTCGGCCATCATCGCCTTCACGTCACAGCCCTTGGCGATCGCATGGCCGTGGCCGCGGTGCGTGCTGGCCACGTAGTCGTCTGGGCGCAGGTGCGCGCAGATGCCGGCGGCGATCGCCTCCTCGCCGGCGTACAGGTGCACGAAGCCAGGGATCTCGCCGGTCGCGAACTCGCGGTGCAGACGCTCCTCGAACTCGCGAATCGTGCGCATCGCGCGGTAGGCCTCGAGCAGCTGCTCCTTCGTCAGGTCACCCACCCTGGGGGGTGCGGTCACGGACATGGCTCTCCCTCCTGCGACGGTGTCAGGGAGACACTACGCCTGCCGGCGTCCCGCGGCCGTTGCGGCTCGAAGAAGGCCGTCCTCGGCGGCGCGGCGCATCACCGCATCGACGTCGATCCGCAGCGGTCCGGTGGTCAGCCGGACCGTCGCACGGTCGGCGCGCCGCCGCTCGATCGTGCGCTCGCCGTCGAGCGCCAGACAGCCGTCGGCGGGCTCGAGCGCGACCTCCTCGCCGGGCGCGAGCGTGCGATAGGCGGCGATGCCGATCGGAACGACGAGGCCGGGCGCGAGCGGGACATTGACGGTGAGGTCGCTCTCCGCGGCGAGCCGGACGTATACGCCGGCGGTGTGCGGCAGCACGAGCCCGGCGACCGCGGACAGGCCGACGGCGCCCGGGTCGGCGTACGTGACGAACAGCTCGCTGACGTCCTCGGCGCGCCAGACCGCGCGGGCGCCGACGAAGCGCTCGGGCGTCACCGCGACGTCGACCAGCGCGAGCTCGCGCCGCCCGCCCGCGTCGACGGCCAGCGCCGGCTCGCGGCGCAGCGCGGTCTCCTCGTCCACGCGGCCGGTGGCGACGAGGCCGGTGGCGAGCCCGGCGACGGTCGTCTCGCGCATCTGGGGGAAGACATTGTTGGTGCCGGTCGAGAGCGCGCAGATCGGCACGTCCGCGCACGCCTGCGCGACGACGCGGTGCGTGCCGTCGCCGCCGAGAACGACGATCGCCTTTACGCCGGCCGCGCCCATGCGCTCGACCGCGGCGACGCTGTCGTCGGCGGTGCCGGTCAGGTGCATCGGGAGCACCTCGAGCACGGGCAGCGGCGCGCCGTCGCGCGCCCGCAGCAGCCGGTCGAGCGTGACCGACAGCCCGTCGCTCGCGGGCATCATCAGCACGCGCTCGACGCCGGCGGCGCCGAGCCCGGCGAGCAGCCGCAACACCATCCCGGCCTTGTCGGCGTTGCCGAAGACCGACGCGCCGGCCACCAGGCGGCGGATGTCGCGCCCGGAGGCCGGGTTGGCGATGACGCCGACGATCACGACCCGGCTAACGCTACGCCCCGGGTCCCCGCGCACGTCAACTGCGGCTGGCGACGCCGGCGCGCCCGGGATGCCCGGCGAACGTCAATCCCGGCTCGTGCGGCCGGCGCGTGCCGGTAAGTCCGGCGAACGCCAACCCCGGCTCGTGCCGCCGGCGCGTGCCGGTAAGTCCGGCGAACGTCAACCCCGGCTCGTGCCGCCGGCGTGCCGGTAAATCCGGCGAACGTCAATCCCGGCTGGGTAGGGCGGCGGCGATGCGGGCGGGGGGTGTGCGCATTTCGTCGCACTCGAGCCGCCGGCGTCGATCATTGCGACGTTGCGCACGTCTACGGTGCGTTTCGTCGCAATCGCGCGGGGGGCGGTCGATCGTTGCTGCGAAGTGCACACCCGCCAACCACCACTTCGTCGCACTCGCGCGACGCGCACCGACGAGTGCGACGTTCCTCCCCTATAGCCAGCACTTCGTCGCACTCCCGACCACCGCACCTAACGATTGCGACGAAACGCTGGCTCCCCGGCCTCCCTACCCGGCAGGCAGTTGACGACGCCGCGGTACCGCGGTTGTGGCATGACCGGCGTGGTGCGCGGGCGTGGGTAGCATCGGCGCGGTGACCGACGCCGTTTACGCCCTCGTCGAGCAGGCCGCGCGCGCCGCCAAGGCGGCGAGCGCGAGCCTCGCGCAGGCCGAGCCCGCGGCCGTCACCGCCGCGCTGCACCGGATCGCCGAGCGGCTCGAGAGCGAGCGCGAGCCGGTGCTGGCCGCCAACGAGCGCGACGTCGCCGAGCTGCCCGACGGCACGTCGCCGGCGTTCGCCGACCGCCTGAAGCTCTCGCCCGAGCGGCTGGCGAAGATGGCCGACCAGATCGTCGCGCTCGCCGGGTCGCCGGACCCGGAGCCGGGCGGCGCGGTGCGCGAGCTGCCGGGCGGCGTGCGCGTGGAGGAGCGCCGCCGGCCGGTCGGCGTCATCGGCGCGAACTACGAGGCACGGCCGAACGTGACCGTCGACGTGGCCTCGCAGCTGCTCAAGTCGCGCAACGCCGGCGTGCTGCGCACCGGCGGCGCGGCGCTGCGCTCGGCGTCCGAGCTGATCGACCGCGTGGTCGCGCCCGCGTACGCCGACGCCGGGCTCGACCCCGCCGCGATCCAGCTCGTCCGCTCGGCCGACCGCGAGGCCGCCCGCGCGCTCGTCTCGTTCGCGGGCCTCGTCCCGCTCGTGATCCTGCGCGGCAGCGGCGAGACCACCGCCGCGCTGGCCCGCCATGCCGCCGCCCACGGCGTCCGCACGCTCGCACACGCCGAGGGCGGGGGCGTCCTCTACGTCGACGACGCGGCCGATGCCGAGCTCGCGCTGAAGCTGGTCGGCGACAGCCTCGACCGCCTCGGCGTCTGCAACCGGCTCAACCTCCTGCTGCTGGCCGAGTCGCGCTGGGACGAGCTGCTGCCGCGGATGACCGCCCGCCTGCAGGAGCTCGGCATCGAGCCGTCGCTGCCGCCGCACGACCATCCGCTCGGCTACGAGTGGGCGCTCGATGACACGCGGTCCGCCACCGTGACCGTCGCCCCAGCGGCGGACGCGGTCGCCGCGGCGCGGACGGCGAACGACGAGACATCCGGGCTCGCCGCCGCGATCGTCACCGCCGATCCGGCGGCCGCCGAGCGCTTCGTCGCCGCCTACACCGGCACGGGGGCGTTCTGGAACGCCACCACGCGCCTGCTCGACGGCTTCGAGCTGCTCGGGGCGCCCGAGACCGGGATCAACGTCGACCACGTGCCGGGTCCGCGCGGGCCGGTCACGTTCCGCGACCTGTACCTGCGCCAGTACGTGGTCACGCCCGGCTGATGCCCGCCCGGGAGACGCCCGCGACGCGCGCGGCGCGGACCGCCGGCGTCGCGTTCACAGTGCACGAGTACCGCCACGACGAGCGCGCCGACTCGTACGCGCTCGAGGCGGCGACCGCGCTCGGACTCGACCCCGAGCGGGTGTTCAAGACGCTCGTCGTGACGGTCGGCGACAGGCTTGTCGTGTGCATCGTGCCGGCCGCCGAGCAGCTCGACCTTCGCTCGCTGGGCAAGCGCGCCGCGCTCGCGCCGACGCAGCGCGCCGAGAGCGTGACCGGCTACGTCGCCGGCGGTATCAGCCCGCTCGGGCAGCGCCGGCAGCTCGACACGCTGGTCGACGAGAGCGCGCTGGCGCACGACACCGTGTTCGTCAGCGCCGGCCGCCGCGGGCTGGAGATCGAGCTCGCGCCCGGCGATCTCGTCGCGCTGACGGGCGCCGCAGTCAAGCGCCTCACGTAGGCGGCGCGAGCAGCGCGACGACCGGGCCGCCGTCGAGCAGCGCCTCGACCTCCGCCTCGGGGCCGTCGAGCCGGCGCACGTCGGCGGCCACCGCGGCGAGGAAGGCGTCGGGCGGCTCGAGGAAGTCGACGGCGTCGGTGCGGTAGTGCATCGGGATCACCAGCCGCGGCGCCAGCTCGTGCACGACCCCCGCGGCCGCCTCGGCGCCGATCGTCGGGCCGCCGCCGCCCACCGGCAGCATCAGCACGTCGACGTCGCCGATCGCCTCGCGCTGCTCGGGCCGCAGCGCCGACTGCCCGAAGTCGCCGAAGTGGCACAGCCGCAGGCCGTCGAGCGCGAACGCGAAGATCGTGTTCGGGCCGCCCTTCGTGCCGGCGACGTCGTCGTGCTCGGACGCGATCGCGCGCACCTCGCCGACGGGCGTGTCGGGGAACGTGCCGGCGGTCGAGCGGAGCGTGTGCGGGTCGCCGCCGATCGCGTCGGCGCCGTTGTGGTCGAAGTGCTCGTGCGTGATCAGCAGCAGGTCGGCATCGACACCCTCGATGCGCGGATAGGCGAAGCGCAGCCCGCGCTCGCGGGCGCGCGATTCGACGTCGCCGAACGGGTCGATCGCCACCCGCGCGGTCCCGCTGAGCAGGAACGCCGACTGGCCGAACCAGCGGATCCTCATGTCTCACCCTCTTCGAACTCTCGGAGCAGCGCGGTGACGCGCTCGAGCTTGGCGGCGAGCTCGGACTCGAGCCGGTCGAGCGCCTCGCGGCGCGAGCGGACGAGCGCGAGCTGCGCCGTGACGTGCCCGAACGACTGCTCGAGAATCGCCTTGCGGTCGGCGTCGCCGGCGGTGTGCTGCCAGCGCTCGCGCAGCAGCGCGCGGGCCTCCTCGGCCTCGACCAGGCTCTTGAGCTCGTCGAGCGACACGCCGAGCAGGTCGCGCAGCCGGATCAACTCCTGCAGCCGGCGCACGTCGTTGTCGCCGAACGTGCGGTGGCGGCCCTTGTCGTGGGCCGGCGGCGCCGCCAGCAGCCCGACCTCCTCGTAGTAGCGGATCGTGCGCGGCGTGGTGCCGACGAGCTCGGCGACCTCGCCGATCCGATACGTGGGTTCCGCGTCGCTCATATGGGCTATCTTACGTTTACGTCAAAAACAGTTTCCACACGGAGAATACGCGCGTTCGGCGTGCACGCCGAGCACGAGCACTACAAGTGGTGGGCGCTCTCGTGCACGAGCCTGGGCATGCTGCTCGCCACGATCAACTCGGGCACGCTGATCATCGCGCTGCCCGACCTCGAGCGCGCGCTCGGCACCGGCATCCTCGAGCTCGTCTGGGTGATCCTCGCTTACATGATCGCCTCGACGGTTCTCGTGCTGACCGCCGGGCGGCTGTCCGACCTGTTCGGCCGCAAGCGCGCGTACGTCGGCGGCTTCGTGCTGTTCGGTATCGCCTCGCTCGGCGCCGGGTTCGCGGCCGACGGCACCGTGCTGATCCTGTGGCGGATCGCCCAGGGCGTCGGCGGCGCGTTCCTGTTCGCGAACGCGGGCGCGCTCGTGACCGACGCGTTCCCGCGCGAGCAGCTCGGCCTCGCGATGGGCACGAACACGATGGTCGCCGCAGTCGGCCTGGTCATCGGGCCGGTGCTCGGCGGCGCACTCGTCTCGATCTCCTGGCACTGGGTGTTCTGGTTCAACGTGCCGTTCGCCGTGCTCGGCTCGCTGTGGGCCGGCACCGTGCTGCGCGAGCTGGCGCGGCCCGACGAGATCCGGGGCTACGACGTGCTCGGCACCACGACGTTCGTCGTCGGGCTCACCGGCCTCGTCTACGGCGTCTCGCGGGGCGGGATCTCCGGCTGGGACAACGCCCTGACGATCGGCGGGCTCGTGGCCGGCGTCGTCCTGCTGCCGCTGTTCGTGCTCATCGAGCGCCGCCAGCGCGCCCCGATGCTCGACCTCGCGATCTTCGAGAACCGCATGTTCTCGGCGGCGACCGCGGCGGCGTTCATCAACGGCCTCTCGCGCTTCGCGCTGCTGTTCGTGTTCGTCTTCTACTTCCAGGGCGTCAAGGGCGACGACCCGATCACCGCCGGGATCAAGCTCGCGCCGATGGCGATCGGCATGCTCATCGCCTCGCCGCTGGCGGGCGTCTGGGCCGACCGCCACGGCTCGCGGGCGCTCGCGGCGACCGGGATGGTCGTGGGCGGCGCCGCGCTCGCGGGCATGACGACGCTCCAGGTCGACAGCCCTGGCTGGCAGAGCACGCTGTGGCTGTTCGTCGTCGGCGTGGCGTCGGGGATGTTCAACAGCCCGAACACGGCGGCGATGATGGGCACGGTGCCGCCGTACCGGCGCGGCATCGCCGCCGGCGCACGAACGATGCTGCAGAACACCGGCGCGGTGATCTCGATCGCGTTCGTGCTGGCGATCGTCACCTCCTCGGTGCCGACGCAGGTGCTGCTGTCGATCTTCTCCGGCGTCACGACCGGGCTGTCGGACGCGACGCTCGAGCCGTTCATCCACAACATGCACACTGCGCTGTGGGTGCTGGCGGCGACGTCGATGGTCGGCGCCGTGGTCTCGCTGATGCGCCCGGCGCACACCCGCTGACACCCCATTGTTGCGCCCGGCAACAAGGCGTAGGCTCGCCCTACACGATGCCGGCTCGGTCGAAGCGCCTGCTCGCGGGCGAGGTCCTGGTGCTGATCGTGGCAGGGGCCGTCGCCGCCGTCGACTCGACGGCCGCTGACTGGCGCCCGCCGGAGCTTTTCCTCGTCCTGCTCGCGCTCTCGCTGACCAGCGACCTGCTGGCGGTCCAGCACCGCTCGCAGCGAGTCTCCGGCTCGTTCCTGGCGCTCGTGCTGGCGATGGCGCTGCTCGGCCCGGCGCCCGCCTCGGCGATCGCGGTCATCTCGGTGCTCGTCGACCAGCTGCGCGCGCGCAACCCGCTGCCGCGGCTGATCACGAACCTGGCGACGTGGGCGACGTTCCCGCTCGTCGGCGGGCTGCTGATCGACTGGGCGGTCGCGACGTGGGACATCAGCGAGGAGGACTTCGCGTTCTACGTGCTGATCTTCGCGGCCTTCCTCGTCGCCAACCTCCTGAACTTCCTCGGCATCGCCGGCGACTACGTCTTCCACAACCGCGGCTCGCTCGCCCACGAGTTCCGCACGATCTTCCTGCCGGTCCTGCCGTCGGAGCTGGTCAGCGCGGTGCTGTGCGTGCTCGTCGCCTACCTCTACGTCAAGAACGGCTTCTGGGCGCTGTCGCTGCTCGCGGTCGTGCTGGTCACGTTCCAGTACCTGCTGGCGCAGCTGCTGCGCTCGCAGAGCCGGGCCGAGCGCCTGGCCGGCGTCCAGCTCGGTGTCCTGACCGCGATGATCGAGACGCTCGCGCTGCGCGATCGGATGACCGCGCGCCATTCCGCCGCGGTCGCGCGCTACGCGCGCGAGCTGGCGCTGTCGATGGGGCTCGGCGCCGATCAGGCCGACCTCGTGCACACCGCGGGGCTGCTGCACGACATCGGCAAGTTCTCGTTCCCGGACTCGATCCTGTTGGCCGAGCCGCGGCTGCACGGCGACCAGTGGGAGATCGTCAGGCGCCACCCGGCCGACGGCGCCCGGATCGTGCGGCTGCTCGACGGCTACGGGCCGGTCGCGGACATCATCCTCAGCCATCACGAGCGCTGGGACGGCGCCGGCTACCCGCGCGGGCTCGCGGGCGGGCAGATCCCACTCGCTGCGCGGCTGATCTCGGTCGCCGACACCTACGACGTGCTGACCGCACGCGACTCCTACCGCCAGCCGGTCGCCTCCGACGAGGCGATCGCCGAGCTGCGGCGGGTCGCCGGGCACCAGCTCGACGCCGCGGCCGTCGAGGCGTTCGTGCGTCTCCTCGCGTCGAAGGACATCGCGTTCCGGCACGCCGACGACGCCGAGTTCGAGGCGGAGCTGGCGTTCGAGCGCCGCGTGCGCGAGTACGCGCGCCCCCGCCGCAGCGCATCGGTCTAAGCCTGGATCCAGGCTAAGGCTCGCGCGTCAGCGGTCGATTACTGCGGATAGGTCACCCCGCCCCCCATGCGCGAAAGGACTCCACGATGGGCTTCAAGTACTAGAACGTCAACGGCAACTGCGGCTGGGTAGGGCGGCGAGGTGTGGCGCGTTGCCGCTCGTCCGCCGACCGCCTGGCGAGTTGACCTCCTATACGGAGGTGAACCCGCCAGGGACCGACCGCGCGGTCGACCCCTCGCCTCCCCTACCCAGCGGGTTGACGTTCGTTCACGCCGCCACGGCCATCAAGGCGCCACCCGACACCCGCTCGAGGAACCACACGAGCGAGCTGGAGCGGCCGCAGACCTCGCGGTAGCCGCGCAGCGCGGTCTGCAGGTCGCCGAGGCCGAAGCGGGGCTCGAGCACCGAGACCGTTCCGCCGCCGTCGAGCGGATGACCGTGCTTGAACAGGTACACCTCGCCGGTCTCCTGCACCCAGGCGGCGCGGAACGTGGCGCCGCCGGCGCCGCGCCAGACGAGGCCGACGTCGCGCTCGCGCGAGTGGCGGCGGCGGCGATCGGCGTCGTAGAACGCGTCAAGCGACGGATAGGACTGCGCGATCATGGACATCGGTCTGGGTCTCCGGTTCGGTGGGAAGGGACAGCTCGGTGACGTCGCGGCGGAAGCAGGCGGCGGCCAGCCAGTCGGCCATCACGCGCATCCGCCGTGAGGCGAAGGGCAGCTGGAGCAGGTGGTATCCGCGCGCCACGGTCCAGCCGATCGCGCCGCGGACGTGGATGCGGCCGAGGACCGCGATGCCGTGGCGGCGGCCGAGCGTCGCCATCTGGCCGCGCGTGCGGTACGCGTAGGCGCGCGGGGCGCCGCGCAGGTTGCGCGCGAGCCGGCGGGCCTGGCGCAGCGCGTGCTGGCAGGTCGGGGGGTCGAGCTCGCCCGGGGTTGCCGCGTTCGGGACCGCGGCGCAGTCGCCGAGCGACCACACGCCGGGCATGTCGACCACGCGCAGCATCTCGTCGACCCTGACGCGCCCGTGGTGGTCGACCGGCAGGCCGAGCTGGGCGACCAGCGGGTTGGCCGCGACGCCGGCCGTCCACACGACGGTGTCGGTGTCGATCCGGCGGCCGTCGGACAGCACGGCGCCGGCCGCGTCGACCGACTGCAGCGCCGTCCCGGTCACGATCTCGATGCCGCGCCGCTCGAGCGTGCGTGCGGCGAACCCCGCGAGCCCGTCGGGCGTCTGGCCGAGGATCCGCTCGGAGGGGTCGACGAGCAGCCAGCGCGGCTCGACGCCCGCCAGCCGCGGGTGGCGCCGCAGCGCGCCGGCGACCAGCTCCTGCAGCTCGGCGATCGTCTCGACGCCGGCGAAACCGGCGCCGGCGAACACGAAGGTCAGCCGCCAGGCGGCGCTCTCCGGCGCGGCGTCGGCGAGCTCGATCTGGCGCAGCACCTGGTTGCGCAGGCGGATCGCGTCGCCGACGTCCTTGACCGAGAGCGCGTGCTCGCGCAGCCCGGGCACAGCCGGCATGCGCGTGACCGCGCCGAGCGCGACGACGAGGTCCTCGTACTCGACCGAGAACGAGCCGGCCTCGGACTCGACGCGCACGGTGCGCGCCTCGGGATCGAGCGCCACCGCCGAGCCCAGCAGCAGGTCGGCGTGCGGGGCCATCGAGCGCAGCGGCACGGTCACGTGGCGCGGCTCGATGCTGCCGGCCGCCGCCTCGGGGAGCAGCGGCGTGTAGAGCATGTAGTTGGACGGGTTGACGATCGTGGCGCCGTCGCGCCCGAGCCGGCGGGCGACGTAGCCGCCGGCGAAGCCGCCGCCGAGGACGAGGGTGCCGCCGCGTGCGGTGCGGGTCTGCAGGTTCATGTTGATGATCTCCGGTCAGGGGATGTCGACGTCGTCGACCCTCGTTGCGATCGAGCGCGCGGCCACGAAGTACGGGAGCAGCCCGAGCGCCTCGGCCTCGCCCGCCGCCTCGACCTTCCACCAGATCGAGTGACCGCCGAAGGCGCACGAGGCGAGGGCGGCCTGGTGCCGGAGCGGGCTCTCGTGCCCCCGGAAGGAGGCGAACACGACGCCGCATTCGCGCGGCTCGTGGCGGTGGTGGATCAGGAAGCGGGGCATGCCGAGAGATTGCGCCATCGCATGCCTCCTGACATCGGGAGGGCACCCCGATATCGCACCCTGATTCCCGTATGCTCGGCGCAGGCCAATGGCAGCGCTTGCCGAGCAGCTCGTCGGGCGCACCGCCGAGCTCGCATCGCTCGATCACGCGCTCGACGAGCTCCAGCGGGGCCGCTCCGCTGCGCTCGAGCTGGTCGGCGAGCCGGGGATCGGCAAGACGCGGCTGCTCGCCGAGCTGGCCGCCCGCGCGGAGGAGCGCGACCAGCTCGTCCTGACCGGCGCGGCGTCCGAGCTGGAGGGCGATCTTCCGTTCTGGGTCTTCGTCGACGCGCTCGACGAGTACGTGCAGAGCCGGCCGCCGCGCGCGCTCGACGCGATGGACGAGGAGGCGCGCGCCGAGCTGGGCCACGTGCTGCCGTCGTGCGGAGCGCGCCCGGCCGACGGCTCGGTCGAGCGCTTCCGCATCCACCGCGCGGTGCGGGAGCTGCTGGAAGCGCTCGCAACGCCGAAGCCGCTGGTGCTGGTGCTCGACGACCTGCACTGGGCCGACTCGGGGTCCGTCGACCTGCTCGGCATGCTGCTGCGGCGCCCGCCGGCCGCCGCGGTGCTGCTCGCGCTGGCCGTGCGCCCGCGCCAGATCCCCGAGCGGCTGTCCGGCCCGCTCGAGCGCGCCCACACGGCCGGGAGGCTGCTCCGGCTCGACCTCGCCGGCCTGAGCGCGAGCGAGGCGCGCGAGCTGCTCGGCGACGCCGGCGCGGCCGACCGGGTGTTCGCCGAGAGCGGCGGCAACCCGTTCTACCTCCAGCAGCTCCACCGCTTCCCGGACGCCCGCAACGTCGCCGCCGCGCTCGCCGAGGAGCTCGCGCTGCTCGACGACCACGCGCGCGGCGTGCTGCGCGGGGCCGCGGTCGCCGGCGACCCGTTCGAGCCCGAGCTCGCCGCGGCCGCGGCCGGCGTGCCCGAGGGCGACGGCCTCGCCGCGCTCGATGACCTGCTGGCGCGCGACCTCGTACGCCACACCGACGTCCCGCGCCGCTTCCGCTTCCGCCACCCGCTCGTACGCAGCGCGGTCTACGAGTCGACGCCCGGCGGCTGGCGGCTGGGCGCGCACGAGCGCTGCGCGGAGGCCCTCGCCGCGCGAGGCGCACCGGCCGCGGCGCGCGCGCACCACGTCGAGCAGGCGGCGCGTCCGGGCGACACGGCGGCGATCGCCGTGCTGCGCGAGGCGGCCGAGACCGTCGCGCAGCGCACGCCCGCCGGCGCCGCGCGCTGGTTCGGCGCCGCCCTGCGGCTGCTGCCGGACGCGGCACCGGCCGAGGAGCGCATGCGGCTGCTGCTGGCTCAGGCGAGCGCGCTGGCCGCCGCCGCGAGCTTCGCGGACGCGCGCGCGGCGCTGGAGGAGTGCGAGGCGCTGGTGCCGCCCGAGGCGGCCGTTCTGCGCGCCGAGCTCGTCGGCGGCCTGTCGCTGGTGGACGGGCTGATGGGCCGCCACGACGCCGCGCAGGCGCGGCTCGAAGCCGCGACCGAGCGGCTCGACGACCTGCCCGCGCCCCAGGCCGTGGACCTGCTGTGGCTGTTCGCGTCCGGGGCGATCTACCGCCAGTCGTACGGTGACGCCTATGCCGCGGCCGAGCGCGCCCACGCCGTCGCCGAGCGGTCCGGCGCGCCGGTGATGCTGGCGAGGACGAACGCGATCATGGCGCTCGCCGGGGTGCTCGACGGCAGGATCGCGGAGGCGACCGCCCATCGCGCCGCGGCCGTGCAGCTGCTCGACGCGATGACCGACGCGGAGGTCGCCCCGGCGGTCGCCGCCCTTAGCCAGGTCGCATCCGCGGAGGCGTATCTCGACCGGCTCCCGGAGGGCGTCGCGCACTCGCGGCGCTCGCTGGCCGTGGCGCGCGCGACCGGCCAGGTCCAGCTGTTCCCGTCCTTCGCGCCGACGATGGGCTGGCTACTGGTCCTGAGCGGGCGGCCCGCCGAGGCCGCCGAGCTGCTCGACGGCGCGGGCGAGGCGGCGCGGCTGACCGGCAGCGCGAACGCGATGGCCTGGGTGCTGTTCGCGCGCACGATCGCCAACCTCGACCGCGGCGACCTCGACGCCGCGCGCAGCGACGGCGAGGAGAGCGTCGAGCTGTGCCGCGAATTCGACGAGAGCAGCATCGTCCGGTGCTTCTGCCACGCGACATATGGGCTGACGCTCGCCGAGGCGGGCGAGCCGGAGCGCGGTATCGAGCTGGCCGCCGCGGGCGCGGGTGGGCCGCTCATGCAGCGGTTCGCGGCGGTGTCGCGGCCGCTGTTCCTCGACCGGCTCGTCCCGGCGCATCTCGCGCTGGGCCGCCGCGCGGACGCCGAGCGCGTCGCCGCCGCCGCCGAGGCCGCGGCGGCCGAGACCGGTCTGCGCTTCGTCGCCGCGGCGGCGCGACGGGCGCGGGCGGCGGTCGCGCTCGATGCCGGCGACGCGGCCGCCGCGGCCGAGCACGCGCTCGCCGCGGCGGCGATGAACGACGAGATCGGCGCGCTGGTGCAGGCCGGCCTCGCGCGCACGCTCGCGGGGCGCGCGCTCGCGGCCGCGGGGGAGCACGAGCGCGCGATCGAGCAGCTCCACCGCGCCGCCTCCGAACTCGACAACTGCGGCGCCCTGCGCTACCGCGATGCCGCCGAGCTGGAGCTGGGCAGGCTCGGCATCCGCCGGCACCGGCGCACGCGGCCGGGCACGGCCGACGGCAGCCCGATCGACACGCTGACCGAGCGCGAGCTGCAGGTCGCGCGCCTGATCGTGGACCGCAAGACCAACGCGCAGATCGCCGCCGAGCTGTTCCTCAGCCGCAAGACCGTCGAGAGCCACATCCGCAACCTCTTCCACAAGCTCGACGTGTCCTCCCGCGTCGACGTCGCGCGCGCGGTGGAACGCGCCGACCGCGAGCGCGTCGCACCCTGATCGGGGTGCCAGATCAGGGTCCTGCCCCGATGTAGGGGTGCCCCGCGGACGGGATTCTCGTTGCCATCGCATCCCCGATGGAGGAAAGGCAGACGATGGCAACGCATCTCTACCGGCTGGGAGGCTGGGCGTTCAGGCGCCGCAAGACGGTCCTCGGCCTCTGGGCTCTGGTGCTCGTGGGCGTGATCGCCGCGGCGATGGCGTTCGGCGGCCCAACCAACGACAAGTTCTCGGTCCCGGGTACCGAGTCGCAGCAGGCGCAGGACCTGCTGGAGACGAAGTTCCCCGAGGCCTCCGGCACCTACGCCCGGATCGTGTTCGCCGCACCGGAGGGCGAGAAGCTCACCGACCCGGAGAACAAGGCCGCCGTCGAGGCGACGCTCGACAAGGCCAAGCACGCCGCCGACGTCTCGCAGGTCAGCGACCCGTTCGAGACCAAGGCGCTCACCAAGGACGGCCGCGTCGGCTTCGGCGACGTGATCTACCCGGTCCCGGCGCACGAGATCGACGACGCCGCCCGCGACGAGCTGGCAGACACGGCCGGCCCGGCGGAGGCCGCCGGCCTGCAGGTCGAGTACGGCGGCGGGCTCGTGGCCGAGGAGGCCAAGGCCAGCTCGGAGAGCATGGGCATGCTGATCGGCTTCATGGTGCTGGCGATCACGCTCGGCTCGCTGCTCGCCGCCGGCCTGCCGCTGCTGACCGCGCTGATCGGCGTCGGCATCGGTGTGACCGGCGTGACCGCGCTGTCCGGCGCGATCGAGGTGTCCTCGGTCGCTCCCACGCTCGCGACGATGCTCGGCCTCGCCGTCGGCATCGACTATGCGCTGTTCATCCTCACGCGCTACCGCCAGAACCTCGACGAGGACATGGAGGCAGGCGAGGCAGCGGCGCGCGCCACCGCGACCGCCGGCAGCGCCGTCGTGTTCGCGGGCCTCACGGTGATCATCGCGCTGGTCGGCCTGCTGGTCGTCAACATCCCGTTCCTGACCGTGATGGGCCTGGCCGCGGCCGGCACCGTCGCGCTCGCCGTGCTGATCGCGATCACGCTGGTGCCCGCGATCCTCGGCATCGCCGGGCATCGCCTGGCCCGCCGCAACCGCGTGCTGACCGCGCGCCCGTGGCGGCGTGAGAAGACCGGCGACAACATGGCCGTGCGCTGGGCGCGCTTCGTGACCCGCCGGCCGCTCGCCGTGACGGTGGTGTCGGTGGCGCTCCTGGGCACCATCGCGCTGCCGGCGCTGCACATGAAGCTCGGCCTGCCCGACGGCGGCTCCAAGCCGACGTCGACGACCGAGCGCCGCGCCTACGACCTCCTGACCGACGGCTTCGGCCCGGGCTTCAACGGCCCGCTGAACGTGGTCGTCGACGCCCCGGGGCTGACCGAGTCCCAGCAGAAGGCGGTCGCCAACGCCGCGGTGAAGGACCTCAAGGGCCTGCCGGGAGTCGCCGCGGTGGCGCCGGCCGTCCAGAACAAGACCGGCGACCTGACGATCGCCACCGTCACGCCCACGTCGTCCCCCGCGTCCGACGAGACGAAGGACCTCGTCGCGCTGATCCGCGACAAGGCGGCGCAGGTCACCGCCGGCACCGACATCAAGGCCTACGTCACCGGCACGACGGCGCTCAACATCGACACCAACGACACGCTCAGCGCGGCACTGCCGCGGTACATCGCGGTCGTCGTCGGGCTCGCCCTGTTGCTGCTCACGATGGTGTTCCGGTCCGTCCTGGTCCCCGTGAAGGCCGCGCTCGGCTTCCTGCTGAGCATCGCCGCCTCGATGGGCCTGACGGTCTGGATCTTCCAGGACGGCAATCTCGCCGACCTGTTCAACGTCGGCTCGACCGGCCCGATCGTCAGCTTCCTCCCCGTGCTGCTGATCGGCATCCTGTTCGGGCTCGCGATGGACTACGAGGTGTTCCTCGTCTCGCGCATGCGCGAGAACTTCGTCCACACGAACAAGGCGCGCGAGTCGATCATCACCGGCTACGGCCAGAGCGGCCGGGTCGTGGTCGCGGCCGCGCTGATCATGATCGGCGTGTTCGGCGGCTTCGTGCTCGACAACGACCCGATCGTGAAGTCGATCGGCCTGTCGCTCGCCTTCGGCGTGCTGGCCGACGCGTTCGTGGTCCGCATGACGCTCGTGCCCGCCGTGATGGCGTTGCTCGGGCGGAGCGCGTGGAAGCTGCCGCGCTGGCTCGGCCGCCTACTGCCGGACCTCGACATCGAGGGCGAGAAGCTCGCGAGGAGCCTGTCGTGAAGCACGTCCTCGTCATCCCCATCGCCGTCGCCGTGATCCTGACCCTCTTCGCGTGGCCGACCGCCAAGGTCGGCCCGCGAGAGGTCCCGATCGGCGTCGCCGGCGCCCCGGCCGTCGAGCGTGTGCTCGCCGCGCAGGACGGCAGGTTCGAGGTCCACCGCTACGCCGACGAGGCGGCCGCGCGCACGGCGATCGAGGACCGTGAGGTCTACGGCGCCTTCGCCGGCGGCAAGCTGCTGACGGCCTCCGCCGCCAGCCCGGCGATCACGCAGATGCTCACGCACGCTGCGAGCGAGTCCGGCCAGGCCGTGGAGATCGAGGACGTCGTGCCGACGACCCAGGCCGGCGGCGCGCTGGCCGCGTCGGTGCTGCCGATGGTCCTCGCCGGCATCCTCACCGGCGTGCTCGCGTTCGTGACCGCTGGCGGCGCGCTGCGGCGCGCCGGCCTGGTCATCGCCGGCTCGGTCCTTGCCGGGCTCGTCGCGACGACGATCATCCAGAGCTGGCTCGAGGTCGTCCAGGGCGACTGGCTCGTCAACGCGGGGGCCCTGAGCCTGGCCGTGCTGGCGATCGCCGCTACGGTCGCGGGCCTGGCGTCGCTGTTCGGCAAGGCCGGAGCGCTCGCGGGCGCGCTGACGATGGTGTTCATCGGCAACCCGTTCTCGGCGGTCGCTGCCGGTCCGGAGATGCTGCCGACGCCGGCGGGCGCCATCGGCCAGCTGCTGCCGCCGGGCGCCGGCGGGAACCTGCTGCGCAGCACCGGGTTCTTCGACGGCGCGGCCGCGGGGCAGCACGTCGCGGTGCTGGCAGCGTGGGCGATCGCCGGGCTGGCGCTCGTGGCGATCGCCGCGCTACCGCGGGTAAGTCGCCGGACAACGGCGGTCGCGGCCGCGGTGTAGGGCGCGAACTTCGGTTGGGTAGGGCGGCGAGGTTTGGCGCGTTGCCGCTCGTCCGCCGACCGCCTGGCGAGTTGACCTCCTATGCGGCGGTCAACTCGCCAGGGACCGACCGCACGGTCGGTCCCTCGCTCCGGTTACCCAGCCGCAGTTGACGTTCGTCAGCGTCGCCGCTACCGCGGGTAAGCCGCCGGCACGCCGCCGTCGACGTTCAGCACGTTCCCGGTGCTCTTGCCGGACCGCACGGCTGACGCGAAGTGCAGGACCGCCTCGGCGATGTCCTCCGGCAGGATGTTGACGCCGAGCGTGGTCCGCTTGCGGTAGTGCTCCTCGAGCTCGTCGGGCTCGATCCCGTAGGCGGCGGCGCGCTCCTCGCGCCAGCTCGAGTCCCAGATCCTCGAGCCCTGCAGGACGGCGTCCGGGTTGACCGTGTTGACCCGGATGCCGTCCGCGCCGCCCTCCTCCGCCAGGCAGCGGGCGAGGTGCAGCTCGGCCGCCTTTGCCGACGAGTACGCGGCCGCGTTCTTGCCGGCGACCAGCGCGTTCTTGGACGCGACGAACACGATCGACCCGCCGCAGCCCTGCCGGCGCAGCACGCCGAACGCCGCGCGGGCGACCAGGAAGTAGCCGGTGCCGAGGATCGCGTGGTTGCGCTCCCACTCGGCTAGCGTCGTCTCCTCGATCCCGGCGCTCGACGCCACACCGGCGTTGGACACGACGATGTCGACGCCGCCGTACGCGTCGACGGCGGTGGTGAACGCGTCGGCGACCGCCCGCTCGGACGTCACGTCCCCGGGCGCGGCGATGCCGTCGTCGCCGAGCTCCCGCACCGCCTCGGCGGCGCCCTCGTCGTCGAGGTCGAGCGCCACGACGCAGGCGCCGGCCGCCGCGAGCGACTCGACGACCGCGCGGCCGATCCCGCCGGCGGCGCCGGTGACCAGCGCCACCTGGCCCTGCAGCTCGCCCGGCGGCGGCGCGAGCGAGAGCTTGTAGAGCTCGAGCGGCCAGTACTCGATCGCGAAGCTCTCTGCCTCGTCGAGCGACACGAAGCCGCCGAGCGCGTGGGCGCCGGCCATCACCTCGATCGCGCGGTGGTAGAGATCGCGCGACAGCCGCGCCGCCTTGGTGGTGGGCGCGACGCCGACGAGGCCGACGTGCTGGATCAGCACGACGCGCGCGTCGGGGTCTGCGGGCGTGGTGCCGTCGTCGCCGTGGCGCTGCACGTACGCGCGGTACTGCTCGCGGAACGCGGCGGCGCGCTCGCGGATCCGCTCGGCCAGCGCATCGGCACCATCGGTGGCGGGATCGAACGGGATCCACAGGGGTACGCGCTTGGTGTGGACGAGGTGGTCCGGGCAGGCGGCGCCCACCGTCACCAGCTCCGCCGCCGCGCGCGAGGAGACGAACTCGACGGCCCGCGGCGACGTGTCGACGACGACGACCTTCGCGCGCTCGCTGGAGACCGCGCCGCGCAGCGCCGGGAGGACCTCGGTCAGCAGCGCCCGGTGGTCCTCGCCGTCGCCGGCCGGGCCGTCGAAGCGCTGCGCGCCGGCCGTGTCGGCGTTGACGAACTCGACGGCCTGGTTGATCACCTCGATCGTGCGCCGGTAGGCCTCCTCGGCGCTGTCGCCCCAGACGACGAGGCCGTGCTTGGCGAGCACGACGAGCTTGAGGCCCGGGTTATCGCGCACCGCGGTCCCGACCTGCTTGGCGAGCGTGAAGCCGGGGCGGATGTACGGGATCCAGGCCGCCTCGTCGCCGAAGCACTCGGCCACCAGCCGCTCGCCGTCGCGCGTCCCGGCCAGCACGTTGATCCCGTCGGGGTGCGTGTGGTGCACGTGCGGCGCCGGCACGAACGCGTGCAGCAGCGTCTCGATCGAGGAGCGCGGCGCCGCGGGGTCGACCTGGCAGCGCGTGAGGTGGGCGACCATGTCCTCGTCGCTCATCTCGTCGCGGTCGAAGACCGCGAGCATCTCGTCGAGCCGCAGCGGCGTGAAGTCCTTCTCGGACATCGTCGCGAGGTCGCTGCCCGAGCCCTTCACCCACATGACCTCGACCTCGCGGCCGAGGTGGTCGGTCGCCGTGCCCTTGGCCGAGGTGTTGCCGCCGCCGAAGTTCGCCACCGCGCGGTCGGCGCCGAGCAGGTGCGACGCGAGCAGGACCTGGCCGAGCGCGTCGCCGGGGACCTCGCCGCCGTGCGGCCAGCGGTCCTCGGCCGGCGCGATCATCTGTTCCAGCGTGGTCATCGGCCCCATCCCCCGGCCACCGAGACGGTCGACCCTCGCTCCGCGGTGATCCGCTCCACGTAGCCGGACTCGCGCAGCTCCTTCACCGGGTCCTCGGCGGCGCCGCGCGCGGCACGGGCCTGAGCGCACTCGGGCCGCACGTCGGTCTTGTAGGCGTCCAGCAGCAGCTCGTGGCCGCCCAAGACGTCGCCCTCCGCCTGCGCGGCCGCGAGCGCGTCGCGGTCGACGAGCAGCGCCTTGGCATACGCCTCCTGCAGGTTGACGACGGTCAGCACCATCGCCTCGACCTTGGCCTCGACGTTGTGCGCCTGGTCGATCGTCAGCCGCGGCAGCGGACGCGTGCCGAGCTCGAAGAAGATCAGGAACAGCTCGAACGGATTCACGGAGCCGACGATCAGGTCGTCGTCCGCGTACTTGCGGTTGTTGAAGTGGAAGCCGCCGAGCCGCCCCTCGGCGCCGAGCAGCGCGACGATCTGCTCGATGTTCGTGCCGTGCAGGTGGTGGCCGAGGTCGACGAGCACCTTCGCGCGATCGCCGAGCCGCTGGCAGGCGAGCAGCGACGAGCCCCAGTCGGCAAGGTCGGTCGCGTAGAAGGCGGGCTCGAACGGCTTGTACTCGAGCAGCAGCTCCTGCTCGGCGGGCAGCGCGGCGTAGACCTCGGCCAGGCACTCGAGCATGCGGGACCGCCGCGCCACGAGATCGTCCTGGCCGGGGTAGCTCGTGCCGTCGGCGAACCACAGCGACTGCGCGGTCGAGCCGAGCGCGGTCGCGATCTCCACGCACTCGAGCAGGTGGTCGGTCGCCTTGCGGCGCACCGCGGCGTCCGGATGGGTGATCGAGCCGAGCTTGTAGTCGGGGTCCTGGAACAGGTTCGGGTTCACGGCGCCGATGCGCAGGCCGCGCTCGCTCGCATGGCGGCGCAGGGCGGCGAGGTCGTCGACCCGGTCCCACGGGAAGTGCAGCGCGACGGCCGGCGCGGTGCCCGTGAGCCGGTGCACCTCGGCGGCGTCGTCGATGCGCTCGAACACGTCGCGCGGGCGGCCGGCCTGCTGGAAGGTCGCGAAGCGCGTGCCGGAGTCGCCGTAGCCCCATGACGGAGTCTCGATTTCCAGTGCTGCGAGGTGCTCTGTCACGGCACGGTCTCCTTGACGTTCTGGCCGGTCACTGCGAGGAAGCGCTGGTAGGTGTCGTCGGCGTCCGCCGACGGCTCGAAGACCGCGGGGTCGGCCGACGCGGCGGCGACGGCGCGG
Source organism: Solirubrobacteraceae bacterium (assembly GCA_036520135.1). Lineage (GTDB taxonomy): Bacteria > Actinomycetota > Thermoleophilia > Solirubrobacterales > Solirubrobacteraceae > DASSUW01. Next base: position 21,240 of record DATDKF010000285.1, read on the forward strand.
ATGTCGGCCAGCGAGCCGAGCTCGCCGACCGCGCGCGCCTGTACGAGCACGTTGCCGAGCGCGGTCGCCTCGACCGGCCCGGCGAAGACCGGGCGGGCGAGCAGGTCGGCGGTCAGCCGGCACAGCAGCTCGTTGCGCGCGCCGCCCCCGATCACGTGCACGACGTCGACCTCGCGGCCGGTCACGCGCTGCAGGCGCTCGAGCACGAGCCGGTACGTGCAGGCGAGCGAGACGAGGATCGAGCGCACGACCTCGCCGCGGCCCTCCGGCGGGTCCTGGCCGCCGGCCCGGCACGCCTCGGCGATGCGCGCGGGCATGTCGCCGGGCCGCAGCAGCGCGTCGTCGTCGGGGTCGAACAGCGGGACGTCGGGCCGCGCGGCGGCCGCCAGCTCCTGCAGCTCCGCATATGACGCGCCCCAGCGCGCCGCGCACTCCTGCACGAGCCACAGCCCCATCACGTTGCGCAGCAGCCGGATCGTCCCGTCGACCCCGCGCTCGTTGGTGAGGTTGAACTCGCGCGCCTGCGCGGTCAGCACCGGCGCGTCGAGCTCGAGCCCGAGCAGCGACCAGGTGCCGGACGAGAGGATCGCGGCGGTGGGCGTGCGCAACGGCGCGGCGACGAACGCGGACGCGGTGTCGTGGCTGGCGACCGCGTGCACCGGGGCGTCGATCCCGTGGTGGTCGAGCACGCGGCCGAGCCTCGTGCCGGCCTCGACCGGATCGCCGGCGAACGGCGCCGCGGGCAGCCCGAGGCGCTCGACCAGCGCGCGCGCCCACGTTCCGGACCGGGCGTCGAGCAGGCCGGTCGTGGACGCGTTCGTCGCCTCGTTGACCAGCTCGCCGGACAGCCAGAGGGAGATGAGGTCCGGGACGAGGGCGATGCGCGCCGTGGCAGCGAGAGCGGGGGTGCCCTCGTCGGCGAGCAGCTGGAAGACCGTGTTGATCGGCATCGTCTGGATGCCGGTGACCCCGTAGAGCTCCTTGCGCGGCACGCGGGCGTGCGCGCGGTCGATCATCCCGTCGGTGCGCTCGTCGCGGTAGTGGAACGGCAGGCCGAGCACGCGGTCCGCCGCGTCCAGGAGCGCGTAGTCGACGCCCCAGGTGTCCACCGCGACGCCGGCGAGCGGCCCGTCGAGCCTGCGCAGGCCCGCGAGGACCTCGGTGAACAGGGCGAGCAGGTTCCAGCGCAGCCCGTCCGGGAGCCGCACCGGCACGTTCGCGAAGCGGTGCGCGACGTCCAGCGCCACGCGGTCGCCGTCGAACGTCCCGCGGACGACGCGGCCGCTCTCGGCCCCGAGGTCGATCGCCGCGAAGTCAGTCAAGGTGGAACACCTCGTCGATCCGCTGGAGCGGCGGCACAAGGAACTCGGCCATCTCGGCTTGCCAGCGGGTGTTGACGTCCTTGGCCGCCATCGCCGCCTGCGCAGCGGCGAAGTCCTCGGTCTCGAGGTAGCCGATCAGCAGCCCGTCGTCGGTGAGGAACAGCGAGTAGTTGCCCCAGCCGGTCTCGCGCAGCGCGTCGAGCATCTCCGGCCACACCTCGCGGTGGCGCGCCTTGTACTCCTCGAGCTTCTCGGGCCGCACCCGCATCGTCCAGCACACGCGCTCCATCACCCCACCTCGGCGTACTCGAGGCCCAGCAGGCCGGCGACCCGCCGCAGGTCGCCCGCGCGGTGGCCGACGCCAAGCGCCACGTGGTGGGTCGGGCCTTCGGCGCACCAGCGCTCGAAGAAGTCCGCGGGCGGCGAGCCGAACCGCAGCCGGCTGTTGGTGTTGCCGATCCGGAACGTCGGGCCGGGGATCGACTCGCCCTCGGCGACGACCAGTTTCAGCCGGCCGTCGGCGTCCTGCGTGCAGCCGCAGATCGTGACCGGCCCGTAGCGAACCTTGAACTCGACGCTCAACCCGGCACCGCGCTTGCCGTGGTAGAGCCTGAGCGCGCGCAGCGTCGGCCGCCCCTCGGCGATCGCGATATGGCCCGGCCCGTCGTGGCCCATCAGCACGAAGTCCTCGTCGAAGTCGAGCGCGTAGTACTCGGTGTACGAGCCGCCGGCGCCGAGGCGGTCGAGGATCAGCTGCGCGACGTTGGTCTTGAGGTCGCCCTCGCCCGCGGTCGGGATCCCGCGCGCGGTGAGCAGCGAGTTGCCGACGATCACCCCGGCGCCGAGCCGCTCGGCCTCGTTGCCGTCGGCGCCGCGGTAGTAGTAGGTCAGCCCGTCGAGCCCGAAGTCCGCCGCCAGCCGGTCGAGCCCGGCGGCGACGCGCGCCGACCAGTCGAGCTGCTCGTCCTCGATCGGCCCGGCGATCGGATCGTCGGACGGGTCGGCGAAGTCGAACATGTCACGGATCTCGACCTGCTTGGCGGCGACCTCGTCGTCGGTCACCTGCGCGACCCGCGTGCCGAGATCGTCGATCTCCAGCACCTCCACGTGCGCGCCGAGCTGCGCGTGCACCGCCGTGAAGTCCGAGTACATGTCGAGCATGCCGGGATAGGTGTGGCCCATGAAGCCGATCCGCGCGCCGCGCAGCGCGCGCGCCACGCCCGCCGCCCGCACCCAGGAGGCGATCTTGGCCCATGCCCGCTCGTCGCCGTCGATCGTGCCGGCGACCGTGTCGTAGGGGATCCGCGCGCGCGTGAACGCGCCCGCGAGCTCCGGCACACAGCAGGCCGCGCAGTTGGCCAGCCACTCGCCGGTGCCAGTGTTCTCGTAGTCGAGCGACGCGGTCGGCTGCAGCCCGAGCAGCACGACCGGGACCTTGGCCGCCTGCACCGCCGGCAGTACCTGGCTGGACGTCGCGTAGGTGACGGCGTGGCAGAGCACGAGGTCGACCTGCGAGCGCGCGAAGCGGTCGCCCGCCTCGCGCGCCCCCTCGGCCGAGTCCACCAGCCCCGCCGACACCACGTCGCCGCCGAGCTCGCCCACGCGCTCCTCGACGCGGCGCTGGTAGCCCTGGACGCGCTCGCGCAGGCCATCGAACTGCGGCCAGTAGGCCGCGAGCCCGATCCCGAAGATGCCGACGCGAGCGCTCATCGACCCAGACTCAGAAGTCGAAGTCGTCGACGTTCTTCGCGTTGAACGTGGTCAGCGGGCCGAGCACGATCTCGCCGTTGGCGCCGATCGTGTAGTCGCCGAGCCGGCCGGCGGTGAACTTCTCGCCCTCCTTGCCGGTGATGCGCCCGGCCACGAGCGCCGCGGCAGCCTGGCCGGCGAGGTAGCCGACGTCCTTCGGCACCCACAGCTGGAACTCCTCGACCGTCCCGTCCTTGACGAACTTGCGCATCTGGTTCGGGAAGCCCAGGCCGGTGAGCTTGATCTTGCCCTTCTGGGGCGAGGTCGACAGGTACCGGGCCGCGGCGGCGACGCCGACCGTGGTCGGGGAGATGATGCCCTTCAGGTTCGGATACGCCTGGATGAGGCCCTGGGTCTCCTGGAAGGACTTCTGGTCGTCGTCGTCGCCGTAGGCGACCTTCACGAGCTTGATGTCCTTGTACTTTGGGTCCTTCAGCGTCTCCTTCATCACCTTGATCCAGGCGTTCTGGTTGGTCGCGTTCGCGGTCGCCGAAAGGATCGCGATCTCGCCCTTGTTGTCGATCTGCTTCGCGATCGACTCGACCTGGTTCTTGCCGACCAGCTCGGTCGTGACCTGGTTGACGAAGACGCTGCGCGCGTCGGGCGCCACGTCGGAGTCCATGCCGACGATCTTGATGCCCTTCTGGGCCGCCTGCTTGAGGGCCGGGGCGACGGCGTCGGGATCGTTGCCGGCGATGATGATCGCGTCGGGGTTCTGCTGGACGGCGGCGTTGATGATCGGGATCTGGGTCGACGCGCCGGCGTCGGTCGCGCCGGAGATCCGGTTGGAGCCGCCGAGCTCCTTGAGCGCCTCGTCGACGCCGGAGTGCTCGAACTCCTCGTACGGGTTGCCGAGCTGCTTCGGGATCGAGACGGTCTTGAGCCCCTTCGGGATCTCGGCGTTAGGATCCGCCGTGCCCGAGTCGGACTTCGTGGACGACGAGCCGTCCGAGGCTGCGTTCTCATCCTTCGTCTCGCCGCAGGCGGCGACGGCGAGCGCTGCCACCAGAGCCAGCGCGGCGAGCAGCACACGCAGATGTGCGGACTTCATGGACCCTCCTCCGGGAGTGGACGTGAGCGGCGCCGCCGGGCCTCGGCGACGCGACGGGCGAGGTTGGGACCGAGGACGGAGCCGACGAGCAGCGCCCCGGTGACGATCTGGATCCAGTACGACGAGAGCGACTCGCTGAGCAGGATCGCCTTCTGGATGCCGCCGAGCAGCAGCAGCGCGAGGACGACGCCGGCGATCGTGCCGCGGCCGCCGAAGATCGACACGCCGCCGAGCAGCACGGCGGTGACGACGGTCAGCTCGAACCCCTCGCCGACGTTGGCCGCCGCGGTCGAGTTGCGCAGGGAGATGACGATGCCGGCGAGTCCCGCAACGGCGCCGGAGAGCGTGAAGAGGATGAGCTTGACGCGCTTGACGCGCAGGCCCGAGAAGTACGCCGCCTCCTCGTTCGCCCCGATCGCGAAGATCGAGCGGCCGAACGGCGTCGCATGCAGCAGCACCGCGAACGCGACGGCGAGGATCGCGAACAGCACGATCGTGTTCGGCACGAACGTGCCCGCGAAGTTCCCGAATGCGCGGTCCGTCCAGACGAGCGGGAAGTCGGTCACCGACTCGTCGCCGATGACGACGAACGCGAGCCCGCCGAACAGCGCCAGCGTGCCGATCGTCACCGCGAGCGAAGGCAGGCCGAGCCGCGTGACGAGCACCCCATTGAACGCGCCGCAGAGCGCGCCGACCACGACGCAGATCGGGATGATCGTCTCGATCGGCTGGTTGTGGTTCCACAGGTACGCCATCAGCGCGCTCGAGAGCGCGAGCACGGACGCGACCGACAGGTCGATCTCGGCGGCGACGATCACCATCGTCAGTGGCAGCGCCATCAGCGCGACCTCGGACAGGTCGAGCGAGCCGGTGGTGAACGAGTCGGCGGTCAGGAACTCCGACGACAGCGCCTGCCCGATGAGGAACGTCACCAGGATCAGCCCGACGAGCAGGGCCTCCCAGCGGCCGAGCAGCGCGCGCAGCCGACCGGCGCGGCCATCGTCGCGACCCGTGGCCGGAGCGGCCGGGGTGGCGGCCGGGGTCGGCTCGGTCGCACTCTCAGCCTGCACGGCGCGCGCTCCTCCGGCGCAGGGCGGCCTCGACCCGGAGGCCGATCAGCCGGTCGAAGGCGATCGCGAGCAGCAGCAGCGCGCCGATGGCAGCCTGCTGCCAGAACGCCTCGACCCGCAGCACGATCAGCGACGACGTGATGGTGCCGAGCAGCAGCGCGCCGAGCGCGGCGCCGTAGACGCTGCCGGTACCGCCGAAGATCGCCACGC